>JAKOXK010000014.1 GCA_029781035.1 Armatimonadota bacterium
CACGAACAATGTCCAACCGCCACGCGGCTCGGCGGGAGCCTCGCCCTCCCAAATCATCGGCTCGTCCTCCGAAATCCGAGTCTCATCGTCCCAAAGAGCCGCCCGCGGCATCCAGGGAACTGACCTGATGGGAGGGCGACGCTCCTGCGGAGCCGCAATTCACGAACAATGTCCAACCGCCACGCGGCTCGGTGGGAGCCTCGCCCTCCCAAATCCGAGTCTCATCGTCCCAAAGAGCCGCCCGCGGCATCCAGGGAACTGGCCTGATGGGAGGGCGACGCTCCCGCGGAGCCGCAATTCACGAACGATGTCCAACCGCCACGCGGCTCGGCGGGAGCCTCGCCCTCCCAAATCGTCGTCTCGTCCTCCTAAAGAGCCGCGCAACAACTAACCCGCATACCTCACACGTCGTCTCGGCCGGGGAGTAATCCTCATTGCGCCGCTGCGGGAACAGCCGCCACCACCGCAGCGCCACCTCGTCATCCGACCAGGCCTTCACAGCATCCGGCCGAGTCCTGGCGACCACGTGCAGATGGTTGCTTATCACGCAAAAGCCAAGAATATCCCTCCCGAAGATCCCGGCCAGTTCTTCCAGGCGGTCGCGGATCCACTCCTTGCGGTGAGAATAGTCCTTGCCAGTCCGCCGGTCCTTGCCGCACAGGTACATCCGGCGGACACAGCGGTTGATCAGATGGAATACCTGCACTTCGTCACGCGACCAGATCTCGGTCCGGTTCAGCGTGGGCATCGGTAAACCTCCGAAAGAAATTGGTTTACATCAAAATGCAAAGCGAGATTCCCCCCCGTCAAGGTGGGTGGCACCTTTGTCTGTTGTCTGTGGTGTCGAGTTGAGCCTGGCAATGTGGAGTGTTCAAATCACGATCGATGTGCGGCTGCTTCCGACGTGGGCCGATGCACCTTGCGCTGACTTTGAGATTCGATAAATACCAGCCCGCCGCGCGCAGGCCTTTCGATTCTGCGATCCTGCCTCCGTCGACAGATTGTAGGCAGGCTTCTCTCGTTACTTAATTTCGTTTTCAGGCGACGTCAATCGACGACGTCAATCTGATTTGGGTCAACGACCGTGATTCGTGGCAGATCTCGAGTCAAGCTGACGATTCCCTTTACCCGGACCTTCTTGCCAGCGAAGAACTTGATTGGGTCTGCGGGAGCCGCTTTGTGCTCCTGGTAATCTTTGAGCAGTGCGATTCCCAGATTGCTCGGGCTTCGAAAGTTCTCTTCCGAGTTCAAGAAGATGACACTGCCGCTGGCGGCTGTGTTCTTCACCAGTAGCTCGACTGTGACCGATTGTCCAATCCTGGTTCGGGCATCCTGGACGGTTAAGATGCGGTCCGGCGACCGGTCGTCAGCGGTTGGAGCCGACGGAAAATCAAGATCTCCAGCAACAAGGCGCTCCACGATCACGACGCATTCAGTCTCGGGCTTCAGCCGGCGCCAGTTGCCCACCGGCTCCGCTTTGCCCAGGGCCGCGCAGCGATTCCGCGCGTCCTTCTGATCTTTCGGATTCCAGTATGATGCGGTCAGTCGTTCTCCAGACACCCATTGCCACTCGTCCTTGCCATTCGGATCATGGAGGCCCAGCCACACGGGACCCAGATGCGAGAATCGCCTTGCCAGCCATTCCTGTTCGCCGGGAGACTGAATCTCGGGCAGCCGCCCGCCCCATTGGCGTGCCATCCGTTCAGCTTGCGGCCAATCGGTTGTCCATCGCATCACACGGTAATAGCGACCATTCACGGGGCTTTTAGTCCATCCCTTGAACCATTCCTCTTTGGCCGGCAACTTCTTCATTTCAGTTTCGACTTCGGAGTGCAGCTTGTTGTAATACTCTTCCTCGACGAGGAATCCGAACTCGGCGAACAGCGGGCGAAGATCGCGCCTGGCGGATGCAGAAAGAAGACAAATACAAAGGGTGAGTTTCCGCTCGGGTGTCGTCGCGCCTTCGAAGATGGCGTCGGGTAGCCCGTCATATCGCATCGCGCGAAACCAATCTTCCAGAACTTCTACTCCGAATCGCTTCACAACCGTGTGCGTCACGTGTCCCCAGGTGCCGTTGTCCAGGGTCGCGAGTTCTTGCATCGTCTTTCCCTGGCCAACCTG
>JAKOXK010000047.1 GCA_029781035.1 Armatimonadota bacterium
TTGATGCCGAGGGCGTTGACAGCCCAGTTGTAGGTGCCTGTCGACACTGGGGTGCCGGTGGTCGTCCGCACCTGGCCGGCGTTGGCCAGGCCAGATGCAAGCGGGTATGTCCCTGTCTCGTCAGCGGCCTCGGTGCCGCCCCATGCCTGTTGCCAGAAGACCTTGAAGGCGGCGCCGAGAACGCCCTCGGGGACGAGGTTCTCGATCCAGACGACCGCGTACTTGTTGTCGGCGGTTCCGTCGCACTCGTTGACGAGGGCCCTCAAGGTGACCAGCATCGTGTCGGTGAAGACGTACGCATCGTCCACGATGGGCGACTCGACGATGACCGCGTCCAGGACGTCCGAAGAGTCTACGGTGGTCGTGCCGTCGTGCTTGGTCGCCTTGACGAGCATGAACCTCGTCCGCCCCTGCGCCTGGCAGAGGCACTGGTACGTCACGACCTTGCTGGACTTGTCGTCGCTGCCGTGCGTCAGGGGGAGGTTCAGGTCGATGGCTGTCAAGACGTTCTCGAGGTGGTACCCGGCCGATAGGCCGAGGTAGAAGGCCTCGGGGCTCGGGCTGATGTTGGCCTCGTCGAAAGCGCCCCACTTGCCGAAGACGACCGGGCTGTGTTCCGACACGGGCACGAGGTTCCAGCTTCCGCCATAGTCGAAGTCGACCGTCGTGCTAGCGTCGGCCGACTGGGTCTTGGCCTTGGAAGTCCGAGAAGCCCAGGACGTTGTTCCGCGCGCCGGTCTGGACCCAAGGCGTGTCTTGCCAGGCGTTGCGAAGGGACTGGGTCCGCACGACGGGCGCGCCCGTGGCCTGTTCGAACTGCCGGAGCGGCGTCTTGTAGTCGGTCGCCCCGTCCGAGGTGTAGTCGTTCTTGAAGCAGCGCACGAGGTCAGGGCGCACGTTGGTGGTCTGGAGCGAGCGGATGCCGATGAAGCGACACCGCTCGAACGTGCATCGCAGGGCGTCCTGCGGGTAGCTGACGAAGTTCAGGTCGCTGTTGCCGACCACGGGGACGTCGTCGACCACGCGGTAGAACCCTTGGAACTTGCAGTCTTGGACGATCAGGCCGTAGTTTGTCCCGAGGGTCGCCCCCTCGGTCTGCTCGCCGTTCACGAAGACGCGGTCGGAGCCTCCCCGGACGCCTTCGAACTCCATGCCTCGGACGATCACGTCCATGTTGTCGTTCGCGCCCTGGCCGTCCACGGCGTCGTAGTCGAACAGCGTCGCCATGTGCTCCACGCGCCCACCGTCGAAGCGGACGACGCCGGTTCCTCGGAACACCTTGACCAGGGTGCCCTCGCCGTCGGGGTTGCCGCCGCCGCCAAAGGTGCAGGCGCGTTCATGAAGTTGACTCCGACGCCGGGCACGCCCATGTGGGCGAACTCTGCGTAGACTCCGGTGTTGTCCAGCCCAAGCGCCCAACCGTCGAACTCCTGGAGGAAGGCCTGGGGCGCTTCGAGT
Organism: Armatimonadota bacterium; assembly: GCA_029781035.1. Lineage (GTDB taxonomy): Bacteria > Armatimonadota > Fimbriimonadia > Fimbriimonadales > Fimbriimonadaceae > JAEURO01. Next base: position 1,459 of record JAKOXK010000047.1, read on the forward strand.
AGTAGCCCCTCCGACAGTTCTCGCACGCGACGCGAGAGACACGCGTCCACTCTCCGTTGGCGCCGGTGCCCTGGAGCAGTCCGACCACGGTGTCGCAGAAGGACACAAGGTGCCTTTCCAAGACGTGTCCGTTGAACTGGCTCGTCGTGAAAAGGAACCCGAACGATGCGTACCTGGTGTCGTTGTCGTTGTCGGGGTCGTTGTTGCCCTTGAGGGTCAGGTTCTCCACCCGCATGCGGACCCCTGCACTCCTGCGGAAGCTGAGGACCGCACAGTCGGGAAGACAACGGGCCCAGTAGTACGGTGCTGGAGTCTCGTCGGAGGTCTGGACAAAGCCTTCGCCCAAGAACTCCTGAATCTGCGTCGGGTCGGAGCCCTCATGGTGCTGCAGAACCTGGAAGTAGACGTTCTGGTCGGGAATGGTCGCGCCAGGGTCTGGCACGTCCAACACGGCGACGTACAACTGGGGGTCGTCCGTCTCGAACTGGGTGTTGATCGCGTCCAGGACGTCGGTGGCGGTGCTGGTCACTCCGAAGTCGCCGACGGTGTACTCGCCTCCGGCGAGACTCAGGGCTATCTGGAAGGTTCCGGCCGGCGGGTCGTCCGTGTCGAAGCTCAGACAGTACCGGTTCGTGCAATCGCCGGAGAGCCGGATGTTGGCCACCCCGCCCTTGACCTCCTCGTCCGGATAGCCGTCGGCCTCTCGCCTCGAGTTGCTCGTCTGGCCGACGAAGGTGAAGCCCATTTGGCGGACGTCCTTGCCTGTGTCGATATAGGTCTCATCGACCAACTCGGGTTCCACCCGGTCGTCTCCCAGCCAGAGCGGGCGTCGGCAGACATACTCGCCGCTCGGCGCTTCGAGCCTCACTCCGTTCTCGGCGCACCACTGGATCGCCACTTGGACCGCTGCCCAGTCGGCCGTCTCGCTCTTTCCTGAGCCGTGAAAGAACCCGCTGAACGGGGTTCCTGTCGGGACGGAGCCGTCCGTCTGGTCGCCGTACGTGTTGGCGATGTGAGTCTCGTCCTCCCACCGCGTCCCGATCTGACTGTAGAGCGTGGTGCCGTCGCCGTCGCCAAGAGCGCCGAATTGGCGGACGTTGACAACGCCGTCGTGGACGAGGAAGTAGCGTCCGGATTCGTAGGCGTCCGGGCCAGGAGCCGGGACCCAGACTCCGATGACGGAGCCGTAGTTGGGCTGTGTGGTGTCGTCCTCGACCCAGCGCCAGAGGCCCCCGCCCCTGTCGCCAGGCTCGTAGTACCCGGCCACTTCGAAAAGGTCGCCGTCAGATGGCGATTGTGCCAACAGGTCGGCGATGTTGTTCACTTTTGTGACTGTGGTAGACATAGCAACGCTGCAAACGGCAAGGCTGTCACCTCAGTTCCCATTATCTTGTTAGGAACAATAGTCGTTCTTAACAGTTACCGATAGCCTGGCATGCAAAGAACTAGATATGACCGGCGTTGAGACGTCCATACAAGCGTTGGTCAGACAACAAGTGTTGTCGGATTGCAGGAGGTCGTCTCCATAGTCCGCACTCGACCGTTCCGCGAGGCGTCTCTTGGACTTTGAACCTAGCGGAGTCTTCTCACTCGGGGTTGTCGCTCTCCATCGTTCTCGTAATGGACATACGCAGACATGCGAGGAAGAAGTTCGCGCCTGGAGGCAGTTTTCGCGGAGCCTTATCAATGCGTCGTCCGAAATGCCGACAGGCGACTAGAACTTAGGAACTATTGCAGACTTATGGGCGACTTGCTCTACGCGATGAACGCGGGCGCGCCGTGACCCGTCGCTGTGCGAGGTACGCCGAACAAGGCCCGTTGACGGCGGGAGCCACGATCACCGGTGCTCAAATGGTGTCGACGGAGACTGCTGATTTGGCCGAAGCGGGTCAATCTCTAGTCCTCGGTAAGTTGGGCCACGAACAGGTGAAGGGCGCATTGTCATGGAACGAGATACGGCCAGACGTCCGTACAGCGTCGGCGTCCTTCGACCACGTCGAGACGGTCTCGGTGGACGGAGTCATGAAAGTGCTCGAACTTGCCTCCGGTGCCGCAGATAGGTTCAAAAAGGCCGATTCGTCTGGCAAGAGGGAACTGGTGGAATTCGTGTGCTCGAACTGTTCCTGGGGGGACGGAGAGCTCATTGTCGGGCTCTACGAACCGTTCACTTTGATGCTGAAAACTTTGGACGCCTTACAACAAGAGGACGGCACGATGTGCCGTGTCTGGACGAAATCTAGTGATTGGTGGAGGTAAGGGGATTCGAACCCCTGGCCTCTTCCATGCCATGGAAGCGCTCTCCCAGCTGAGCTATACCCCCACTATTCGGTTTTCAAGCAAGGTGGCCGAAGTGCCCGTGCTCGCTCCGACTACTATAGCATCTGGCGCTGGCCACGCTGGACCAATGGACGTTCGGCGGGTTCAAAACCAGGACTCTCGCTTTAGCTTTGCCACTTGACAGGCCGCCAGCAAGAAGGCGCCCACCCCGTAAGAGTCGGTATCAGCGGAGGTCACCCTTTTCGGGTCCTGTCCGACTGGCTGCACCCAGCCCAACCGACCGTTTGGGTCGATGGCGGACACGAGAGCACGAAAGGCCCGATCGACGACGGGCCTGTACTGGCGACCGTCGAGGAGGCCAGCGTTCACGCCCCAAGCCAAGGCATAGCAGTAGAAGCCGGTTCCACTCGTTTCAGGTGCAGGAAACGACCGAGGGTCGGCACTGTATCAGTTTGACCGCTGAGGCTCAGTCCGCTTGACATCCCCGCGTCGGACCCGGCAAAATTGCCATAGTCGCGGTAGGCGGACAGGGATAGATACCCTGTCCGCCTACTCGGGGCAACTTTTTTTGCCGAGAATTCGTTACAATAGGTGTATGCCCAAGCGCTCACGCAAGCAGGCCGAGGATTTCGCGGAGACCGCCTTTCGGGTTTTTCAGGAGACCATCGGGGAGCGGAAGCCGATTCAGCCCGCGCCAGAGAAAGACCCGGCAGCGGTTGCCTTGGGTCGCCGCGGAGGGCTAAAGGGTGGGAAGGCAAGAGCCGCAAAGCTCAGTTCCGAGGAGAGGGTTGAGTCCGCGCGCAAGGCAGCTCAAGCGCGCTGGGCAAAGGACAAAGAGGAGTAATGTGATATGACGGCAGAGGTGGCAATTCTCAATAAGCAGGCAGTCGCTCTCGCCGCAGACAGTGCGGTCACAATCAACATAGGCCCGCGCGAGAAGATCTACAACACTGTAAATAAGCTCTTCACGCTCTCAAAGGAGCATCCCGTAGGAGCCATGGTCTACTCCTCAGGCGAGATCATGGGGGTTCCGGCCGAGACCGTAGTCAAGCACTTTAGATCAACTCGCGGAAGTGCGACAAGGGCGACGCTCCAACAGTACGCCACCGACTTCCAAGAGTTCTTGCATACCGATCATGACATGTTTCCTGTAGGAGTTAGGCTAAAACAGTTTAGATCGGTAATCATTTCCCAAACGACTAGGCTAGGGAACGCCATAGATCGTCGATCCGACGAAGATACCGAAGCTGCTTTCAGGAAAGCCAGGTCAAGCGTTTTGGCTGATTGCGCCAAATCGATCAGGGGATTGCAAGACCTTCCGATGGATGACGAGCAGTCTTGGAAGGCACTTGAAGCAGAACTGATAGAGTCAATCAAGCCAGACTTCATGAAGTTTATCATGCATGAAGAGTCGCCGATGGACGCATCGGAACAGGCTCTCGTCGCAGAGATACTGATAGGTCTAGCAAACAAGCGCGGGGAGCCGAGTATCCCCGGCCTCGGCAAGCTTTCCCCTCCGGAAACCGGCATCGTGATCGCCGGATTTGGAGACAAGGAGCATTTCCCTGCGCTCAGCGCGTACGAATTCGTGTATTCATTCGGCCAGATTCATAGATATACCCAAAACCGAGAGTACAAGGCGATCAATGACGATCTGCTGGCAATCATGATGCCCTTCGCGCAGACTGACATGGTGCGTGTGTACATGGATGGTAAAGCTGAAGGGTATGACCGGGCGGTAACGGCGGCAATTCGCAGCTACTGCGACGACAGGCGCGAGGCTGTCAAGGCTACCAGGGCCCGGCGAGCCACGAAGGAGCGGGGCATTGCGAGCATAGACGAAATGCAGGACGAACTTCTGCGGAGAATTGCGGGCGAGATTGGGCGATGGTCGGTCGAGCGCTGGAATGTTCCGATCATGAGCACTGTTGCCGTATTGCCGAAGCACGAGTTGGCTGTCCTTGCTCAATCGCTTGTAAACTTGACGATACAAAAGAAGCACACATCTCAGGAGAGTGAGACGGTCGGCCCTCCCGTTGATGTGGCGATCATTTCTAAGGGCGATGGATTTGTTTGGATTGACCGTAAGCACTATTTCAAACCAGAGATGAACCCACAGTTTTTCGCAAATAACTACCCCCGAGGAGTACAATGACAATTCGAGACGAAGAGACACCGAAGGCCGGACACTGTCATTTCGCTGTCCGGGGCGCGCTGCTTGACCCCTCGACGGCACAGGAAGTTAGCAAAAAGGTGTTCGAGGAAGTCAACGCGACATATTCTAGGATGAAGGAAGCGCTTCTTGATGAGGAGTACGACATGACCCAGGAAGAAGCGGACGAGTTCGCCGAGGAAGCATTGGCGTTCTACCGGACTGGAAAGACACGGAAACTTCCATAGAAGCAAATGGAGTCCCATGTGACTCCGGCCTTTAGGAAGGCTTTGAAGGCCGCACCCAAAGAGATCAGAAAGGCGGCCCAGGAGTCATATGCTGTCTTCAGGACTGATCCGTATGACTGGCGACTGGACTTCAAGGCCCGTGACAAGAAGCGACGTGTTTGGACTGCGCGGATCATCGGCACTGGCTGGCGTGTCAGGGGAGCCCGCGAAGGAGACGTGATGATCTGGCATCGGTTGGAAGACCATGACCGCCACGATGCAAGAAAAGGAAAGAGTCTCTAGGTACTTGACATCTGCGTGAGCGGTCACGCATAATGTCAGTGTGAACCGGAAGAACGTCTCTGCCCAGGCCCAGATCGTCCGCTGTCTCTGCGAGGGCAACTCGATCCGGACTACGTCGCGCCTCTGCGGATGCGCGATCAACACGGTCGTCAAGCTATTGACCGATCTCGGCCCAGCTTGTGCAGAGTACATGAACGACCATCTGCGTGACCTGAACAGCCTGGTCGTGCAAGTGGACGAGATTTGGAGCTTCATCGGTTGCAAACAGCGCAAGGTCAGCACGTCCACAATCGACACCGACCACTTGGGCGACATTTGGACATGGACGGCGATTGACGCGGACTCCAAGCTCATCATCACCTACAATGTGGGCCCGCGTGACGAAGACACCTGCCGGGACTTCATGTACGACCTGGCAGACCGGCTCAAGAACCACATTCAACTGACCTCGGACGGGCTCGGCATGTACAAAACAGCCGTCAGGCTTGCCTTCGGCAAGAATGTGGACTACGGGATGCTCGTCAAGACCTATGGCGCAGACCCGCAGAACGAGGTTCGCTATAGCCCGGCTGTCTGCATGTCCGCGAGACCGACGGCGATCATTGGTGACCCACTGGAAAGCCAGATCAGCACGTCCTACGTCGAAAGGCACAACCTGACGATCCGCATGGGGATGCGCCGGTTCACCAGGCTGACCAACGGCCACAGTAAGAAACTTGCGAACCACATCGCCGCCCTGAGCCTCTACTTCATGTTCTACAATTTCTGCCGGTCGCACGAGACGCTGAGCAAGGGCGCAGGGTTCAAGACGACCCCGGCAATGGCTTCGGGGCTCGCCGACCACGTTTGGACGGTCGAGGAGATGATCCATGCCGTCACTTCAAAATGATACAGTGCCCGAGGGTCCAACAGGCTCGCGTGCCAGGTACCGTCTGGGGTCTGTAAGCTGGCGATCTTTGCCGACATCCCCTGGAACTGACTGAGGAACCGCACACGCTGTGGATCCGTCGCCGGCATGGCCTGCAACACCCTGGCGAGTCCCGCCAGAACCCAGCCGTTGCCTCGCGACCAGAAGACCTTCTGACCGTTGGCCTCTCGTGGCTGAAAATACCGACTGTCGCGGTAGAAGAGGTGCTCTTGGCGGTCGTAGAGGTAGTCCGAGGTCTTCCACCACAACTCCGAAAGCAAGTCCAAGAACCGGTGATCGCCTGTCTCTTTCGCCAACATGGCCAGAACGGGAGGCGCCATGTACAGCGAGTCGCACCAAGCCCACTCGCGATCGGACACAGCCCCCTTCCACTCCAACGACTCGCTGTGTGGGCGAGAAAGCACCGACTCGGCCCAGGTCCGCACGGACTGGATCATGTGGTCATCGTGTGTCGAACCGTAAAGCTGAAGGTAAGCCTGTCCGACGGCCTGGTCATCGGCCATGAACGGTCGCTTACCGAGCTTCCAGCTGTTGACTTCGGCAACGTGCCGGACCCACTCGACAGGACCCGGATCGCCCGTCGCCGAGGACAAGTCCAGCAGCCCCGAGTAGAGCGGCGCCTCGGTCCACTCAAGACTTCCGTGCTCGCTTGGGTTGCTTCGCGCCCACGCCCACACGGCTCGTGCCGCGCGGAGAGGATCCGACTCTGACCACGGACCTCTGTCCTCATTGGCTGCCTGCTGGGTGCCGAAGTAGTCCGTGTAGTGCACATAGCGGTTCATATTGAGCCAGACCGCCACGGGCCCCCTGTCTGAGGTGCGTCCGGGGGGAACGAAGGGTCGGACGTTATCGTGTTTGCTTTCCCCTGTGACCGCCACATGCGACCAGGAGTCGCCCCCGTCGGGCGTGAACCAGCGCTCGATCTCGAACCGACCATGAATACTCCGGGACAGATAGACGAACCGAGTGTCGTTCGGATCCAGGCAAAGACCGCCTGAGTAGTGCGGCTCAGGCTCCGACTTCCCTGCTGGCGTCATCGGGAACCACTTACCGCCCTCGACGATCTCTCGATCGATCCAACGGTGACCGTCCCAGTGCACATAGCGGTAGACGTGCCGATCGTCTTGGGGAAGGCGGACATAAACAATGACGGGCCGCCCCTGACCGTCCTCTTGAACGTCCCAAATCCAGGCCCTGACACTTTCGGCGCGGCCGTCGTACACAACGTCAGCGTCGCTCGGCTTGAAGGGAAGCCGAGACAGTGGCGCGATCAAGGACCCGTCCGCCCGCCGGAACGAGCCCTTTTCGTATCGAGCGAAGTAGATCGAGTTCGTCGGCTCGTTGCGCGGGTGTCCGTCCGTGAAGGCCAAGTCGATTCTCGACTTGCCGTCACTGAACAGTTTGGTGTACGGCCGGTTGTTGGGATCCTCTGATTCGGGCGACACGACGATCCTTCCCTTCGTCCAGGTCTTTCCCAGGTCGTCCGACCAGCTCAGAGTCGGCTTCCAGTTCATGCCGCGCCAGAAAAGGTAGATGCGGTCGTGCTCTCCGGTCAACAAGCGTGGGTTCGGATAGGTGTAGGTGTTGAGGGCGCCAACGGGACCCTTGTACGCAGGGTCATTAGGGGAGATCCTGACGGCCGGGCTCCAGCCGCTGTAGTTTCCGGGCCGAAGCGTCTGTCGCATCCAGAGGTCGGTTCCGGTGTGTTTTGAATAGAAGGCGGCGACAGTGCCGCCAGGCAGTCGGAGGAACGCGGGATTGGCGTGGTCGTCTTTCTCAAGGCCTTGGGCGAGGACTGTCAGCTGAGACTCGTCGTTGGTCAAGCTGTAGGCATTGGCAACGACGTCTCCTTTCGATGTGACGCCCCCGACGAGAAGCCTGTCCCCGACCCATAGCGCCCGAGGATCTGCAAACCAGCACCAACCCCCGTCCCGAGAGAGGTAGTGGTCATGACCGTAAGGCGCCAACAAAACCGCTGCCCAGAGAGCGACCATCGCCATCATTATCGCCTTGAGTCGAGGTCCCTGAGATCCAGGTCGTACCTTTCCTCGACCACGTTGGCTCCCCAGGCTTCATGCTCGACCTCTTCCGACTTCGCAAAACCGAGTGATCGGTAGAGGGCAGCCGCTTGGCTTAAATCCGAGGTCGTCCAAAGGAAGACTCTGGCATAGCCCATCTGCCGGCAAAAGGCCACGGCTTCCTTCAGCAGCCATGTGCCGAGTCCGCGGCCACGATACTGAGGCACGACGAGGAACCACCGGAGCTGGGCTAAGCTGTCCGTAGCCTCAGCGATTGCAGCGACGCCGACCAGTCTTCCCGACTCCTCGGCTAGCCAAGCGCACTGTCTGGGAGAATCGGCCAAGACGAACCGTGCCAGACCCTCGGCTACATAGGCTTCGAATCTCGCGTCCCAGCCCCTCTCTTCAGCATAGAGCCGCCCATGAAGAGTCGTGATGACCCCAAGATCACCGGGAACGAAGCCCGTTCGCACGCTCAGACCGGCAATCTGCGGTGGCCCCTCGCCTTGCTGCCAGCGCATGGCGTACTTTAGCCTTTCTTCGTCTCGCTCCGTGACCAAGGCGGCGTAGAAGAAACAAGAGGGTAGTCCATGGAACTGCTGGAAGGCATCAAGGCGAGACGGGCGATCCGAGAGTTCAAGGGCGAGCGCGTATCCGATGCTCTTGTCAGAAAGCTTCTCGACGCCGCAGTGAGGGCTCCGAGCGCAATGAACCGCCAACCATGGGCATTCGTTGTGGTCCAGGATCGGAAACTGCTCGACGAGATCAGTCACGAAGCCACCAGGATCCTGATGAAGCAACCCGGCCTGTCCAAGCTCATTGAGGAGGCCCGAAAGGCTCCTGGCCACACCGAATACGACATCTTTCACGGTGCACACACACTCATCGTCGTGTGCGCCAAGCCACAGGGCCTCCACCCAGACTGGGACTGCTGCCTTGCCGGGCAGAATTTGATGTTGGCGGCCACGTCACTCGGGCTCGGGACGTGCGTCATCGGGCTCGCCTGGGAAGCACTCAACGAGTCGAAGACCATGGCATCACTGGGAATTCCACGGGACTTCAAAGTGGTCCTGCCGATCGTAGTCGGCGTTCCTGCGGCCGTGCCGGAGCCGACGCCTCGTCGGGAACCCGAAGTTCTCTCTTGGCGGGCCCCGGTCCACCGCTGAGGCTGAAGAGAAGACGCCGATCTGGAGGACGTTCGTGACTCTCTGGAGTTCCTCAACAAGTCGGTTCCGAGAGAGATGATTCATGGTCTCCTCGCCTCTCCGCCATGTAAGATCGAAGGGCTTAGAGTTCCTCACCATGACTTTGCCAGACACGATTCCCGCCGCCGTTCTTGAGAGCCCGAAGGCTTTGAGCATCAAAGACATCCCGCTTTGGAGGCTCGAGCAGTATGGCGACCCGGACCTCGTGCTTGTCCGAGTCGAAGCGTGTGGCGTGTGTGGGTCTGACTTCCGGTACTACCTAGGCGAAAACCCCTGGGCCCAGCACACGCTGGGAAGGTTCGTTCCGAACCCGCCGAACATTGTGCTCGGGCACGAGTACGCAGGAACGGTAGTCGCGGCGCTGACGGCAGAGAACCACGGCCTTCTGGGCCGACGTGTCGCGCCCGTTTGCTCAAAGGTGTGTAACGCCTGCGACGACTGTCGAAACGGGCGGAGCCGGCTATGTGCGAACACAGTCCACATGGGACACGGACAAGGTTGGGGTGACCAGGACTTCTACCCCGGAGCGTACGCTCAGTTCACCCTGGCATGGGGATCTACCTGTCATGAAATTCCCGACGACCTGAGTTTCGCCGAGGCTGCGATGATGGACATCCTCGCCGTATGTGTCCATGTGGCTGAGACGGGCGGTGTCCAACCCGGACGGCCCGTCTTGTCCATCGGATCGGGCCCGGCCGGAAACGGCGTGGTCCAAGTCGCCCGTTTGCTGGGGGCTAGCAAGGCCGTTCTCTTGGACCGGTCAGACCAGGCCCTCTCCGTAGCCGACCGTCAGAACCTTGGTTTAACCCTCAATTCCCGTGGCCTGTCGCCTGCCGAGATCCGGCGCCGCCTGGATCCGATCGTTCCCGAGGGCTTTGGAACCGTCTTCGACACGGTCGGCAGTCCTGAGTCTTTGGATCTCGGGTTGTCGGTTCTTGGCAAGGGAGGGACTCTCGTGAACATGGCTGTCCACGATGAGGAAATCCCCATCAACTTCATGCGGCTTGGTTCGGAACGCAGGATCGTCACAAGCTGTAACTTCGAAGTCGGTGACTACCCCAAGGCCCTCGCCTGGCTTGCGGCTAAAAGGCTCAGCGTGAAGGAGTGGTTGACGCCGATTCGCCTGAACGAACTGCCCGATTGGTTCGAGAAGGTCACAAGCAACGAGGACAAGGGTGCGTTCAAGCTGGTCGTCGAACCCTGGTCCTAACGATCAGGACGAAAGCTCCAGGACTCCTCATCGTGCTCGAACACTTTTCGGTCATAAATGTCCGTCGCGACCGGATCGGCGTCTCAGCGTGTCAGGACCCTTGCCTGACCAAGGGCCTATGCTGAGAATCCTGTTGAAGCCGACCACCGTAGAAGCGCATTCAAGTCCTGAGGCGAGTCTCGCCAAGGGACGTTGACAGGACACCCATGGAAACTTTAGACGCGAGAAGCGCTTCCTCTAACATTGTCTCAAATCCCACCCTGGAGAACCTTCGCTCGGCCAGCAAAGGAAGCATCCTCACGCCGAACGACGAGGGCTACGCGTTGGCGTGCTCTTCGTGGAATCTCACGATCCAACACCGACCCGAACTCGTTGCCGTACCGCTCGACGAAGCCGACGTCGCGATTGCGGTCCGCTATGCAAAGGCCCACAATATGCCCATTTGCGTCCAGGCCACTGGTCACGGACAGCCGCGCCACTGCACAGAAGGGCTTCTCATCAATATGCAGGAGATGTCGAGTGTCGAGATCGACAGATCAGCCAAGATCGCCAAGATCGGAGGAGGCACTCAGTGGCAGTCCGTCATCGAGGCCTCCGTCCCACTAGGGCTCATTCCTGTGTCAGGTTCTTCACCCGGCGTCGGCGTGGTCGGATACACGGTCGGCGGCGGTTATGGCCTCCTTTCGCGCAAGTATGGGCTGGCCGCAGACACGGTCGTCTCGTTCCGGATCGTCACGTCGGACGGTGAAGTCAAGTCGGCGTCTCCCGAAAGCCATGCCGACCTTTATTGGTCGGTCCTCGGCGGCGGCGGCGCCTTCGGTGTCATCACCGAAATCACCATGCGCCTCGTTCCCGAAGTCCCTTTGTTCGCAGGTTCCGTGATGTTCGATGCGTCCCTTGCCGAGCGCGTCTATCCTGCGTTTGGCGAGTGGGCCATGGGTCTTCCAGACAGCGTGTGCCCAGCGATCGTACTGATCACGTTTCCACCCGCCCCGTTCGTACCTGAGTTCCTCCATGGAAGGTCCATGGTGATCGTTATGGCCGCCGTGGTGGGCGAACCGGCAGAGGCATCCGAGTGGCTGTCACCCATCCGGTCACTACCAGGAGCCGAGTTCGACTCCTTCCGGCCAATCTCGTACCTGGAAAGCGCCACCGTCTTCCAGGATCCCGTCGACCCACTCCCGGCCAAAGGAAGGGGCGTCTTGCTCAACGACCTGGATGCAGAAGCGATGAAACGACTGCTGAACGCGATCGGCCCAGCCGCCCAGTCTCCCAACCTGATCATCCAGCTTCGCCTTCTCGGCGGTGCGTTGCGCCAGCCGGGCCCTCACGCGAACGCGGTCGGTGACCGTCGCCGTGCCAGCTACATCCTTTACCTCTTGGGTGTGCCCATGGGTCCGATCACCCCCGAAGCTATGAAGGCCCACGCCGAAGGAGTCTTCGCGGACATGGCCCCCTATGTCCTGTCGCGCGGACCGTACAACTGGATCGGCGAGGGCGATGTGGAGGCGGTTCACGTTGAGGAGGTCTACAGCAAGGACGAGCTCAGCAGAGTGGTCGAGACCAAACAAGCTCACGACCCATCGAATCTCTTCCGGTTCGCTGGAGTCGGCCTTCTGGCGGAGTGAGCCGACAGAAAGACGAGACGCCCGCAGAGGCCCGGGCGGTATAACGGCCATGATGAGCGGCGCTGCCCATCTCCGGGACAGGACTTCCTATTTTCGGTGGTGGGTGTGCGCGCTCCTTTTCTTTGCCACGACGATCAACTACATCGACCGTCAAGTCATTGGACTTCTCAAGGGCCCGCTCACCGAACAGTTCCACTGGACTGAAGTGGACTTCGCCACTATCGTCATGTGGTTCCAGGCCCTTTACGCGGCCGGGTACCTCTTCGCGGGCCGGTTCGTCGACGTCGTCGGCGTCCGCCTCGGCTATATGGTCTCCGTCGGCCTCTGGAGCCTTGCAGCCATGGCTCACGCGTTGGTCAGCTCGGTTTCAGGGTTCTGCGCGGCGCGGGCGTGCCTCGGGTTGGCCGAAGGCGGCAACTTTCCCGCGGCCGTGAAGACCGTCAGCGAGTGGTTCCCCAAGAAGGAGCGGGCCTTGGCGACAGGAATCTTCAATGCGGGCTCCAACCTCGGCCCAGTTCTGACGCCCCTCATCGTTCCTTGGCTTGCGCTCAACTTCGGGTGGCGCTCGGCCTTTCTGCTGACCGGTGGCATCGGATTCCTGTGGATCGTCTGGTGGGCCCTGGCCTACCGGCGGCCCACGGAGCACAAAGGCGTCTCCGCGGATGAGCTGGCCACGATCCAGAGCGACGCCCCGGATCCCGTTCGGCGCGCTTCTTGGGGGCGGCTCGCCTGCTACAGGGCAACGTGGGCGTTCATCGTGGGAACCCTCTTGACGTCGCCTATCTGGTGGTTCTATCTCTACTGGGCTCCGGACTTCTTCAGCAAACGATTTGGCCTCGATATGAAAACGATCGGACCACCGCTGATCGTGGTCTATGTTCTGGCCGACGTCGGCAGCGTCGGAGGCGGATGGCTTTCGTCAGCGCTCATCAAGAAAGGATGGGACGTCGGCGCGGGACGTAAAGCGGCGCTGCTCACATGCGCACTGTGCGTCGCGCCTGTCTTCTTCGCCCAGTACGTGGGTAACGAATGGGCGGCAGTCGGCCTCTTCGGCCTGGCCGCGGCGGCTCACCAGGGATGGTCGTGCAACCTCTACACCCTGGTTTCCGACACCATGCCGCGATACGCGGTCAGTTCGGTCGTAGGGATGGGCGGCTTCGCAGGCTCATCGGCGGCCATATTCTTCTCGTTCTTTGTGGGGCAAGTGCTTCAGAGAACCCACCAATACGGCCCAATCCTCGTTGTCGCTCCGTTGGCTTACATCGTGGGGTATCTCGTCATTCATATCCTGCTTCCCCGATTCGAGCAAGTCCACATCCCCGAGGTCGAATGACCCGTTGCTTTTGTGTCTCAGCACAGGACAACGTCGCCACTCTACTGGACGATGCGGTTCCTGGCGAGATCGCTATTCTCGGCGAACGCGATGGCATCGTCGTTTCGGGTGAAAGGATACGACTTGGGCACAAGGTGGCTCTGGAAGACATTGCTCGGGGAAAGGCGGTCGCGAAGTTTGGGGTGCCGATCGGCCGCGCGACGGCAGACATTCCCAAAGGTGCCTGGGTGCACCTCCACAACTGTGCGAGCTTCCTCGACGAACGGAGTCAGTCGTTGGACACCCAAACTGGGGCAACGACGGACACCGTCTATGAATGAAAGGCGGACTCACCCAGGCACTGTGCCCCATGGCACCTCGGGCAACGGCCACTTGAGCTGGGGCAGCCAGGGAACCGGTTGGTCCGGCTATTCTACGGCCATGCCGGACGTCACGTGGCAAGGATACTTGAGGCCCGACGGCCGCAAGGGTGTGCGCAACCTCGTGCTCGTGGTCTACACCGTCGAATGCGCACGGTTTGTCGCCGAAGGGATCGCTCAGGGAGAAGAGGACGTCCATGTCGTAGGCTTTCCGGGTTGCTATGACAACCAGTACGCCGTTCGGCTCATGCTCGCTCTCGCTCGACATCCGAACGTCGGAGCTGTCCTCGCGGTGGGACTTGGCTGCGAGTACACACGGCCCGATCGGATCGCAGCCGTAGCCTCCGAATCGGGGCGACCGAGCGACTGGTTCATGATTCAAGAGGCCGGAGGCACGCGCGCCGGGATCGCTCAGGGCAAGCGAACCATCCAGTCTATGCGTGAGCAGATCCAAGCCGAGACGCCTCGGGTGGACATGGAGTTGTCCGATCTGGTCGTCGGCTGCGAGTGCGGGGGCAGTGACGGTACGAGCGGACTCGCCGGCAACCCAGTAGCAGGGGGGTTTTTCGATCGCCTGGTGGACGCTGGCGGCACCGCGGTCTTCGAAGAAACGGTCGAGATGATCGGACTTCGGCAGGTGATGCTGGACAGGGCCGCCAACTCACGTGCCCAACGACAGATCGCCGCAGCCTACGACAAAGCCGAGCGCTACTGCCAAGAAGTCCGGCAGTACAGCGTGTCGCCGGGCAACTTCGCCGGTGGACTGACTACCATCGAAGAGAAGAGCATGGGCGCCTTCGCCAAAAGTGGCACGCGTCCGATCCAGGGAGTCATCAAGGTCGCCGAGCAGCCGCCCCGCCCTGGTCTCTGGCTTTTGGACAGCGTCCCGGATGCGCACTTCATGCAATTCGGCTATACGAACCCCAATGACACCGAAGGCATCATGGACCTCATCGCAGCGGGAGCGCAAATCGTCGTTTTCGTCACAGGGCGAGGGAGCGTCATCGGCTCGCCCATCGCTCCTCTGATCAAGGTCACTGGCAACAGCCAGACTTTTCAGCGGATGGAGGAAGACATGGACTTCGACGCGGGCCGTGTCCTTTCCGGCGCTGTCACTCTGCATGAAGCCTCACATGAGCTTGAGGAGCTCGTCGTCAGTGTCGCTGCGGGTCAACGCTCCAAACCCGAAGCGCTTGGGCACCGGGAGTACTTCCTGATGTACAAGCACCAAGACACACCGAGTCTCGAAGAAGGGTGCCGTGCTTGACAGGCACACCGTCTCCCCTGACCGCCCCGCCTCGCTCGCGGTTGGCCTGGATATGAACAAACGGCTGTCGAGTTCGCCGCGACAGAGGCCCCAAATCCGACAAGACTCTTCTAATGGCCGAACAGTTTGGACTGCCGCCCGTAATATGTGACAAATGGACCGTCGGAGCCTGTTTGTCCTCTTCCTCTTTGGCACCGTGTTCTTTGTCGTGGGCCTGTTCGTGCTTTCTCAGTCCAGCTTGAAGAGGGCAGACGAGGACAAACTCGGCGCATCCGGCATCCACATACAAGGCGTCGTCCAGGGAAAGCAAGCACACCGTAGCTCCGGCACTTCATCCCGGAACTCACTCGTCACGTCTGTCTTCTACACCATCGACGTTGCCTACGATGTGCAGGGCCAGACCCATTACAGGAGCTACGACTGCACGAGCGGTGTCTTCACCAGCCACTCGACCGGCAGTGGAATCGAAGTGGTCTACGATCCTCGGAATCCTGACGACTCTCTGCTGGCCAACGGCAACGGACAGACGGCTACCGAATACCTGTGGGGTGGACTCCTAATGACGCTCGTCGGTCCAGCATTGATCGTCGGAACGCTCATCTACAACAAGCGATCGGCGGCGAGCCTGGCTGTGAATGACGACGCCGAGGACCGACCTCATTCTGTATGGAGCAACGATCCGCTCAAAGACGAGGATCCGGGGAGCATCCCTGTCAAGTGACTGCTGAGGCCTACCAACGAACTATGCCTTGAGTTAGCGGTGGGCTCAGCAAGATCGTCGCCTGGCCCTGTCATGATGAATGTCTCGTGAGAATCAGCGAGATTCAGTTCTTTCGCGCCGTGTCGCCGTTGTCACAGCCCATCGCCGACAGCACGCACTCGATTCCCGAGATCGCTTTTTGGGTGGCCCGTGTCCGATCAGGCGACGTCGTTGGGGAGGCGTACCTGCTCGCCTTCCACTATTCGCCCAACGCCATAAGGGGCGCGCTGCTGGACGCGAGGGAACTCGCGCTCGGGCACGACGCCGACGACATTGAGGGCTTCCTCAGCCTGTTCGAGAGAGAGTCGGAGTATTTCGGGAACACCGGCCTCAATCGCTGGGCCATGGCGTTGATCGAGATCGCGCTGTGGGACATTAGGGCTCAGCGGCTCAGACGGCCAGTTTGGCGACTTTTCGACGTTTACCACGATCGCATCCCACTTTACGGAAGCGGTGGATGGCTTTCGTACACGATCGAAGAACTGCTCGATGAAGTCGAGCGGTACGTGGGTCGCGGGTTCCAAGCAGTCAAGGTAAAAGTCGGCTCTCCAGAGCTAGACCATGACATCGAGCGGCTCACAAAGGTTCGGGAAGCGGTCGGGCAGAAGGTGAACATCATGATGGATGCAAACCAAGGACTGACCCTTGACGATGCCGTCCGACTAGCAAGGAGCGTCAGTCACCTGAGGATCACGTGGTTCGAGGAGCCACTCTCAAACGCGGACTTTGACGGCTACGCGAGTCTCCGTCGGCAAGCAGACATCCAACTAGCCATGGGTGAACGGGAGTTCAACACGATCGCTCTGCGCGAGCTGGCCCGGCGAGGAGCTCTCGACTTGTGGCAACCCGACATCATGCGCATTGGTGGAGTGTCGCGGTGGAAAGAGTCGGCCGACATCGCACAAGTCCTGGGTGTGCCGGTTCTCCCCCACTACTACAAGGAGTACGACGTTCCCCTGCTCTTGACGGTGGAGAAGGCACGCGGTGCCGAGTCCTTCGACTGGGTGGACCCCCTTGTGGAAAACCCCATCCAAATGGTTGATGGTTTTGCTTATCCGAGTGAGAGTCCGGGCTGGGGGTTCCAGTTTAGGGACGAGGTGCTCCAACCGTTGTGACGCTGTCATGTCTCAGCCACTTCGGGGTCGGCAAGCCCGGTAGGACGGGTAACGTTAGAAAGAAATGCCCAGTGTCGCGTTCAATCTCGCCGGTGAGACCGCCCTCATCACGGGTGGCGGGACGGGGATCGGCCTGGGGATTGCTCGGTGCATGGCGAGAGCGAACGGGAAGGTCGTCCTAGTCGGACGTCGTGTCGCCGAACTCAAATCGGCGTGTGAAGAGATCGGGCCTCTGGCCAGCTACGTCGTTCACGACGTGACGGACTTCGACCGGGCCGACTTCCTCGTGGACACAGCAAGCGCCCGAACCGGAACAGCGATCAGCATCCTGGTCAACAATGCTGGCATCCACCTCAAAAAGCCCGCAGTCGAAACTAGCGTGGAAGAGTTCCGGCGCGTTTTGGACACACACGTTTTCGCATCCCATGCGTTGACTGCGGCTTGCCTTCCCAAGATGTTGGAGAACAAGCACGGCAACATCTTGTTCACGGCTTCGATGACTTCTCTGATGGGCATGCCGCTCGTGATCGCCTACAGCGCGGCCAAGAGCGCCCTCCTCGGCATGGTCCGCGGGTTGACCACCGAGGTCGCTTCCGAAGGTGTCCGGGTGAACGCGATCGCCCCAGGGTGGATTGAGACTGCCATGACTCGGGCTGCGCTCGACAAGGATCCTGCACGCAAGCAACGCGTCCTCACGCGCACGCCGATGGGACGGCTAGGCGACATCGACGACATCGGCTGGGCTGCGGTCTACCTGTGCTCGCCCGCCGCCCGCTTCGTCACAGGCGTCTGCCTGCCGGTCGATGGAGGAGCCAGCATCGGCTTTTGAGTCATGCCTCGAGTGGTGACGTTTGGCGAAGTGATGCTGCGGCTTTCGCCGCCTGGCAAGGAGAGGTTCGCACAGGCCCATAGTTTCGAGGCCAGCTACGGAGGGGCCGAAGCCAATGTCGCGGTCGCGCTCGCCCAATGGGGGGTGAACGCTCGTCTTTTGACATCGCTTCCGAGCGGTGGGATCGGAGACGCCTGCTTGAAGGCCCTCAGAGCGTGGGCGCTGGACACGTCATTTGTGCACCGGGCACCGGGGCGCATGGGGATCTACTTCCTTGAGCAAGGCGCGGCTCAGCGATCGTCACAGGTGGTTTACGACAGGGCGGGCAGTGTGTTCTCGCAAGCCAAGCCGGGAGATTTCGCCTGGGACGCTGCCCTGGGCGGCTCCGACTGGTTCCACTTTACGGGCATCACTCCGGCTCTCTCGCTGAACGCTCAGGCACATATCCAGGAGGCTGTGGACGCGGCCAGGAGCCTTGGGCTCCGGGTGTCCTGCGACGTCAACTATCGGAAGAAGTTGTGGTCGGCGGAACAGGCACGGGAGACACTATCGTCACTGGTGCAAGGGATCGACCTCCTGATTGCCAACGAAGAAGACGCCGAGGCGGTGTTCGGCATTCGCGCGGAGGGATCCGAGGTTCAGGCCGGTGTCATCGATCACGCCCGATATTTCTCCGTAGCTGAGCAGTTGGCGTCTCGGCTTGAGGCGAGGGCTGTGGCGATCACGCTGAGGGAGAGCCATTCGGCCTCACAGAACGGTTGGTCAGGGCTGCTCTACACGAATGGCAACGCTCACTTGAGCCGTCGCTACAAGATTGACGTGGTGGACCGCATCGGGTCGGGAGACGCCTTTGCCGCGGGCCTCGTCATGGGATACCTTGAAGGGTGGACTGGCCAAGACACCGTCGAGTTCGCAGCAGCGGCCGGGTGCTTGGCCCACAGCGTCCCGGGCGATTTCGGTGTGTTCACGAGAGATGAGGTGGAGGCCCTGGTGCGCGTCGGTGGGTCTGGCAGAGTCCAAAGATAGCCACCCCGGAGAGGGCAAGCTCTTGCACCAAGAACACCAGACCGTCCATGATCGGTGCGTGACGAAACAGGACACGGTCCATCGAATGCTTGAGCCCGGCGTGATCGCCATCGTCCGAGCGACCCATTCCTTGGACTTTGCCGCCGTCTGTGAGTCGTTGCTCGAGGGAGGGGTGCGAGCCGTCGAAATGACCCTGACAACCCCAGACGCCTTGAAGTCGCTCCGATCTTTGCCCCACCATCTTTTCGGCCTCGTCGCCGTAGGCATGGGAACGGTTCTGACGGAAGACCAGGCGAAGGAAGCCTCTGACGCCGGTGCTCAATTCATCGTCACACCCGTTTTCAACCCAGACGTCGTGGCGTTTTGCCTTGAAGCTGATCTGCCACTCGTTTGCGGAAGCTATACGCCTACGGAGTGTGAGGCGGCGCACTCGGCCGGCGCCGACTTCATCAAGTTGTTCCCTGCCGACGGTCTCGGGCCTTCGTATGTCAAGTCGATCTTGGCGCCGTTGCACCACCTTAAGATCATTCCGACCGGAGGCGTCACGCTGGAGAACTGTCGAGCATTCATGGATTCTGGTTGTGTGGCCATCGGCGTGGGAGGAGCCCTTCTGTCGGCCGATCTTGTATCGAAGGCAGACTGGCCAGCGTTGTCGCAAAGAGCCCGTGAGTTCGTGAACGCAGTCCAGCTCACCTGAGCTCACCGTCTTCACATCGACTCAAGCCAAGAGCCCTGAGCTTTGACATGCCTCGGTTCCGCAATCCCGCTTCAATCCTACTCCGTGACCGGTGACTTCACGCACACGGTGCCTTGCTAGTTGAGCTCCTCGGCTTCAAACGTATCGGTTGGGGGGCTGGCGCCCGTTGTTGGTCGAGGTTGTGACTAGGCCCTCATTCCCGCACTGTCATAGAGCTCTCGTCGACAAGCGCACCTGCCCTCCGATTTCCAGATTTCCTGGGACGAAGGGGTCTTACCATGATGTGTGCCCCCAGCGGGAGGTGCGACGATGAGCATTGAAATCAAGGACATGCCGCGAATGAACTGCATTGCCGTCCGGCACGTCGGGCCCTATCACACGATGGGCCGTTCGTTCGGCAAGTTGGACCGTGTGCTGCGTGATCGCGGCATTCAGTCTCATACCTGGATCGGCTACTACTTCGACGACGTCGAGAAGACGCCTCCGGACGAGCTTCGAAGCGACTGCTGCGCGGTCCTGCCGGCTGGTGCTGCCTTGCCCGAAGCCGTTGAATCGCCGGAGGACGGTGAGGTGCACTTGGTGTCGATCCCGGCTGGCCGCTATGCGGTTTGGCACCATGTTGGGCCTTACACACTTCTTGGCGAGGCGTGGCGAGGCTTCATGTGTGAAATGGAGACAGAAAAGATCGGCCATCCTGGCCCGTTTGCCTTTGAGATCTACGTCGACGATGTCGAGCGAACAGCACCGGAGAGGCTCAGGACGGACCTGTACGAACCGGTGTCCCCGTGACCTTTCCGGGCCGTAGTTGAACTCAAAGCGGTCGGCCCCTCCTGCGCCAAGCGGGAGGGGCCGACCCATCTACTTCTTGATGACGACCTCTGGAACGATGACCACTTGCACTGGACCCATCATGCCGGACTCCATGAGCGGCGAGTCCTTGTCGTAAAAGTGCCAGGTAGTCCACGTCACCCGCTCGCTCTTGGGTCGCGGTTTGAGGTCGATCGCCCACTGCGGCAGCTTGGTAATGCCACCGTTGTACGTATCCTCAGCCGGAAGCTGCTCATCGCCGATCAATCGGTTCGGCCAGAGGTTTGTGACGCGAACCTTGAGTTCGTTCTTGCCAGCGTGCAGGCCCGTGGCCGCCAGCCGGAACGGCGACTTCCACAGCGTGGGTTGCAGATGACCGTTGATCCAGACTTCCGCGAAGTTCTTGACTCGACCGAGGTCAAGATAGGCACGGCCCCCGTTCAACGCCTCCGGAGAAACGTCGAACGTCGTTGAGTAAGTGGCCGATCCGGAGAAGTACTTGATCCCAGGGTCAGAGCTTTCGTTCCACGGCTTAAGCGTGTCCATTGATGCTGACTCGGGCGCACCCAGTCCCTCTGGGAAAGTGAGGGTCCATGGCCCGGCCACATCGATCCGTTTGGCACCGTCCGAATGGACTTTGTAAGCTTTGCCTTTCGAGTCTGCCAAGCTGTAGTTGCCCGAAGCCCAGGCAAAGAGCTTGCCATCAGTGAATTGATAGTCGGGCGGAGCGTTGTCCGGGCCGGCGCCGATGAGCGACAGCATTTCGTTCTCATTGACGGTTTTTTGCTGGCGCTTGCCGTCCACGAAGTAGTTCACGACGAGACGCTTCACGTGGTTGTACGCTGGATCGCCAAAGTTGGAGTTGGTCGCACCGATCTCGGTGTCCCCGTTCTTCACCATCTGCCGCACCTTGTCCGTCACATCGGTCATTCCGGTGCCATCCACCGCCTCGTAACGGGCAGCCTCAATCTCAACGACAGGAACGTGACGCGCCTGCTCGTCTGTGGAAGTGACAGTGACGGCCGTCCAGTGTTCCGTTGCCGGCTTGCCACGGAATACGACGAACATCGAGCCGGCCGAGTCCAAGTTCAGTTGAACGCTGGTTCTGCCGTCTTTTTGTCTCCAGACCGGCGCTGATGTTGAGTTGCCCGTCATCGGGTTCCAGAGTTCAGGTTGCTTTTCGGCCACGCGGAATGACACCGTGAACGTTGCGGGGGTGTACCTGGGGTTCGCCACAAAGTAGACGTCGGCATCACCGACTTGGCGGTGGAGCCAGTTAAGGTTCCAGGGCTTACCATCCTGGAGAACGTCTGGACTTCGTCGAATGGACTGCAATACCGAGCTCAACGGAACACCGTTGAAGATGTGACCCTTGCCATAACCGCCATGGGTTGCTTTTGTCCCGTCGACTCTGCCCCACACGGCTTTGCCGATACGCGCGACTTCAGCGTCTCCGGCCCCTTCGTCCCCAAGGCTGGGCGACTTGACGGGTTGCGGCCCAAGGACGATGGCTCCAGCCCGGACGAGATCGGCAATCTTGTTCGCAATGTGCGGAGTCATCCACTGACTCTGGGGCAGCATCAAGACTCGGTACCGCATACCGCTCGGCAAGACGATCTCACCTTTCTCGACCGTCGCCTTCATCAGCACGGCAGCGCTACATCCGTCGTAGTCGTAGCCTGGTGGGACCGTGTTGCCGTACAGCAAGGGCATGTCGTTTGGCCCCTCTTCGCCTTCGTAGGCGAGCACGTCGGCGATGAAACGGCCACTCTGAAGCAAGTCTTGGCATCGAGCGATGTATTTCATCCACGCTGCACCTTGATCCCACCAGGTCTCTGTCCGGTCGAGTTGGATGCCCCACGGCCCCATGGTCATTCCCGGGCGGACGTCCATCCAT
Organism: Armatimonadota bacterium; assembly: GCA_029781035.1. Lineage (GTDB taxonomy): Bacteria > Armatimonadota > Fimbriimonadia > Fimbriimonadales > Fimbriimonadaceae > JAEURO01. The sequence continues at coordinate 23,497 of JAKOXK010000047.1, forward strand.
GGCTGATGGGCGTACCGGTGGAAGATGTAGCGGTTGATGCCCAGTGTGAAGACCTTGTCACCGAGCGCCTTGATGCTGTAGGGGTCGTTGCGGAACCGACCTTCGGACACTCCTGCGGTGAAGCTTTCGGCTCCAATGACAGTCCGACCGTAGATGTGTCCAGAACTAGCTGCGAGCTTTGTCGTCTCGATGGCGCCACCGCCGACCCAGAACTCTCCCATTGGAATGTCGGCCGTGCCGCCCGCATCGAGATTGTCGAACGAACCGTTGCCGTAGCCCTCGGTCGAGAACATCAGTCCCTTTGTGTGGCACAGCTGGCCGAAGTAGTTGAAGTAGTTGTCGCGGAAGAGGTCGCTGATAGTCCGGCGAAGATCCCAGAGGAACCTCTCGCTGGTTTCGTCACTGCCGATCACGCGGCCCGTTACGACCGGCAGATATGGCATCGGGTCATAACCACGGCGGTCGATGAAGTCCTGACGGAACTCGGGAGACCAGTTCTGGCTGCCGACTTCGTAACTGTCTATGAGCGCGTTGTTGAGACCGTACTTTTCGACCGTGCCGTTGTCCATCAGTACCGATGACATCATGCCGGCCCAATGCGTGTCTAGTGCTTGACGGCTGAGCTTGTCCACTTCCAAGCCGAGCCCGGAAGCTGGAGACGGTTCATTTTGAGCGCCGGTCGGCGTGTGCCCCATCCTGATCAACGTCCAACTTCCTGCGGGTACGTCCCACACGATGTGTCCGCTGGCGTCAGCCTTCAGCATGACCACGTCCTTGCTCGCGATCGACGCGTTGTAGGGTGCCTTGTCTGTTTCAGGCAGTATGCGGTCGCCTCGTTCGAAGGCGGCTTTCGGTCGGATGTTCGGAATGCGGAATTCGGCATTGCCAGGGTTCTTGACCGCGTACACAGCAATGTCGCCGTAGTAGTCGGCCGTCGCCTTGGGTTGCGGCAACTCCCCGTCAAAGTGACTTGGGCCCGTGACAGGAGTCTCGGTCCAGGTCAGGAACTGCATCGCGTACTCTGGCTTGATCCAGGGGCCGCCGCTGCTCGACCATCCGGCGCAGTTGTGGACACAGATTTGGAGCCCGAGCCGCTTGGCTTCTCGAAACGCGTGGGCAATGGCCACTTGCCACTGAGGCGACATGAATGGTGTGTCGCCTGCGGGCACACCCACCTCAACGTTGAAGATCTCAGCCCCACCGAGGCCGATCTTCTTCATCGCCTCCAAGTCGGCGGTGATCCCCTCTTTACTTATGTTGCCGTTGATCCAATGCCACCAGGTCTGAGGCTTGGCCGAGTCCGGTGGGTTTTGAAACCCGGCAAGCAGTGGGTCGTCAGCCCAGGCGACGCTCAGCGCCCCTAGTGCGGCCGCAACGACAAAAGAAAGGCGAGCAATGCCCGAACCCATGTTCATCTCCGTGGTCGAGACTACCTGCCAATGGGTATCGAATGATCCAGCCTTTTGTTGCTACTTGCTTGGGAAGAGCCTTAGATTCAATTGAGACTCCAGGATGTCGCCTGACTTGACCGTCTTCCCTTGACCATAGTTGGTCGTCCACTCCCACCATCCGACATTGGTGCCGCCGTACCAGTCGTTGACGTTGACCTCGATCCTGTCTGGGCAGACAATGGCGCGCAAAGACTGCTTGCCGTCCGACTGGATGAGGATCCCAGTCCCTTCGGAGTACCGGATTGCAGCCGAAACGATGTGTCTCTTGGTGCTGCGAAAGTCGTTGGAACCGAGCGGGGTGTTGTCGTCGCTCCAGGGCCATGTCGGGGGAACACCTGGACTGTGGTCGGCAAAGGCCGTCGCCGTGCCTTGGGGGCGACCGATCTGATCCTTTGGGTATACGCCCCACTCGGCTTTCCGTTCCCAAGACAGAACATCGCAGGCGCGAGGCACCGAGAACATGAGCCCGACCTCGCGCGCAAGGATCTCAGGTCCAGAGTATTTGAACCGAGAATGGACGCTGACCTGCCCGTCTTTCCGGATCGTGAACGAGTATTCACCATCGAGATCCGAGTAGTGTCCTGTAAGGTGGACCACAACCTCGTCGCCGCCTGGTTGGACGTCGATGGATCCCAGATGCCAGTCGTTGCGGTCCGGGAACGGCGCCAGCGGTGCCCGAGTCGGCAACACATGCACCATGGGAACCTCGAGCAGGAGAGGCTGGCAGTTGCAGACACAACTTCGCAGGTATCCGCCTCCCTTGTCGAAAGCGAGTTCGAAGTTCTCGCCAATGACATGGGTGCTTTCGCCTGCCAGAAGGCTCTCATTGGTCACCTTTAGCGGAGCCCAATCCTTGGCTGGCGCAGCCCTGATCGAGACCGAATTCGGGAAGTGGAACTCGTCAACCAGGTTGCCCTTCGCGTCCTTGAACCCGACATACACACCGTCCGCCGTCGCCGTAGCCAACGCCGGAATCTCGATTGTGCCCGTTCCGTGTGGCGGCACCGAGACCGTGACATGGTGAACCGTCTTCCCGTCAGTCCAGAACGCGTTCAGTTCCCTGAGGTCGATGAAGTCATATTGGTTCTGAACCTGAAGCCGGTTGGGGCGTCCGAAGTCGATTGCATGTTCGTCCATCTTCACCGGAGACAGGAGCTTTTTCGTAGCCCAAAACTCGGGCTTCCTTCGACGCCAGCCATCGACCACTCCCCAAGGAGCGTCACCAACGAGTCCCCGCCCCGGCAACGCGTATTGATCGTCGATGAAATGGCTCATCGTGGTGCCGCGCCCATACTCCAATCCGCGCCCCGGCACACAGAAGATGTCGTCCGACCAAGCCCAGATCATGGATCCCTGTGTGGTCTTGCTCGCCATCATCGCGTCGAACACCGCTGGCATTGGCTCAGCGTAATAGTCACGCACGCCAGGGTCGACCCACATTTCGGCGACGTCGTTGAAAATGCCCTGGAATGGAGCAAAGGCTTCGTCGAAGAGCAGCGGCTTGTCGATGTTCTCGTTGTCTGCGATGCGCTTGGTCGCGATCGGGTTGTGCAGTGTAGCGACCTCCAGCCATGCGCTGGTTGCAG
>JAKOXK010000054.1 GCA_029781035.1 Armatimonadota bacterium
GGCTCCACGTCCACGGTACTGTGTGACGGTGGCAGCGCTCGACAGGTATGCGACCCCAGAGTGCGCAAAGGCCAGTCCGATCGCGATGGGTCGGCCCTCGTCCCAACCGAGGAACACGGCTGCATCAGTATTTTGCAGTGCAGCCATGCTGATGTCGGGCCATACCAGTGCTCTCGTACCGTATTCAGAGAGGACTTGGCAGATCGCGTCCTCGTCGTCGGGAGTGGCGGCCATGACCTTGACACGCGACGAGGCGTTGGGCAGCGAGTCGAGGGACGACCACAAGACGGAACTCTCGTGCCCAAAGCGGTATCCCCGAGCTTCGAGCCCATGAAGCACCTCGTCCAGGTTTTGGCAGGGATCGATGAAGGCGAAGAAGCGCTCGACCCCAGCACTCCGAAATGTCCCTTCGGCCAAGTCAAGGGCCTCGTCGAGCGACGACCGACACGCTGAGACGTCAAAAAGGCGGTTGCGGTTTTGGCTTGGGAACCAGCCGGTGCTTTCCCGATCAAGCATCAGCCACGGACCGTTTTGGTCGACAAACTTCTGGGGGCCCACTTGCGCGATCAGCCTTGCCCGGTGCCTCCGCAACAAGGCGTATCGCGGCATGACCTTTTCAAGGACAGCCATCGACATTGACTTTTGAACCTGAAACAAAGATAGTGGAGCGTCGCACGCTATCAGACGTGAGACACACCAATTTGCACATTATAGAGGCGTTTGGGTGTGATGACCGTGCCAAGGGTCGGGCTGTCGCACTAATCCCTGGCCATGCGGCCCATCAAAGAACAGCGTCCAACGTTTCGAACAACTGGTCGAGTTCTTCTGTCGTGTTCGTGTGAACGGCTGAAACCCGGACAAACCCTGTTTCGGGATCCACGCCCAGAGCTTCGGTCAGACGGTGGGCGTACATGTGACCGTGGCGTATGCCGATGCCCCTCTTGGCCACGCGGGAAGCGATGTCAGGCGACGTTGTGCGGTCGCTGACGAAAGAGACCGTCGGAACTCGCGGTTCGGCGAAGGGGCCGACGACGCGTACGCTGGGCTTGGTGCAGAGGTACCGGAGGAGCCGTTCGGTCAAGGGATGCTCCCACTCTCTGATTCGTTCGAACGCTCGCGCCACCGTGCCGCGGTCCAGAGAAGATGCCCCCACGAGCGATGTGAGGTACGAGCCGAGCGCGACGACACCTGCACATCCTTCGTAGTTCAAACTGCCCAACTCGAACTTGCGCGGCACCTCGCCGCGTGGCACAAAGTAGTGGTTGGGACCTTCAAGTTCGGCCCAGGCCTCGTGCCGACCGAACAGGGCAGCCATGTGAGGACCGAACACCTTGTAGGTCGAGTACACGTAGAAGTCGACTCCCCATTGTCCAACCTCCATAAGCCTGTGGGGAGCGAACGCTACTCCGTCCACCACGACCTTGGCCCCGACTTGGTGGGCTATGTCCGTTGCTTGCCGAACGTCCACGATGTTGCCGAGCAGGTTGGATGTGTGGGGAAGGGCAACGATCTTCGTGCGCTTGGTCAACAGGTTGGCCAGTCCCTCAAACTCCATGTCCCCCGTCTTCGGGTCCACGGCCCACCATTTGACGTTGGCGCCAATCCGCGCGAGCCGTTCCCACGGCCCGGCGTTGGCTTCATGGTTGGCGGTGGAGACTACAATCTCGTCCCCAGGCTCCAGGGTTCTGCTTATGCAGTCGGCGAGCATGTGGGTCAGTTGGGTTGTGGACGCGCCCAGCACGACACGGCCCCTATCTTCCGCACCCATCAGCAACTCACAGAACTGGTGGGCGCGTGTCACGGTCGATGTGGCGCGGTCACTGGCCGGGTAGCCGGCCCCAGTCTGAACGTAGTCCTCGCGCAGGAACTGCTCCATAGCATGGATCACGCAAAGGGGTACTTGCGAACCACCGGCGTTCTCAAGGAAGATGAATCCCGAGTCGAGTGCGGGGAACTGGGCGCGCGCCTCGCGCTGAGTCAGGGATCCGCTGGACATGAAGTCAGGATGGCACAGGAAAGCGGTTCCCTCTCCTCGGTTCGAAGGAGCCTGCAAGAAAACGGCCCTTCGAATGAGTGCGAAGGGCCAAACAGCAGTTGGAGATATTGGTGGTACACCCTTCGGAATGTTGGAAGAGCGGGATCAGTTCCCAGGTTTTCATCGGCGGTCCACGGCCCGACTCAGTGGCTCCTCGATCATGTCCTCTTCGACTCCCGTCCAACCTTCTGGTTCCGTAGGTCCGTAGATGGCCACTGGGCTTCCGGTCCGGTAGGCCCAGCCTTGGTCTCCGTACGACCAGTGCCACCATTCGCTTGGATAGTTCGTCAGCCCTCCCTTGGTGAGGGCTTCAAAAAGGATCGCGCGGTTCTGACTCGCTTGGTCGCTCAAGCCTTTGGTGTCGGACAAGAAGGCGGCAGGATCGAAGTTCTCGTACGGCGAAACGTGGTCAAGCTCCATACCTGCTCCGTCGGCAAGCACGACGTCGAGGGCAGCCCCCGTCGAGTGGGGAGGCGGCACACGTCCGTGCAGCGGTGCCGTGAAGCGGTTGACGACACGTCGAAGCTGGACCTCACTCCAATCGGGGTGCCGTTCGCGCCATCGGTTCCACGCTGCTGCATAGAGCCGCTTCTGAATATACGGCGGCCTCCAACCCTCCACGACCGCAAGCTTGAACGATGCTGGCAGCGCTTCAGCAGCGTTGACGAGCCGCTCAGCGACGCCCGACCGCAGGAAGCTGGCGCGTGTGTACTGCCACCGGGGCCGAGCCTGCACGAGACGAGGCGAAAGAGCCAGGTAGTCCACCATTGGCTCGCCGTTTTCTTCGATTCGGACGAAGCGTAGGTCCGATACAGGTTCTGCAGGCGAGTATTTCTTGATCCGGGACATAGAGCGCGCCCGTCAATTGTGGAACAACGGTGCGTTCGGGCCCAAGATAGTCTACGATTGGTGCATGGATTCCACCAGTCGGTTCACGGATCGCGCGTCTGACTACGCCAAGTACCGACCGGCCTATCCGGAAGCTGTCTTCGAGCTACTCCAGAACAAGTGTGGAATCGGACACGGCAAGGTCGTGGCGGATGTGGGCTCTGGCACCGGCATCTTCTCCAAACAGCTGAGGGGGACTCAAGCGCGGGTCATCGGAGTCGAGCCGAACGCAGCAATGCGAGATTACATCGATCCCGCTCTATTGGATGATCCTGAGTACGAAAGTGTGACTGGATCGGCTGAAGATCTCCCCCTTGATGACAACAGCGTCGATCTCATTACCGCCGCGCAAGCGTTTCACTGGTTCGACATGAGTCGCACCAGGGCCGAGTTTCAACGCGTCCTCCGGGAACCAGGATGGGTCGCATTGGTCTGGAACACACGCATCCCGGACGCGTCACCGTTCCAAAGCGGATACGAAGAACTGATGCGGGATTTTGGGCTCGATTACGGCCAATCCAGGCACGACGAGGAAGCTGTCGGACGGATCGCCCAGTTTTTCGAAGTGCGTGGCTACGACAAGTCGGTGTTCACCAACCCCCAGTTTCTCTTCTGGGAAGAGCTTAAGGGTCGCGCCCAATCCGCCTCCTACTTCCCAAAGCCGGGCCATCCCCGTCACGAGGACGCCGTCAACGCTCTCCGGGAGCTCTTTGACCGGTGTAAGTCTGGAGGTCGAGTCGACCTGGAGTACACGACCGAGGTGTTTCTGGGCCGTTTACTACCCTGAGCGAAGGCGTACCGCATCCCGGCGTTACTTGGGTCAAGAAATGCCCTTCAGCCGAATGGAACGATCGGCACGTTGGATCCGAGCAGGCGCAAGGTGGCAGAGAACACGCCGAGTTGGTAACGGGTACCCCTTGGGATCCGTCCGAACATTCGGAGGCAGAACTATGGGAAGAATGAGGGCGGGTTGGGGCGTTGTCGTCTTGGGGCTCGGCGTCGTGTCGTACGGTCAAGGCACCGACCAGGGGAACTACGAGCGAGGATCGCTCGACAGCATACAAAGGGCGATAGACACGTATTTGGGCGGAGAGTTCGCGACGGCCATGCTTACGGCTGGGGAGTATTGCGAATGGAAAGTCTCGCTCCAGGAAGGCGACGTTCTGATCGCCGAAGCGCGGAGCCCTTCATTCGATCCGGCGCTCCAAGTCCTTGATAGCTTGGGCCAGACAGCCGCGGAAAACGACGACCGCTTTCCTGGGGGCCAGGCTCCTCTTGTCCTGATGAGATGTGCCGCATCGGGCGAGTTCCGACTGCGGGTCAAGAGCTTCAAGGACAAGTCCGGGGGTGAGTGCATGATGCGCTACAGCGCGTTCAAGACCGTCGAACTTGGACCGGACAATAGGTCGTCTGAGACTGTTCCAGGAAAAGACAGGTTCCTGTTGCGCATCCCGATGAAAGCCGGGCAAGTGAAGGAGATCGCTAGCGAAGCAGGGGGTCCAAATGGATACTCTGGCATCGCGGGCGCAACTATGATTGGACCGACTGGCCTGCCCGATCCAGGCCTTGCGCGATCCTACCAAGTCACCCCGAACACCTTGCTGCTTGCGCCGGTCGACGGAGACTACTACCTGATGGCCCGAGCTTCGGAAGATCGGCAAGGCACCGTCAGGATTCACGCCTGGACAAGGGAGATTCCCATCTCGAAACTTCACGCAAGCGTTAGCCAATCCTCACCGGAAAGCCCGACCAACCGCGCCACGATGTGGGAACTCCCGGTCAAGGCGGGACAACTCCTCGAACTATCGGTGCCCGAACTGGGGATCGGCGCGAACTTGACGGCAGCCGAAGCTCCTGATGTGACAGGCTATAGTCTCGCCAAACCAGAGTCCAATCCGTTCTTGCCCCAGCCGAGAGACCACGCTCCCGACCCCGGGCCCGTGTTCGATTCCTTGTCCAAGCGTTTTCGGGACGGCAGGATCCAAGTCATTCATGTTCGTCGCGACGCCAAACTGTGGATCGCGTCGAACGCCTCCGGTAACGACGGTCAGCAATTCGAGTTGAGGATCAGGCAAGCCGCGAGGGACTTTGTCGAAGGAAACCCCAACACTAGCCGGCTCCGGATTGGAGACACAGACTACTGGGCGTTCGACGCCCAAGCCGGTGACGTCATGACACTGGAGAACGCGAGTCGCGAGATCTCCCCACTGATCATCGTTCGGGATCCCGATCTTGCTGAGCTCCGACACTACGAGCCTGCTTTGGATCAGACAGCAGACAGTTGGAGGATGGTTGCGCAGAAGCAGGGCCGCTATTTGATAGCAGTGGCGTGCGTTGGCAACGGGGGCAGTGGCGAGTACTCGCTCGCTCGAAAGACGATCCATCCCAATCAGTTGGCACTCCAGTCGCCGGCATCAGGCCAGCTCTCCGAGGGGCAGATCCAGGTGTGGCGTTTCACCGTCGACCCGGAAGTCCCCCTGATTCTGCGCTGGACCTCGTCGAACTGGTCCTATGGAGTCGCCGTATACGATGACCGTGGCAACCGCACCGACTTCCAACGTCAGGTGATCGACGCCCACACGTGGCTCGGGATCCTCTCGAGCCGTCAACGACAAACCTACGTGGTCGTCTTGACCGGGGGCCACGACAAAGCTGACTTTTCCATTGACTTGAGCCGGGCCGCGGATCTGATCAAGAAGAGCTAGAGTACATGGTGCCTGGGCGTCAGATGGTCGCATCCGGCATCGGGAATGAGACCGCTTTACCGCTTGGACGCGGCAGAATGGATCAACAGGTTGGCCACCAGTCCTGTCCAACCGGTCTGATGACTGGCACCTAGCCCACGGCCGCTGTCGCCGTGGAAGTACTCGTTGAACTGGACGAGACCGCTCCAGTCCTGTCGGGCTTCGGTCCCGCCCAGGAACGGGCGGGATCCGTCTTCAGCAGGCAAGAACAGCCGGCAGAGCCGAGCCGCAAGATCGTCAGCGACTTCCCCGAGATCCGCGAGGTGACCGCTTCCTGTCGGCAGTTCGACCTTGAACGACGAGCCAAAGTAGTCGTGGAACTGCCGTAGGGACTCGACGAGGAGGAAGTTGATCGGCATCCACAGGGGCCCTCGCCAGTTTGAATTGCCGCCGAAAAGCCCTGTCGTTGACTCAGCGGGCTCATAGTCCACCGTGTGCTCGTGATGATCGAAGAGGATCTCAAACGGATGTCCAGCATGGGATCGGGACATCGACCTGATCCCATACGGTGAAAGAAACTCGTCCTCGTCCAGCATGCGGGCGAGCACTCGTTTCAGCCGTTTGGGCGGGACGAGCGACATGAGCTTCTTCTTGCCTTTGTCGGACGTGAACTCAAGCGCTTCCGGCTTATGGCGAAGGAACCAGCCGACCCTTTCGTTGAAGCTGGGAATGTCCTGCAGGTCCGAGTCCTTGACCACGCTGACTGCAAGCAGGGGCACAAGCCCGACAAGAGACCGAATCTCAAGTGGGACCCTGTCCCCCGTGGAAGCCACGAGCACGTCGTAGTAGAACCCGTCAGCCTCGTTCCAGAGGTCTTGGTCGCCTTCGCCCGCCGCCTTGCTGATAGCGACGAAGTGCTCCCAGAACTTGCTGGCCATGTCCCCGTAGCTTGGATCGTGCTTCGACAGCTCTACCGAGATGTCCAGCATGTCTAGACAGTAGGACGCCATCCAACTCGTGCCGTCCGATTGCTCAAGCGTGACTCCGTTCGGCAAGGGGGCGCTTCGGTCGAACACTCCCACGTTGTCCAGGCCGAGAAAGCCCCCGGAGAAAAGGTCGTTCCCGTCAACGTCTTTGCGGTTCACCCACCAAGTGAAGTTCAGCAGCAGCTTGTGGAAGGCCTTGGCCAGGAAGTCGAAGTCCTTCCGGCCGTCGAGTTGAAAGACGCGCAGGCAAGCCCAGGCGTGCACAGGTGGGTTGACGTCTCCAAACGCCCACTCGTACGCAGGCAACTGACCGTTGGGGTGCATCGTCCGCTCATGGAGAAGCAACATGAGTTGGCGCTTTGCGAACTCGGGATCTACGAGTGCCAGCGTCTGACAGTGAAAGGCCAGATCCCAAGCCGCAAACCAGGGGTATTCCCACTTGTCTGGCATCGAGATCACGTCACTGAGCCACACATGGCGCCAGCCGTGGTTGCGGCCCTGCCATCGCTGCGTCGGGGGCTTCAGTTGCGTCGCATCGCCTTGGAGCCAGTCCTCGACTACATAGTGGTAGTACTGCTTAGACCACAGCATGCCGCTTAGGGCCTGTCTCACGACTTGTTTGCTTGCGGTGCCCAGGGAATCTGGGATCACGGCAGCGTAGAACTCGTCTGCTTCAGTCCGCCTTCGGACGAAGGTTTCTTCAAAGTCCGCGTCAAAAGCGGTCTTCGTCGTCCGAGGCTCGCAGTCCGTCAGGCGGAGTCGGATCAGTTTCGACTCGCCGGGTTCGCATTGCAGCCGGTAGAGAAACGCGCCCTTCGTTCCGCATTGGGACGGATTGATGGCACCTTTCTCTTTGTTCACGACATAGCGGTGGAAGGCGTCCTTCACGTATTGACACTTGTTCGCCGTCTGAAACAGCCTTTCCGTGTTGGTATCGTTCTCCGTGAACAGTAGCTTCGTCGCGCCTTCGGCCAAGAGCCACCGTTTGCCGTACCGGGGAACCTCGAGCTCGATCCCGGTCCTCTTGTAGGCCGAGAGTTGTGGCCTGGCGCAATGGTCGTGCCACGCCCATGTGTTCCGAAACCAAACTTGGGGGAGTACCGTCAACTCGCTGGTTTCCGGGCCCCGGTTGGTCACGGTCACGAGACAACAAATGTCTTCGGGGCTCGCCTTGGCATATTCGATATGAATGTCCCAATAGCGTCCCTCATCGAACGCTCCTAGATCTTCAAGCTCAACCTCTGGGTTTTCACGTCCAGCCTGCCGGTTCTTCTCGAGCAGATCACAGTAAGGATAGGCTCCCTGCGGATACCGGTAGAGAAAGGACATCCTGCTGTGCGTCGGCGTACTGTCGAGATACCAGTAGCATTCTTTGACGTCCTCGCCGTGGTTCCCTTCCGAGCACGTGAGCCCGAACATCCTTTCCTTCAAGATGGGATCTTTTCCGTTCCAAAAGGCAAAGGACAGGCAGACGAGTTGGCGCCTGTCGCAGATGCCGCCGATGCCGTCTTCGTTCCAGCGATAGGCGCGACTGCGGGCCTGGTCGTGGGGAAAGTACTCCCATGCGGCACCATCGGCGCTGTAGTCCTCGCGGACTGTGCCCCATGCGCGCTCAGCCAAGTACGGGCCCCACCGCTTCCACGCCTTGGCCTGGTCTCTCTCCTCCTGAAGTCGTTTGTGCTCATCGGTCACACACAGAAGTATAGGGAAGCGGTGCCGAGGGTTGCGACGAATCAGCAAACTCTTAGCGATAATCGCCACCGTGACCCGGGACGAGTCTAGAGTTTTGTTATCGAAGTCGGCTGCATCATCGCGGGTAACGTCAACGTGCCATGCCTGACACTGCCAAGCAGACGACCCTCAACGCCGAATACCCTCATCTACCGCTGAAGGATCAGTTCGCTTTGGTGACGGGCGCAAACTCGGGTATTGGTGAAGGCATCGCGCGCCACTTGGCTGCGGCCGGTGCGAGTGTGGCCATCAACTACGTGGTGCGACCAGAGACCGCCCAAGCGATCGCCGACGATATCAACGCGACCGGCAGGAGGGCGATCATCACGCAGGGCGACGTGAGTGACGAGGCCTCAGTCCAAGAGATGTTCAAAGCAACGCTGGGCCAATTCGGTTGTCTCGACATCGTCGTCAACAATGCCGGGCTTCAGCAGGACGCCTTCTTGACTGAGATGACTGTCGAGCAATGGTACAAGGTGATCGGCGTCAACTTGACGGGCCAGTTCCTTTGCTCCCGAGAGGCGGTGCGACACTTCAAGCAACGTGGCAAGAGGGACGTCAGCGTTGCTCTCGGCAAGATCGTGTGTATCAGTTCGGTGCACGAGGTCATTCCCTGGGCCAAACACGTGAACTATGCTTCCAGCAAGGGCGGCATCATGCTGATGATGAAATCGATCGCGCAGGAAGTCGCCTCGGCCAAGATTCGCGTGAACAGCATCGCGCCAGGTGCGATCAAGACCCCGATCAACCGCTCGGCCTGGGAGACGCCGGAGGCCGAGGCCAAACTCCTCGAACTCATCCCCTATGACCGAGTCGGCGATACGGACGATATTGGCCGAGCCGCCGTGTGGCTTTCGAGCGACGCCAGCGATTATGTGACGGGAACGACGTTGGTCGTGGACGGCGGGATGACGCTCTACGAAGGCTTTGCCACAGGAGGCTGACCGACGAGGATCATTTATCCAGACAGCAGGCGAGGAAACTGCGGAGCGGGAGCTCGGCATGTTTATGGCCGCCCCTCCAGAGTGTCCCGACAGAAAACAATGGCTTGTGGGACTCCGGCGGCGACGGCCACAGCACTCTTCGTTTCATTAGACGCCAACTGGGGGCCCAGAGGCGACATTGGCACCGAGTTTTTCGACTTTTATGGAGGGTTTAACAAAGCGCAACCTTGGCAGCTGCCAACGGGCAGGCCTCGTTTCCGTGCAGAGACAGTGCCAAGATGGTGCCAGTCCCAGGGCGCGTTTTCGCGCCCGCCGAGGTGCTAGATGGCCCGCACTCCCGCTGAATTGCCCACAACTGGCACAGGACTGACCAGTGCCCAAGCCCAGGCGCGCTTGTCAGAGGACGGGCCGAACAGCGTCGGCACCAAAGCGCAGTCGACCGTCATTGCTCAGGTCGGAGCGTCCCTTGCAAACCCCCTCGTCCTTGTCCTCTTGGGAGCGGCAGGTGTCAGCGCTGGTCTCGGAAACCGGATTGACGCCGTGATCATCGTCGTCATCGTGTTGCTGAGCCTCGCCCTTGACGTCGTGCAATCGTTCCGTTCCGGTCAGGCGGTCAAGAAACTCCAGTCCTCGGTAGCGCCGACGGCGACCGTCATGAGGGACGGAACCTGGGTCGAACTCCCTCGCGAGATGATCGTTGTTGGGGACGTCGTCCGGCTGACGGCTGGGGACTTGGTTCCGGCAGATGGCAGGCTGCTCGAGGTCAACGACCTGCACGTGAACGAGGCCGCACTCACGGGCGAGTCCCTCCCCGTTGAAAAGTCGACCGCTCCAGATCCCAGTCAGCCCAATGCCAGCGCAGCGGTCTCCATGGGCACTTCGGTCGTGAGCGGCAGCGGCATAGCCTCGATCACTGCGACCGGCGGCAAGACCCAGTTTGGTGATATCGCCGCCAAACTCCTCGCCCGAGAGCCCGAGACCGAGTTCCAGCGTGGTATGCGTCAGTTCGGGTTACTGATCACCCGAACAGTCGGCGTTTTGTCGTTCGGTGCATTCCTCATCCTTGTAGCCCTCCACCGGCCCGCGCTGGAATCGCTCATGTTCTCAGTGGCCCTTGCGGTGGGACTCACACCCGAGTTCCTGCCGATGATCACCAGCATCACCTTGGCCCGTGGAGCCGTGCGTATGGCCCGGCACAAAGTCATTGTCAAGAACCTGGCCAGCATCCAAAACCTCGGAAGCATGGATGTGCTCTGCAGTGACAAGACCGGCACGCTGACGACTGGTGAAATGGAACTGGAGCGGTCGGTCGACCCGGAAGGTAAAGACAGCCAGGAGCCGCTGAGGCTTGGCGCTTTGAACGCTGCCAATGAGACGGGGATCGCGAGTCCGCTCGACGCCGCGATCCTAGCCAAGCATCCCGCAGACCCTTCGATCAAGCTGTCCGAAACGCCTTTTGACTTCGAGCGACGTATGGTCAGCATCGTGGCTCGGCCTCAGGGCTACGCGGAAGGCAAAGCGGTCTTGGTCTGCAAAGGTGCACCCGAAAGTGTCGTGGCGGCCTGCTCGCTGGCGGACCGCGCCCTTGCCCTCGAGACCGCCGACAAGCTGGGCCAAGTCGGCTACCGCGTCCTCGCTGTCGCCTGGAAGGAAGTGCCCGCGACGCCCGGGGTCAAACCGGAGGAAACGGGGCTCGTGCTTGCCGGGTTCCTCGCCTTCGCCGACCCACCCCTGCCAGATGCCCTGCGACTCCTCGAGCAGCTCAAGCACTTCGGAGTCGAGGTCAAAGTCATCACAGGCGACAGTGAGCCGGTCGCGGCGCACGTCTGCACAGAGATCGGTCTCGAGATCGGCCATGTCGTCACAGGCGAGGAACTCGACAGGACTTCTGACTTGGCCCTTCCCGCCCTCGCGGAGAAGACACGCGTGTTCGCCCGGGTCAGCCCTGCCCAAAAGAACCGCATCATTCTCGCCGTGAAGGCGGCCGGACACGTCGTCGGGTACATGGGAGACGGCATCAACGACGCCCCCAGCCTTCGGGCCGCCGACGTCGGCATCTCGTTCAAGTCCGGTACTGACGTCGCGCGGGACGCAGCCGACATCGTCCTCACCGAGAGGGGACTTGGTGTCCTTCACCGGGGTGTCCTCGAAGGGCGCATGGCCTTCGGCAACGTCATGAAGTACCTGCTCATGGGCACAAGCAGCAACTTCGGAAACATGTTCAGCATGGCCGGTGCCTCAGCCTTCCTGCCCTTTCTTCCGATGTTGCCGACCCAGATCCTGCTCAACAACTTCCTCTACGACTTCGCCCAGATCACGATTCCGACCGACCATGTCGACCGCTCTTTCATCCTGAAGACTCGTCGTTGGGACATGCGCCTTATCCGCGACTTCATGCTTCTGATCGGGCCGGTCAGCTCCTTGTTCGACTTCCTCACCTTCTGGGTGCTCCTCGCGCTCTTTCATGCCGGCGAGAAGGAGTTCCACACCGGCTGGTTCGTCGAGTCTCTCGCGACCCAGACCCTTGTCATCTTCGTCATCCGTACGCGGCTCTTGCCCTGGAAGAGCCGCCCCAGCCGTCCACTCGCTGTGTCCACACTGCTCGTTGTGGCTGTTGCCTCCCTGTTGCCCTATACTCCGCTCGCGCGACCGCTGGGCTTTACGCCTCTTCCCGCTGCCTATTTCGGGTTCTTGGGTGTGATGGTCCTTGCCTATTTGGCCCTTGTCGAGATTGCCAAGCGTTGGGTGATGAAGCGACTGCCCGAAAGCTACTGAACCGGCCCCCATCGACTGCGGCAAATCCACAAAAAACTCTGAATTCGCGCAGAACCCCTGTAAGATGTACGGATTCGACGAGCCACTGAGCTCGGGGCGGGCCAGAATGAGCGACAAGGCAGAAGGACGAATCCGCATCGGCAGCGCCAAGCTGGGTCAAGAGAGGACTCGCGGCAGTCACCCCGCACCCAAGATGCGCGACCGCGACAACGACGCGTGGCCGGACGACGGCCCGCGCCGCCCTACTCGCGGACACCCTGTTCTCGTTGTTTCCGCACCCGACTTCGCCATCCAGTTCCGTCCCTGTCTGGCCGACATGCCTGCGCCCCCAGGAACAGACCTCGAAACGGTCGTCGTCCAGGCGTTCAAGGACGCCCTGGCCGCCAACGCCGACGTCCGGTACCGGTGCTCAGACGACACGGGCCGGATCGGCATCTGGACCCGGCCCTCCGGCTCGCCCGCCGTGGACAGTGCCCGTGACCGGGGCCTCGCCGCCATCGACGCCGTCAACGACGATGAGCAGTTCGCCATGTGGATCAGCGCCAACTACGTGCGCGGCCTCGCCCACACTGCCTGGAACGATGCGCCTAAGCGCATCGACCACGATGGGAACCCCGCGGACGACGGACCGATCCACCTGACCGGCCTCGACGTCGCCTTTACTTCCCCAGACAAAGTCGTCACGACGGTCACAGGCTATGACGAGTCGACCTGGCCCGCAGTCGACTTCACTTTGACTGTGACAGACCGCATTGTGACCTCGGCGTTCCAGATCCAAGTGTTGTCCGAAACCCAACTGCAAACGGATCCGACCTGGTTCAACGTGCTGGCGGCCGTCTTCGGTGTCCTTGGCTTCGTCCTCAACCCGATCTTCATCATCCCAGCCTTGGGCTTCGCGGCAGAAAGCGTGATCGTCAGCAGCATCGATCCCCACGTGGACCAGGCGGGCGCGGGTGCTGCCGTCGCCAAGAACCTCCCCAAGGAAGTCATGGTCAGCGGGGGCCGAAAGCTCGAACCGGTCTACCGCCGCGTCGACGTCAACGCCGGTGGCCTGACTGCAGGCGGCGACGTCCTGATCCTGACGAGGTCACCTAGCGTCACGATCGACGCCCAGCCGCGCGTCTCGGTGCCAAGCGGCGCCAGTACAGTGACCCGGTCCTTCAGGGCCGTGACCACCGACCTGCGCGGCCGGCTCACCTTTGCCTGGACTGCCGACGGGACGGCTGGCCCGTCCAACGCGCGCTCAACGAACGTCACGTTCAGTACGGGCGGCGTCACGCGCACGCACCCCGTGAACAAGCTTGTTCATGTGGGCATCACCGACAGGGACGGCTTGACGGCCACTGCGTCCCTGTCGGTGCAACTTTTCACGACCCGTGACGCCGATGGCGACCCACCCGTATGCCGTGTGCGACCCTGGTTGCCCCAGTGCCAATGAGGCGGTGCCACCCGGGTCTATGCCGCCAGGCCGACGGCGCCGAAGAGCACAGTGATCGGCTCGCAGCCGCTGCTCACCTGGTCGCCCCGGTGGGCGAAGACCTGGTACACCGCCGATTTCGTCCCCTGTGACACGGTGCCGTCTACGAACGTCTTCGCCCGGACGCTGCCCAGGTTCAGCCATGTGTCGCTGCCGAAATCCTGCCGCTTGACGCTGAAGAACTGCCCGTTCTTCACCGTGCCGGTCCAGGTCAACATGACGCTGCCGTCGTTCAGGATCAACGCCCCCAGGTTGGTGCAGTCGGTGGGTGGGCCGGCCGGTGTCGGCGGAGCCTTGGGCGGGATCTGGGCTTTGGTGTAGACGGTCGGGTCGTCGGTGTTCTCGGCCTTGGCCCGGATCGTCGTGATCAGACTGCTGCCGTAGCGGGCCATCTCGGCGACCGCGTCGTAATAGGCCTGGGTCGCAGACTTGCTGGCGGCTCGAGCCGCCAGTGTTGCGTTGTAAGCGGCCCTTGCCGCAGTCGCTAGGGTCGTGATCTGACCGACTTGGATCGTGGTCAAGCCGATGTCGGTCGCGTTCGTGTTCCACGGTGCCTCGTGGACTTCGTAGAACTCAATCTTCTCAAGATTCGTGTTGCCTGTGATGTCGTTTGCCATTTCGCTGTCTCTCTGCCCTGTCTGTTTTGTGGGCCTGATGAGGAGAATAGGCGTATTCTCGAGAAAACTTTAGAATCCTGTCAATTTAATAAAAAACATTAATGACATTGACGGCGTCGAACGCGTTTACAGTGAAGTGTCCACACCGTCCGGGAGCTTCCCAAGCTCCTGCGGAAGCTTCCGGAACTACTTCGGATGCTTCTGGAGCTGTGCCAGTAGCTTCTCGAACTGTGCCGGAAACTGCTAGCAGACTCAAAGAAGCCCGCTTGATCGTCGCAGAGCCTATCGAAGGTCCGGACTCGGGGCTGTGGGTCAGTGCGAACTCATCGACCGAACCCCTCAACTTGGGCCCCGGTGCCGAATTCGTGGACACTCGGTGTTGACCGCTCTGACTCACCGAGTCCGCCGTCAGAGAATTGCGGTAGGTACAAAGTCCTTGAACCTCTGAGGGGGGGCAATACTCGAATGCTGTTCATGTCCTTATGTTTCTGGTTAGCTTTTATGCCTGCCGATTGGACGTGCGACTTCAGTAACACTGCGACGCAATCAGTGCAGAAGTGGGAATGGACTAACTACAACGCGAGCGACGAGGACACGACGACCACCGTGTCTTGGAGCGACGGAACCTACAACGAGGTAGCTGGCGCGACGAGCACCGAACCACCTTGGACTCCGAAGTTCACACCGATCTCGTACAATTGGGTGTCTGTCGTCTATCTGCAACCGAACGTGACAATCCATGCCCACAAGCGGCTAACATACTATTTGAATTACTCGACGGAATCGGGTGCCGAACAGTGGTCTGGTGTCGACTCTGAGGGGCACGCGGATGTGTTCGAGAGGACAAGGCATTGGGACAGTCCCCACATCGTGACCCATCAAGAGACGAGCTATCCTTAAGCGAGGCGAACCCATGGTAATGGCCTGTACGTTAGCGGTGGCGATCCAACAATCGGTCAAGCAAGAGAGGACTGTCGTGATCATCACCGATCCATCGAGCTCCCAGGCGAAGGAAGCCGACCATGAAAGTCTCGGTTGGGGGGAGGCTGAGTGGCTGGCGCACGAGTACAGAGTAATCAGTACAGAGTCAGGCTGTTGGGTCGTCGTTCCGCAGGACTTCTTGGGAGTGAGTAAGGCGGCGGAAGAGGGGAAGCTGTTGGGCGACTTGGCCCTGGCCGGGCGCGGCGGAGGCATGACCCAGTTTGCCAGCCTGTCAAAGAGCGATCAAGACAGGCTGAGGAAGACGATCGGCGGTTCTACTCTTGGTGAGCGGGAATGTGACGGGGAGGGTCGAGTCGCGCTGTTCTGTTCGGTAATGATCGACCTGTCTGTTGGAGACAAGACTGTTCAGCTAAGCCTGAACGCCGATCAGGATTACTTGAAGAAGGCCGAACGTCTCGCGGAAAAGCCGTTGACGAGTCAACCGGCGGGCGCCACGCCTCCGTCGACCTCGGGAGCGCGAAACACCCAACTTGGACTTGCCAAATATTCCGAGCGCCTCCTATCCTCGAAGCCGCTCTCGCCCGTAGACCGGCTGGCGATCGTCTCGAGGGCCACTTAGTCGGCACGCCAGTGGGCTACGAAGGAACTACGAAGGATCGCCGATGGAAACCGCGACGTGTTGGAGAAACTCGGTGATCCCGAGCAGAGGATTCTCGGTGGAAGCGGACCCGTCTCTGGCGACAAATCACTTCTTCCAGCGGGAACGCTCGAGGATCTTCACGACCAGCTGAGCGGAAGTTGGAGGGCCATGGGCTTCGGTTCCCAAGGAGAAGCTGACCAGTTTTGGAGCGCCGCGAAGGTAGGCGGCGCCCACACGAGCATGCAGGTGGGTTTTTGCTCGGGATCGGTCGGCGACTATTCTGTCGTCACTCAGCTCGAAATCGGGCGGTGGTGACCGAGCCACTCCTCGCACCCCCAGGGCCCCTAATGTTCATTGGATATCATGTCCTCTGGCCATGTCGAAGACGTCCCGACTCTCCCGCACACTGCTCGCAGCGATGGCGGTTTGCGCTTGCTCCTTGGCGCCTGCGCAGGCGAAGCACGATTTCAGCAAGGGCGACACACTCTTTGTCGTCCCCTACGCTCACCTGGACACCCAGTGGCGTTGGGCTTATCCCCAGGTGATCCGCGAGTACATCGCCAACACGCTCTTCGACAACTTCAAACTGATCGAGAAGTACCCGCACTACGTATTCAACTTCAGCGGCTCGCGGCGTTACGAGTTCATGAAGGAGTACTACCCCGACGCCTACAAGCAGCTGACGGAGTACATCAAGGCGGGCCGCTGGTTCCCGTGCGGTTCGAGCGTGGACGAAAATGATGCGAACGTGCCTTCGGCGGAATCGCTGATCCGGCAAGTGCTCTATGGCAACCACTACTTCCGGCGCGAGTTCGGCACGGCGAGCCAGGAGTACATGTTGCCGGACTGCTTTGGTTTCCCCTACGCGTTGCCGACGGTGCTGGCGCACTGCGGACTGCAGGGTTTTTCGACGCAGAAGCTGACGTGGGGATCGGCCGTAGGCATTCCGTTCAAGGTAGGGCGTTGGATCGGGCCGGACGGTAGCTCGGTCGTTGCTGCCTTGGATCCCGGTGCCTATGTGGGCACGGTGAGCGAGGACTTGAGCCAGAACACGAGTTGGCTGGCGCGGATCGAGAACACGGGCAAGGAGTCCGGCGCGTTTGTGGACTACCACTACTACGGGACGGGTGACCGGGGCGGTGCTCCTGCTGCAGGCTCGGTGGACTGGATCGAGAAGAGTATCGCCGGCAAAGGACCGATCCAGGTCGTCTCGGCACGCTCGGACGAGATGTTCGTGAACTTCACGCCGGAGCAGTTGGCCAAGCTCCCTAAGTATCAGGGAGAGCTCCTGTTGACGCAGCATTCGGCGGGTTCGATCAGCTCTCAGGCGATGATGAAGCGCTGGAACCGGAAGAACGAGCTCTTGGCGGACGGAGCCGAGCGGGCTTCCGTGGCGGCCATGTGGCTTGGTGGCGCTGCCTACCCGTCGCAAAAGATTTACAACGCGTGGGACTTGGTGCTGGGCTCACAGATGCACGACATGCTGCCGGGAACGAGCATTCCTAAGGCCTACGACTTCTGCTGGAACGACGAGTTGCTGGCCGCGAACCAGTTCGGCAGCGTGGAAGACGACGCGGTCGGTGCCGTCTCGAAAGGGCTGAACACAGAATCGATGGGGCAGGCGCTTGTGGTCTACAACCCGCTCTCGATTGGCCGGGAAGACGTGGTTGAGGCGACTCTCAAGGGGCACTGGGGCCAAAACATCACCGTGTATGGACCGGACGGCAAGCCCGTGGCTACTCAGGTGACTTCTCGCGACGACAACGAAGCGCAAGTGATCTTCTTGGCAAAGGTGCCTTCGACCGGCTTCGCCGTCTACGACGCCCGTGACGGGGGCATAGTCGCGAAGTCCAACCAGTTGGTGGCAGCCGCAACTCCTGATGGTTCGGCGACTTTGGACAACGGTCGATTCCGCGTGACCGTGGACAAGAACGGGAACATCTCGTCGGTCTTCGACAAGGTGCACAAAGTCGAGTCGCTCAAAGCACCGGCAGGATTGGACTTCCAGTACCACAACCCGAGCGCTTATCCCGCGTGGAACATGGACTGGAACGACGCCAAGCTTCCCCCGGACGGCCACGTGGACGGTCCGGCGAAGATCCGCATTGCTGAGGCCGGGCCTGTCCGGGTCACGATCGAGGTGGAGCGTGAATCGCACGGGTCGAAGTTCGTCCAGGACATCAGCCTGGCAGCGGGCGACGCGGGCGACCGTGTGGAGGTCCGCAACAAGATCGACTGGCAGACCAAAGAGCACGCGCTCAAAGCGGCGTTTCCCCTGACTACGGCGAACCCCATGGCGACCTATGACCTGCAAGTGGGGGCGACCCAGCGTGGCAACAACAACGAGAAGAAATACGAAGTTCCGCAGCACCAATGGTTCGACCTGACCAAGCCGGACGGGAGCTACGGGGTAGCGATTTTGAACGATAGCAAGTTCGGAAGCGACAAGCCGAGCGATGACACGGTCCGGCTGACTTTGCTCTACACGCCAGGCGTCCGGAGCGGGTTTGCCGACCAAGCAACGCAGGACTTCGGGCGTCACGACATCCTGTACGCTATCCAGCCTCACGCCGGAGACTGGCGGAAGGGAGGGGTCGCCTGGGTGGCCAAGCGACTGAACCAACCCCTGCGGGCGTTCGTCGTCCCTTCTCACGCAGGCAAGCTGGGCAAGTCGTTCTCCTTGCTGACCACGAGCACGACCAACGTCGAAGTGAGTGCGCTCAAAAAGGCGGAAGACAGTGACGAAGTGATCGTCAGGTTGCGGGAGTTGACGGGTTCGACTTCACCGGTCACGCTCAAGGCTGCCAACGGAATTGCTGCAGCCCGGGAAGTAGACGGCCAGGAGCGGCCACTTGGCAAGGCAACCTTGAGGAGCGGCGCGCTGGTGACCGACGTCAGGGGCTACGGACTGCGGGCGTTCGCCCTCAAACTTGGGGCGCCCAAGATGCGGCTGGAGGAGCCGGGATCCCAGGCAGTCACACTCAGCTATGACTTGGACGCGGTCGCGACCGCGAAGGATCCGAAGGACGGCGCATACGATCCCGAAGGTCGAACGTACCCGGCCAACATGTTTCCAACGGGCCTCACCGTGGACAATGTTGCCTTCAAGCTCGGCCCGACAAGCCCTGGATCGAAGAACGCCGTGACGTCCAAGGGTCAATCGATATCGATTCCCAGCGGGTACGGCAAGGTCTATCTCCTCGTCTCGTCTTCAGACGGCGACGTGAACGGCTCGTTCCGAGTTGGCGACCAAACGAAGCAGGCTACGGTACAGAACTGGGGCGGTTACGTCGGTCAGTGGGACAACCGGCTTTGGGTTGGAGACTTGGGTCCGAACTTCACGAACTACGGCGAAATGGGTGGATTGGTACCGGCCTATGTCAAGCCGGGTGAAGTCGCTTGGTATTGCACGCACCGTCTGAACCCGACAAGCGGGATCGAGTACTACCAGTTCAGCTATTTGTTCAAGATCGGATTCGATGTGCCCAAGGGCGCGAACACAATCACTCTTCCCAACGATCCACGGATCCATGTCTTTGCCGTCTCGGTCGCGAAGGACGATCACGAAGTCGCTCTGGCGGCAGCGCCCCTTTCCGACACCTTAGCAGACCACGTCGAACTAGGTGGTCCCATCATCACACCGGCGAGCGGCAACTTCGACAACGTGACAACGGTCACGATCGAGACGCCACTGTACTGGGTGAAGGGTGGTCTCCGCTACACGGTTGATGGGTCTAAGCCGACTGCTTCTTCGCCCGTCTACACGGGGCCGTTCACAGTAAGCGATCCAACCGTGGTCAGGGCTGCGGAGATCGCTGCCGACGGCTCGTCGGGCCCAGTAGCGAAGGCCGAGTTGAACGTGCATGACACGACGGCCCCGCGCGTGATGCAAGTGACTTCGATCAAGTCGCTTGCCTCCGCCAAAGTCGAATTCAGCGAGATCGTGGACAAGACAACGGCCGAGAACCCTGGGAACTACTCGTTCGCCTCTGGCGTCGGCGTCACGTCGGCGAGATTGGCCACGAACGGCACGACCGTGGAGTTGACGCTGTCGCCACGGCCGCGGACCGGCCCAGTTCCAACTGCCGACAGCCCCGACACCTTGACCGTCTCGGGTGTCAGGGATCTGTCGAAGTCCGGGAACGCCATGGAGGCCACGAAGGTCTCCGTCGAGAACATCGACGCCGTGTTCGCCATGCCGACTTTCGAACCAAAGACTTCAAAGATGGTGCGGGCAGAGAACCTGCCAGTAAAGGGCACCGACCCTTGGACAGTCAGCTTCCTTTGCAGGATCGACAAGCAGCCGGAGGACAGGACGATCATCGCTGGCTTTGGACGGGCCGTCGATGGTCGGACAGGGACGGGCCGGTATATCTGCAAGTTCCCTGGCGGGATCAGCTTCTGGGCTGCGAACAACGATGTGTTCAGTCACGTGGCGCTCGATCTCGGGAAGACGCAGATGTTGACTGCGACGTACGACGGCACGACCCTGCGACTGTACAAGGACGGGGTAAAGATCGCTGAAGGTGCAGTCGAACTCTCGGACGACCAATCACAGGTTCATGTGATGCCGGTTGATGCGTGGGAGCGGCAAAGGAAGTTCGACGGCGAAGTCTCGCATCTGATGATCTGGAACCAGGCGCTGCCTGATTCGGCGATCAAGTTGCTCAGCGAGCAGCTGAACCCGTAGGTTGGTCGGAGGGGTCGTCTCGGCCCCTCTGGCTAACAGCATGACCGCCAGGAGCCTTGCCCTGTGCGGCTGATGCCTGTGTGGGGGAACAGTGCTGACCCCAGCGCTACATGAGGATGACCGACCGAATGACGTTGCCCGTCTCCATTTCGTGGAAGGCGTCCTCGACGTCGTCGAGAGTGATGGTTCGGGTTACCATGCCGTCGAGTTCAAGGTCTCCGCTCAGATAGAGCTGCGCCATCAGGGGAAAATCCTGCGACGGCAGAGCGTCTCCACAGTGGCAGACGGCTAGACCAGCCTTGTTCCAGTACACGCCGGTCGCCATGTCGCCCAGGTTCAGGTTGACCGAATCCGTCTGGGCAGGGAAGCCGATGGTGGTCGCTGTGCCACCGTAAGAGAGCATCTTGACCGCTTGTTCGGTACAGGCGGGAATGCCGGTGGCCTCGTAGGCGAACTCAACGCCTCCATCCCAACCATCGTCGGTGAGGCGTCGGACTTCTGCGACGGGATCAGTGTCTTTCGCGTTCACGACGTGTGTCGCGCCGAATTTCCTGGCCCATTCGAGCTTGACAGGGTTCACGTCAACGGCGATGATTTGTCGGGCGTGCTGGAGCTTCGCCCCTTGAATGACGCTGAGTCCAACGCCGCCGCAACCGATGACCGCGACTCTGGCTCCCGGGAACACGGTCGTGGTGTTCATCGTTGCTCCGACACCCGTAATGACACCGCACGCGATCAGACAGGCCTTGTCGAGAGGCATCTCAGCTGGCATCTTGATCGCGGCTTTGGCGTGAACGACGGTGTGGGTGCTGAACGTGCCGCACCGCAGAACTTGCGAACACAGCGCGCCATCGCTCTTTCGGTGAATCCTTGGCTTGGGCCTCAGTGCCATGTAACAGTGTCTCGGATCGCCGCGAAGACAGGCGGGACATTGATCGCACGGAGCCCTGTAGGCAATGACGACAGGATCGCCGGGAGAAAGGTGGGTCACACCATCCCCCACGGCCTCGACGATGCCGGCCCCTTCATGGCCAAGAACGATGGGAAACGGCATGCCGTTTCCGTTGAGGTTCTTGACCGTCAGATCGGTGTGACAGACACCGCTCGCCTTGAGCTTGACAAGGACCTCGTTTGAGCCAGGTGGGTCGATCACGACGTCACGTACAGTCGCGGGGGCACCAGGCTCCTCTAGTAGACAAGCTCGGCCATCTGTCTGCATGGACGTGATCTTAGCACTCGGATGGGGCCCGTCGATGGCAGGGCACTCGGACACCGAACTCACAATTTCCTCATGCGGGAGCTTCACAATGGAACCGTGCGGATCCTGATCATCGAGGACGACCCCGACATTGCTGAAGGAGTGGCTACGGCCCTCAAACGTGCCGGGCACCAACCCGAGATCGCTGCTGACGGCATCCTGGGTGAAAGCGAAGCGCTGCTGAATAGTTACAGCGTGATCCTTCTCGACCTGATGATGCCGGGACGAGGCGGTCGCGAAGTCTGTCGGAACCTCAGATCGGCCGGAGTCGCGACGCCGATCCTCATGGTCACAGCCCGAGACGATGTGCCGGACCGGGTCGAGGGCCTGAACGCGGGCGCTGACGATTACCTGGTCAAGCCGTTCGCGATCGAGGAACTCCTGGCTCGCGTCAATGCGCTGACACGACGCGAAACGGTACGCCGAGCGAGCGTTCTTTGCATCGGGGACATCGAGTTGGACACGATCGCCCATACTGCAAAAGTGAGAGGCAGGGAAGTCTCCCTGACCCACCGCGAGTACTCGCTGCTGGAAGCGCTTCTTCGGAACCAGGGTCGAGTTCTGACTCGTGAGACCATCCTCGAGAAGATCTTCAACACCGACGAAGCCCTTCCCAACACAGTCAACTTCCACATGTCCTCATTGCGGAAGAAGGTCGATCCAGAGTCCAAGTTCATCCAGACTATTCATGGCCTCGGCTACGTGGCCAGGAGTCAAGGCTAAGCCATGTCACTGCGGACCAAGTTGCTCCTCTGGAACGGCGTGATGTTCCTCTTGGCGATCACGTTGTTCGGGGTGCTTCAACTTGCGGTGAGTCGCCGAGCTGCCCTCGCAGCCCTGGAACACGAGATGATCGGACGGGCGGATTCGGCCAAAGCAAGCGCGCTTGGTGGCATGGGCCCGGGGTTTGGCCCGCCGCCTTTCCGTGGCCCCAACGGCAACGGCGTGGGCGCTCTACACGGTCCTCAAGGACTTGATGTGCGACGCCCAAGGTTCTTCACCCGTGAGGGCGAACCGGTCGCCCTCACGGGTGAAGAACCTTGGAGCCAGGACTTGTTGGAGGCCTCGGCTAACGGGAGCACGCTCTTCGGCGACGTAACCAAGGGCGGCGTTCAACTTCATGTCTACTCGACACCTTTTGATCACCCTCAGTTCGGTCCGGTAGTGTTGCAGGTCGCGCAGGAAACCGATTCCCTGGCTATGGCGCAACAGGCTCAGGTCACGTCTTTTGCTGCGGTGCTTCCCTTGATCGTCCTCTTCTCTCTAGTGATGGCGACGCTGCTCTCGCGCCTTGTGTTGCGGCCCGTCGCAGCCATGACTCAAACCGCCGAGGCGATCGCGCAGAACCCAAATCTCCGGGAGAGGCTGGACGTGCCGGGGCAAGACGAGATAGCTCGTCTGTCTTGGTCTTTCAACATGATGACCGACCAGCTCCAGGAGTCGAACGCACAGTTGTCCGAGGCTCTTGAGAGCCAAAGGCGGTTCACTGGGGACGCTGCGCACGAGCTCAGGACACCATTGACGAGCATTCTCTTGGCCTCGGAGAACGGTCTCCACCCCGATGCAGACGACCTGGAGCGAGAGGCATCGCTGAAGACTGTCCTCCGATCCGCGCAGTCCATGCAGAAGCTTACGCAGATGCTGTTGACGCTGTCGCGCTTGGACGCCGGCCCTCGGGTTCTGGAGCGAGACTGGTTCGATCTCGCGAATGCGGTGAGGGCGGCTGTCTCCGCAACGGGACTTCAAGACGATCATCGGCTCCGCATTGATGTCGGCGAGGGTGTCCAAGTATGGGGTAGCGCGGACGCTACTCTCCAAATCTTGTCGAATCTCCTGGAAAACGGGAGTGTCTACACTCCCCATGACGGGACGTTGACAGTCCGGATCGTTGGGAACAGTGTCGAGGTCGCCGACACTGGAGAGGGCGTCGCACCCGAGCACCTAGGGAAGCTGTTCGACCGCTTCTTCCGGGTGGATCCCTCTCGGTCGCGCGCCAAGGGCGGACACGGCCTGGGCCTGGCCATCTCGAGGCTGCTTGCCGAAGCCCAGGGAGCGAAACTCAACGTGACGAGCACAGTGGGAGTTGGAACGACGTTCCGGCTCGAATTCCAGGACAGGTCCCAGCCCTCATAGGAATCTCACAACGATGACCGAGACTCCCAACAGGCCAAGGATTTGGCTGAGGAACACCATGAGGAACTCTTCTTCTGGCCGGGCACTGTTGCTCGGAATGATCCTGGCGGCTGGACTGTCGCCCCTTCTGGCGAACGGGCAGGAGGGCCCGCTGCCGCCCGGCCATCACCCTTCCGTCGGAATGGTCATGCATATGGACTCGGTTCGGTCTGAGCTCAAGCTCTCGCGGCAACAGATCGAAGCCATCGACCAACTTCCGCCCCCGCCGCCTCCGGGACATGGCGGCCCCGCGAACGATCCACTCGCCAAGATCCTGGACCCGGGCCAGTTGCACCGGTTCCACCAGCTTGTCTTGCAGTTCGATGCTCCCATGGACTTCGACGCTCCGGAGGTGGCCAAGACCTTGGATCTGAGCGTAGAGCAAATCCACGCAGTTGGCGACATCGTGAAAGAGTACATGCCCGCGCCAGGTCAGGGACACCATGACTGGGACGACATGCAGCAGCGCAAGGCTGCGGCCCTGGTCGAAGCTCTAAAAGTCCTGAGCTCCCAGCAACAGCAGGCTTGGAGCCAAATGACTGGCAAGGTCTTCACGAATTGGCAGGAGCCGAAGCACCGCTGAGGCTGCTCGGCGAGAGGGCCCGCCCGCAAGGCGGGCTCACTCCGGTTTTCGGGGTCGACCGACACTGCCAAGGGCAAGACGGCCAGCTAACCGGGTGATTCCATCACCGTCCACATAGGATCCTGCGACTGGGTGCCAAGCCGGATCCGTTCGTGGAACGAAGAAAGGGGCTCGAATCCCCAAGTCATCGTGTTGGCCGGTTCCGGAGTATCGAGAGTCCGAGTCGATGGAGGTGCCCGCCAAGTCATAGCCCGTGCTGAACCAGTTCGCGTTGCCGGCCGCCGAACTGAGAAGGGCGCCATTCGATGCTCCGACCAGAACAGGATGAGCTTGATGCGTGTTCACCACGATTGTGTCTGTGAAGACGACCGATGACGAGGTGGCGGTGAGTTGCACGACGGGCGATAGAAACGGGGTGAGGACCGTCACGTTGACGAGCCACAAGCGACCGGTGTGCTGGCCCGCCTCCGCGCCGAAGTTGATGACATTTCTGTTACCTTGGCAATTCGGATTCTTCGCGATCACGCAGTCCACAATCGCCGCGTTGGAGTTCGGCAGTGTCGTGTCCCACGCGTCTACACAGTCGACTTCTCGATTGGCCGAATCATGGATGTAGCACCGTTCCAAGAGCGTGAAGTGGGCGCGGGTCTTCACGTTATGTCCAGTCAGGGCGCCCCACACCTCACAGTCACGGAGGGTCGCGCTCGTACCGCCCAAATACAGATTGTGGTTGTATCCAGGATCTGACGTGTCGCCGTTCTCATGGATCGCGCACGCATCGTAGAGCTGATCCGACGCCGACTGGGAATCGCCGGGGGCACCGTTCGACATGATCCCCATGTCGTTTCCGTGAATGTCGCAGCCCGAGACCGTCGCTTGCTTTGCCTGGTTGACCCGGATTCCCGCCCCGTTATGGCTCTGATTGTGGGCCCCACAGAGTTCAAACCCCTCGATGGTCACCCCGTCAGCGCCCGGATCGATCTGAAAAATGGCGCGGGGAACCGATCCCGATCCGCTGTACTCGTATCCTTGGCCGTCGATCGTGATCTTCTTGGCCATCCCATTGGCCACGATTCCCATCCCGATGATGGTGAGACCCGGAGTCCGGACCAGAACGGCCGTCTTGGCATAGCCGACTTGACTGGAAAAGACCTGGATCGTGTCTCCCGCGTGGGCTGCCCCGACGGCTTCCTCGATCCGGGAGAACTGCTTGCCGTCACCAACCGTCAGCACGTTTGGCAGCACGAGCCCGCAGACCGCGCTCAGGATGGGGAGCATCGAAGGGATGATACACGCGAATGCGACGGCTCGTGCCGCAAGTGAGGGAAGTGTGCCGTTCGAGACAGCCACAATGACGGACATGACTGTCATGGAAGCCCGCTCCATTCACTTGTCGTTTGAAGGGGCGTACGAATCTGAGCACATGGGGCATCCGGACTTCCGTGTCGCCAACGGGATATTCGCGACTCTCTGGCCGACGCAGAATCGTAGCGTGTTGCGGCTCCCACGGCACCTCGCGGACACTCTCGCTCAGGACAAGCCCGATACTTACCGCGTCGTTTCTCGCTCAGAGGGAATGGGTTGGGTCAGCGTCCACCTCCCCAATGCTGACGTAGATGAGTTCCGCGAACTCGCCCGGGAGTCTTGGCAGGTCCGTTCGTCCACGTAGCTGAGACTTCCTGCCAGAATCCTTACATTCCCTTCCCACCGCCCGCCCTGCGACACCGAGACTTCCGCAACTACCTCATCGGAAGTTTCGTTTCGAACGTGGGGAACAATTTACAGGCGTGGACGATCGCCTGGCACGTCTACCACCTGACCCATAGCTCGTTGATGGTCGGGCTGCTCGGAATTGCCCGTGTCGTTCCGCTGATCCTGTTCTCTCTCTTCGGTGGAGTCTTAGCCGACCAGGCAGACCGGCGAAAGGTCATGCTGATGACCCAGAGCGCGATGGCCCTTGTCGCGCTCGTGCTCTTCTTCCTCTCAAAGAATGGCGTCCAAGCTGTGGCCCCGCTCTACGTGATGGTCGCGCTGTATGCCATCGCGCGGGCGTTCGACGGACCTGCCCGTCAGGCGATGCAAGTCAGTCTCGTTCCTCTGGATGACTTCCCGAACGCAGCCAGCCTCAACGGCGTCACTTGGAGGCTCAGTGATGTTCTCGGCCCCGTCCTCGCGGGCTTCATGATCTCTTGGAACGGCGCGTTCGGTCTTTCTGGGCTGACATTGAGCTACTTCCTCAACTTCGCCTCGTTCTTCGCCCTCTTGTTCGTCGTCTGGTTCCTGCCTTCGCGACGGGTGCAGAGCCACGGCGACCGGGCGGCGAGCGTCTCCGATGTCCTCCGGATGATCAAAGAGGGCCTGCACTTCGTCAACCGAACGCCTGTCGTTCGGAGCGCCATGTGGATTGACTTTTGGGCCACCTTGCTTTCAGGCGCGGAGGCGCTGCTGCCAGCATTTGCCACCAAGATCCTGCACCTGGACCCGCAGTTTGCCTCGACCGGATACGGCATCCTCGCTGGCTCCACAGCTGTCGGAGCCCTCGTCGCAGCTGCGGTCATGGCCTGGTTGCCGACGTTCCACAAACAGGGCTCGTGGGTCGTCGCCATGATTGCCGGGTATGGCTTCGCGACCATCTGCTTTGGCGTGTCACCTACTCTGTTAGCAGCGAGTTTGAGCCTGGCTGTCGTCGGAGCTACGGACATGGTCAGCACAGTCCTTCGCCAGACAATCCGCCAGCTTGCCACGCCCGACGAGCTTCGCGGTCGTATGAATGCAACCAGCAGCTTGTTCCATATTTCCGGCCCACAGCTCGGCGACTTTGAAGCTGGGGCCGTCGCTTCGGTATGGGGCGAGCGGGTGTCGATCGTCCTTGGCGGGGCCCTGTGTCTCTTCGTCGCGGCCCACTGGTCTCGGGCCAAAGCACTCACGAAATACGTCCATGCCGAGACTGTCGCCTGATCCACTGACTTTGACCCAACCAAAGTCGCACTGGGTCAGATCGCGACCGTGATGGCGGGGTATGTTGCTCGCTCCATGGCTGACGTAAAGACCATTGCCGTTGTTGGATCGACCGGAGCCCAGGGAGGTGGCCTCGTCCGTGCGATCCTCGACGACCCGAAGGGAACCTTCAAAGTCCGCGCCCTGACTCGCGACGGGAACTCCGAAAAGGCACGAACGCTGATGTCTGCAGGGGCGGAAATCGTGCCGACCGACATTGATGACGCCGAGAGCGTCAGACGCGCGTTTGAGGACGCCTACGGGGTCTATTGCGTCACTTTCTACTGGGACCATATGTCGCCGGAGAAAGAGCTTCAGCAAGCTCGCGACATGGCAGAAGCGGCCAAGGCTGCCGGCGTCCAGCACGTCGTGTGGTCCACGCTGGAGGACACGAGACTCCGAGTTCCGCTCGAAAGCAACCAGATGCCCACCCTGATGGGCAAGTACAAGACGCCGCACCTTGATGCCAAAGGCGAAGCCAACCATTTTTTCACCGACCTTGGACTGCCAGTCACATTCCTGCTGACCTCGTTCTATTGGGACAACTTCATCCACTTTGGCATGGGCCCGGCCAAAGGGCCCGACGGCCGCTACGACATCACCCTTCCTATGGGCGACAAGCCCCTACCAGGCATGGCTGCCGAGGACATTGGCCGGTGCGCCTTTGGGCTCTTCATGCAAGGAGATTCCTGGAAGGGCCAGACTGTCGGTGTCGCTGGTGAGCACTTGACCGGGGACGAGATGGCCGCAGCGTTCTCCGATGTCTTGGGCCGGGAAGTCCTGTACAACGCTGTGAGCCCCGAAACGTACCGCGGCTTTGGCTTCCCCGGCGCTGACGACTTGGGGAACATGTTCCAATACAAGCGGGATTTCAACGACGAGTATTGCGCAGCTCGGAGTCTTGACGTGTCACGTTCGCTGAACCCCAATCTTCAGACATTTCGCGAATGGCTCGCGGCCAACAGGTCTGCTTTTGATCAAGCATGACCGTCACTCCGCGGCGATCGCCTCGACCAACGCAACTGTCAGGCGGGCCAAGTTATCGAGAGCGCCAGGGTGGATCACTTCGTATCCGTGGCTATTGGCCATTGGAAGACCGAGGGTGATGGCCCTGGCGCAGAGTCCATGGCTTTGCGCGCACGAAGCATCGCTTCCTCCTCGAGACAGAGCTTGAAACTGGACCGACAGCCCAAGTTGCTGGGCGACCTTTTGGACAAGGTCGCCGTCCGACGCCGACATCGTCGAGTAACTGTCGTCCGCCCACACGGTGGGCTGGGCCGAGAGCTCGACAGGGGCGTCCTCGACGACAGGCCCGAGTTCCAAGGCGATGCAGACGTCCGGCTGGATCTTGTGGAGCAAGTAGAGTGCCCCTTCACCGCCTACCTCCTCTGACACCGTTGCGGCAAACAGCGCCGGTGGTGGCGAGCCCTGGAACGACTCGAGAGCGAGCAGCCACGCGACCAGGTCCGCACGATCGTCGAGGAAATAACCCGCTACAAGGTCGCCCAAAAACGTGAGGCCCCGACGGTTCGGATGCACGACGACCCTGGTGCCGGGCCTGACACCAGCCTCTTCAAGCTCCTCGGGAGCGAGCCCGGTGAGAACGCGGACTTGCGGCCAGTCGAGGGCGCCCGATTCCGCCTGTCGCACGGTAGAGGCCGGATCATCGGTGTGAATGGACCCAAAGGACAGAACCCCATCAATCGGGCCCCCGGGCGTCAGAAGTTGGACCGGACCTTCGCCTATCTTCCACGGTTCGAGACCACCCAAAGCGCCGACCGCCAAGTGCCCGTAGTCGTCCAGTCCGCGGACGATCATGGCGATCTCGTCCATGTGAGCGGTCACGACGATCTGGTGGCCCTCGGGCCGTGGTGCCACAAGGAGATTCCCTTTGGCGTCTGTCGCCGAAGTGAGCCCGAACTCCGACACTTGGCTCTGAAGCCTCTCTCGGACGAAATCCTCCTGCCCCGGAGG
>JAKOXK010000059.1 GCA_029781035.1 Armatimonadota bacterium
GGCGGGGTGATGAACGAGTACATGCAGATGCAGGCGGGCGAGGCTATGGTGAAAGGCGCCGAGAACCCCGGCGGGATGGGAGGCATCGGCGCACAGATCGCGGCGGGTCAGATGATGGGCCAGGTCGTGCAGAACATGAACCAGCCACAGCAGGGCGGAGCCCCTGCTGCCGCGCCGCCGCCGGTCCCCCAGGCCAAGCACTTCCACATTGCGGTGAACGGGCAACAACAGGGACCCTTCGACATGGCGGCGCTGCAGGGAATGGCTGCCAGCGGGCACCTGACCAAGGACACACTGGTCTGGTCTCAAGGCATGGCCGGCTGGGAAAAGGCTGGTGACGTGGCCGAGTTGGCCGCCGTTTTTGGCTCTGTGCCTCCGCCTGTGCCCGGTGCGTGACGGTACTCCATACCGGCCCTCACCTTGCAAAGGGTGCGGGCCGGATAGCACAATGTAACTGGTTTGAGCGGCGCGGTCACACGCGCTTCGCACGTCACGTCCATGGCCCAAGTTCTCCGCTATCCCTGTCAGCAGTGCGGCGCCAAGCTGGAGTTCGCTCCTGGCACCACGCATTTGAAGTGCCCTTACTGCGGGTTTGAGCAGGACATCGACGAAAGTCAAGACGCTCCCGTGCAGGAACTGGACATCCAGCAGTTCCTGGATCGCGCCCACTTGGACGCGACGCTCGAGAAGGAGCAGGTGCTGCACTGCAACCAGTGTGCGGCCGAGTTCACGATCCCGCCGACCGAGGAATCGGCCCGGTGCCCGTTCTGCGGCAGCAACGTCGTTGTGCCGACCCAGCCGGAGACTCGCATTCCTCCGAACGGAGTCCTTCCCTTTCAGATCGACGCCAAGGCCGCCCGCAGCAAGTACCAGCAGTGGGTCACGAGCCGTTTCTGGGCTCCCAACGACCTGAAGAAGCTGGCCATGGCCCACCACGGCCTGGGTGGGATCTATATCCCTTACTGGACCTACGATTCCCAGACGACGACGCATTACACCGGTCAACGCGGTGAGCACTACTACGAGACCGAGACATACACGGACTCAGACGGCAACACGCAGACTCGCGAAGTCCAGAAGACGGCCTGGTACCCGGCGTCAGGTGTCGTGGACGTTCCCTTTGACGACATCCTCGTTTTGGGCAGTACCAAGCTGCCAACCATGTACGCCCAGGCCATGTCCTCGTGGAATCTGGCCGAGACCAAGGGTTACGACCCGGCGTTCCTTAGCGGATTCCAGGCGATGCGCTACGACCTGGACCTGGCCACTTGCTGGGGAACGGCCCAAGAGATGATGCAGCCCGAAATCGACAGCGCCATCCGGAGTGATATTGGTGGCGACGAGCAGATCATCAACAGCAAAAGCACCGACTACTTCGACGTGACTTTCAAGCAGTTGCTGCTCCCGATCTGGTCGGGTGCCTACCGCTATCGAAACCGCTCGTGGCGCTTCCTGGTCAATGGGCAGACAGGCGAAGTTCGGGGAGAGGCTCCCGTGAGCTTCTGGAAGGTTTTCTTCGCCGTGCTCCTGGGACTGATCGTTCTGGGTGGCATTGCGTACCTTTACTTGAAAAACAAGCACGGATAGCCCCGTTGCCACTTTGCCAGGCGTAGAAACGAGTAAGGCCCGTCACCTCGGCCTTATGGCGTGTCGAAGTCCGGGTCAGCTCAGAGACAGGAGAGGCTCTTGCAATGAAACGCACAATTGTCGGCCACTTGGCCTGTGTTGTCGGTGTTCTCACGTCTGGCGCCACCAACGCGTTCGGCGCCACGACTGGAGACGATTTCAACGATGGCGTGACCAATCCGCTCGTATGGCGGATAGAAACTTCTGGTGGCCCAATGGTCCAAGAGAGAGCGGGTGGGGTCGTGGTCGATGTGCCGAGCACTGCGGCTGGCGATCTCTTCTACGGACGTTATGTCGGTCTTCCGACGCTCGTCGGCGACTTCGACATGCAGGTCGAATACCACCTTGATCAGTGGCCTCCCTACAACGGACTTCGGACTGGCCTGTCGTTTGAATGGTCCGGTCACGGAGTCGCGATGGAACGAACGTGTCTCTCCACTGGCGGCGGAGAGGTGTACTTGGCCGACTACGGCGCCGACCTCACTTATTTCGGGACTACCGACACCGAGGGCATTCTCCGATTGATCCGGACCGGATCCGTCATCACCTGCCTCTGCTTCACGAACGGCCAATGGTACGGGTTGGCAAGCAAGCCTGTCACAACCTCTCCGGGGCGTTTCACGGTCTGGGTGTGGTCGAGTGACGCGTACTTTGGCCATCAGAACGCGAGCGTGCGGTTCGACAACTTTCAAGCAAGTGACCAGGGACAACGAGCGACTCTGGCTCCGGTGTCACAGAACGTGGGGCTCGGCCGCGTTACGGGAGGGGACCTGCAAAGTCTGGCCTTTGACGATGGCAATGCCGAACAGATCTGCAAGTTCGTCGTGCCGAGCAACTCGGCTCCGATCGTGCGACTCGATCTCGGTTTTGACTGTCCGTTCACGGAACCTGCAGCCATCGATCTCGTGGTCAAGCTGAAGTGGCTCAACGCAGGCCTGTACACGGCGCGGCTCTCGCAGTACGACTTTCTCGCAGGCCAGTTCGACCAGTGCCTCGCCGACACGGTCGTGTCCGGTTCGTACCAAGTGCTCTACGGCCAGAGCACGAGCCAACCGGAACGGTTCGTGGAAGTAGGAACGCAGCGCACCTTGGGACGGGTTGAGATACGGTCTACGGGCCCCACCACCGCCGTCGCTCCCTGCGTAGCTTTCGAGTTCGCGAACCAGGTCGTGACCGGCTAGCAAGATTCAGAAACTCTATCCGTGTTTGGCGACCCTTTCGTTGTACGCTTAACCGCGGCATGACAGAGCGAGAGAGGGTCGCCCACCTCTTGAGGAGGTTTGGGCTCGGCGCTGGACAGGTCGAACTGGAGCGATACGAGAAACTGGGGTGGAAGAAGGCCCTGGAAGCACTCCTGAACGACGACCAGACCGACGAGAAATTCCCCATCAGCCACTACGAGTTCGTCGTGGACAACAAGGGCAACTACCAAATGGGGTCCAACCTTGTCGCCAACTGGTGGGCACTCAGAATGGCGGTGACGAACCGGCCGTTCCAGGAAAAACTGACCCTGTTTTGGCACAACCACTTCGCCCTTGACGCCGAGAAGGTCGGCGAGTGTCCCACGATGCTGGGATACCTGGACGTCCTTCGCCAATATGGGCGCGGGAGGTTCCGCGACCTGCTGAAGGCCGTGATCCACCAAGGGGGGATGCTCTTGTACCTCGACAACGTATCGAGCAACCGGATCCATCCCAACGAGAACTTGGCGCGAGAACTGTTCGAACTCTTCACCCTTGGGGTCGGAAACTACACCGAGACGGACATCAAGGAGACGGCCCGTGCACTGACGGGGCTCTCGATGCACTATTTGGGGACGGGGCTGCCCTACAAGTACGACGAGTTGCGCAAGCGGGCCTCTGAGAACAAACTCTCCCTGCTGAACGCCTGCTATGCACCCGGCATCCACGATGATGGCGTCAAGACGGTCTTGGGCAAAACGGGCCGACTCATGCCTGACGACGTGCTCGACCTTGCCGCCAACGAACCCGCCTGCGCCCTCTTCATCTGCAAGAAGCTGTGGTCGTGGTTCGCCTACGAGAAGCCCGAGCCAAAGGTCGTCGAAAACTTGACCAAGGTCTGGAAGAAGACGGACGGCGACATCAAGTCCGTCCTGCGCGCCATCGCCAACTCACCGGAGTTCTGGTCGCCTCAGTGTGTGAGGTCCATGCCGAAGAGCCCAGTGGACTTCACTGTAGCGCTCGTCCGGGCGCTTGACCTCAATGAGGAGGTCCTGAAAGAAAGAGGTCCGGTCGCCGATGAGTTCAAACCCTTGGCCGCGCCGGTCAAGCAGTTGGCCAATTCGGTCAGCTTCCTGCTCCGTCGGCAAGGTCTGGCTCTGCTCTATCCGCCGAACGTCAGCGGCTGGAAGTGGGGGACGGCCTGGATCACGGCTCAAAACGTCGCCTATCGTTTGGAACAAGGAGCGCAGCTCTTTGCTGGGGGCAAAAACCGGGCGGTCGCTGTCAAGCTGATGGCTCCGGCCAAGTCTGCAAAGTCGCCCGAAGACGTGGTGGACGCCCTGGCTCGTGCACTCGACGTACCTTTGCCGGCGGCCGCCAAACCTGAGCTCGTAGCCATCTGCACGAAATTGGGAGGGGTCGAAGCCTTGAAGAAGCCTCAGACCACCTTTGAGCTCGTCGCAGGATTGACCAAGCTCATGTTCGCCGTGCCCGACTTCCAGCTCTGCTAAGATCAGTTCCACACATGGAGCCAGTGCGGGACACAGGCCAAGAAGAAGCGTTTGTACGGGCATTCATCCAGCGCACCAAGCGTGACCGGTACCTGGAAGCGCTCGCACACCCCAAGCGGCGGAACAAAATCCTGAACCGACTCAATCATTCCTGGGACTTCGACGATCGCTTCGTCGAACTCATCGACAAGCGAGACGATTGTCCGGAAGGGCTCCTGCAGGTGCTCCTCCGCAAGGGAGCCAAGGCATCTGCCAGCACCTACATGTTCGCCGACGAGCCGGAATTCGACCAACACACCTTGCCGTTAGACCAAGCCGTCGAAGCGGTTTACGAAGCCTGTTTCGGTGTGGTTCTCTGCGTCGTTCCTGGCAAGCTTGCTTTCGTTCGCCAAGAGGAGCCCGGCCCAGGGTTTCTGCTCGTTCGCCCGTCTCCGGTTCCCGAGTGTTCCTAGCACAACTGGAAACCAGGCATCGCAAAGAGGAGCTTGCCGACCTCGGCCAGCATCTTCGACGCGCTCTCCTTGTCGCCGAATGCCCCGACGCCGCCAGCTCTGTCGCACGCCTGAGCCAACAACGTCCTGTCCGTCGGTGTCAATTCCGCGTCAAAGATGTCGGCCAGGGCATCGATCACCGCGCCGGAATTCGCGACGTGATCCTCGCTCTTGAGCTTTTGCCCAAGCATGACGGCCACAAAGCGGTTCGGATCGTCCCCTACAAACAGCAACTGAGCGTGATTGACCCTGACCACGGTGTTGTTCGAGGTGATCCAAGCCGTCCCCCAATCCCAACCTCCCACGTTGGGTGGGAATAAGAGCGTCAGCCCTTGCTGCGACATCAGGTAGAAGACTCCACTTCCGATCTTCCTCAGATCCTCCTTGACAGGTTCGTAGGGATCCGATGGGATGCCTCCAAGAGTCAGGAAGATGTCGCTCACCCCCAAGCAACGGAAGAGGGCGACCGTGAAGTCTAGGGGACTCTTCGGCATGGTCCGAACGGCCTTGAATGAGTAGAACTCTGGACGGCCCACCATGGTCCTCAAGACTGAGGCGATGTCTCCGTCCGTAGCTTGCCACGTGCCGGTCAAAGCTGTCATCACCTCCGGCTCCGGATCCTTATAGGCAAAGAACTCCCAGAGCTTCCTGCATATCAGGGACGCCGTCTCCGGCATCGCAGCGAGCATGTCGAGCAGGTCATCACCGTCAAGGTTTCCTTTCTTCCCGAGGATTGATTTCGTGCCTCCGTCATGCTGTGCCGGCACGACACAGAAGTTGAAAACGGACATTCCCTGTCGGGCAGCCCTCTCGGCCTGCTCGGGAAATGGCGTGTCGTCTCCTAACCCGCTATAGTGAACGGCCCAGCCTGTCAGAGCCCGCGCCGACTCCTTGACGTCGGCTTCCGAGTAGTTGCCGACGCCGAGTGTGAAGAGCTCGAACATCTCCCGTGCCAGGTTCTCATTGGGATGCAGCTTCGTGCTCGTGTTGTTGTCGAGATAGCTGACCAATGCGGCGTGTTTGGTCACGGCCCTCAAGAGGTCGCGGAACTTGCCCTTGCCGTGTCGTCGCAGGATGTCCGTGTACTCGAGCATGGTGGGCCCTTCGAAAACCTTCTCGCCACTCACGGCAAAGTGATCGTGCCAGAACAGGGTCAACTTCTCCTGAAGGGGCCGCCGCGTCATCAAGAAGCGGAGACCCCACCAACCCGCTATCTGGTACGGGTCGGTATAGAGCTTCCTGTCTTGTTGGACCGCAAACGACCATGGGCTGTACGGAAACTTCTCATCGACCCGATCGAACCCGATCAAGCGTTCGATCGTCCCCTGCAAGCCAAGCCGTTCATATTGCGTTCGCTCGTAGCGGCCGGCTCCAAGCCCAAGTCTACGAAGTACGTGGGAGATCTTCTCGCGTTCAGTCATGTCCGTAACTCTCAGCGCTGACGCCCCTACGGCCGGAGCCTGACACAAGCAACGACGCTCGGCAACGACAGGTTGCACCGACTTCAGTCAGAGGGCGCGGCGAGGGTCGGACAGCGCGTTCAGCCCTCCCCAGGATCACGCCGGCCAGAGCTTGATGGATCCGTCAGCATGCCCCGTCCAAAGTTGTCCCTTACTGTCAAAGGAAAGTGTCACCAGGCGGGGCTGAGACCCGTCGAGCAGATACGTCTGACCCGTAGACAAGTCCCTCAAGGCGACTTCGGATCCACTGGCATAGGCGAGCCGTGTGCCCAGCTCGTCAAAGGTGACGAGAGGCGGGCCCGGTGCGACCGTGATCTGCTCTCCGGACTCGGTTCCGAGAAGGTTCCAGACCGAGACCGTCCCTGCGTCACGGATCGCCGCCAAACCCGTAGCGGAGCAGTAAGCGAAGGCAAAGGCGTGCCCTTCCACGGGAACGCGAGACACCTTGTGCCCGCTCTCCATGTTCCAGACACAAATGTGGTAACCGTCACACCCGACAATCTTGCGTGCCTGCTGATCCAGCGAAAACCACACGGGGCTGTCGTTGTCTTTGTGACGATAGACCCTTCTGAACCCGGGCGAGAACCGTTCGAAGCTCCCGTTGTCGAAGCTGACGACGTAGTAGCCCTGATTGTCCACGGCGATGGATTGCGGCGACGCCACCATGAACGGCCACCACTCCGGGGCGCTGTAGCGCCACACTTCCCTTCCGTCAGAAGCGTCGATAGCCAACAAGCGGGAGCCACAGGCGAGGAACAAGGTTCTTCCATCCGGCGCGAACGCTGCCGAGCGGAGCCGGTCGAGGGGCCGGTGCCGCGGATTGGGAGACCGGTAGTCCAGTTTCACGACTGGAGCCCTGTCGGCCCAGACCACGGTCTGCATGTCGACATCGGCAGTCACCATCTTGCCCTGGCGGTCGAACGCAATCAGCCGCACCGGGCTCTCGTGCGCCGTCAACGACAGGCTGGGTTTGAGGCGTGTGGCAGTCATGGTCAATCCATACTACGGCAACTAGGGTCTTGGCGGTTTCGGATGCAGAATGGGAAAGTGGAAGTCCTAACTATGGAGCAGGACCATGTCAGTGGGGTCGTTGCCCTCCAGCGGGCCTGCTTCCCACCGCCGTTTCCCGACAGCCTGCTTTGGCGACAGGAAGACCTCATGAACCACTTAGCGCGCTTCCCTGAAGGACAGTTCGTTGTGGTCAGTGACGGGCAGGTCATCGGAAGCGCGAGCAACCTGATCGTCAACGAGGACGTTTGGATCGCTCATGCCGACTGGCGGTCGACCACCGGAGGGCCAGCCTTTCTGGGTCACCTGGAAACCGGAACCACTCTCTATGGTGCCGACATCAGTGTGCACCCTGAACATCGATTCAAAGGAGTGGGCCGTTCTCTGTATGGGGCGCGGTTCTCACTTGTGCGCACTCTGGGCCTCAACCGGTTCGGTACAGCTTGTCGAATCCCGGACTGGCGGGAATGGATGATCGTCCATAGGAACTCAGACAAGGACACCTATTGCCGGGCCGTGTTCAGTGGTGAGGCCCGAGATCGGACGCTGAGCCCCCTGCTGCGGATCGGGTTGCAGTACCGCGGAGTCATCGAGTCCTACATGAGCGATGAGGAGTCTGGCGATGCTGCCGCGCTGTTGGAGTGGCTCCCGTGAGAGTGGCTGCTGTCAACTGGCAGGTTCGAGACTGCCAAGATCTTGACGGATTCTTCGGCCATGTTGAGGAACTCGTGGCGGCTTGCCACGGCGCTGAACTGATCGTGATGCCAGAGCTGACCAGTCTCGAACTCCTGAGCCGGCAACCTGATATCGATCCGGACGAAACGCCTGCCTACCTGGCGGACCTTCTCCAGCCAAGCTTTGCTCGGTTTGGCGACGTGTCGGCGCGCTACGCCACGACCCTGGTTGCTGGGACCCACTTCGCCCGAACAGACGAAGGGATCGTGAACACAGCCGTCATTGGACTCCCCTCTGGAGCCGTGCTCGCGGACATACCCAAAGTGGTTTTGACCCAGTACGAGTCGAGGGAGTGGAGGATCGAGCCCGGTCGGGGCCTCAGGACACTGCCTGACAGAAGAGTCGGAGTGACGGTCTGTTACGACGTCGAGTTCCCGGAGTCCGGCCGAGCCTTGGCCGAGGCGGGCGTTCTCGTTCAGTGTGTGCCGGCTTTCACTGAAAAGGCGTATGGCTTCCAGCGCGTTCGATGGGCGTGCCGGGCCCGGTCGGTCGAGAATCAGATCTATGTCATCCACGCGTCGCTAGTGGGTAATCTCGGCAAGGAGCCGATCCCGGCCACGGTCGGAACGTCTGCGGTGTTGTCACCCAGCACCGAGCCGTTTCCCGTAAGCGCTGTCCTGGCGGAGACAAAGCCCGACGTCGAAGCGGTGGCCCTGGCCGACCTGGACTTACAACTCTTGGAAGCCGCTCGCGTCAGAGGCGACGTGAGGAACTGGGAAGACCGTTATCGAGGCGATTGGACCGTTTGGCCAGCTACTTGAGTTGCGTGACCCACGCCATGACCAAGGTCTTCGAGTGGTCTGCGGCCGGACCCAGACGGAATTCGATCTCATCACCCATGTCCGTCTTGGCCGTAATTCGCGTGTAGTCCGTACCGCCCGAGTTGGCCGCATTCTTGAGCGCCTTGATGAGGTTGGCAGCAACCTCGTCCAGCTTGGCTGGTGCGAACATCTTTAGCTCGTAGACTCGGCTGAACGAACCGTCGGTCAGGCTGCTTGCCCCTTCACCTTCAGCCATGACTGTCCCGGGGTAGACAGGCACGCCTAGCTTGACGACGTCGTCGATCGTCTTCGGAGCAGGCGCGACTGGCCTCTTCTTGGCCTGTGCGATCGTCCGCGCGTCGGCCAGAGTCGGCCCTTCATGGGGACCTTCACAGCCCAGAACGGTAAGCAGAACGAGGGCCGCCGGGATCAGCAGCGGGCTAAGTGCGGACAAGCGCATGGTGGCACCAAGGAACAGGATAGCGCGTTATTGACCGCCATTGGAAGTACTGGCTGCCGCCGAGAATTCGTGAACGATCGCGACAGGAGTGCCGATGTCCACCCAATCATAGAACCACTTCGCGGCGTTCTTCCCGGTCAAGGGCATCCGGATGCAGCCGTGCGATGCCGGCCTTCGGGGAACGGTCGAATAGCCGTGGATGAAAACGTCTCCGCTCACCTGTACGCTCCAAGGCATCGGCGCATTGTCATAGAGCCGGGAGTAGTGCATTTGCGTCTTCACCGGCCCGGCCTTGAAGCTGCCAAGAGGCGTTTCGTGCCCTTTCCGGCCACTGCTGATGTGGGTGGCCATGATGAGCCGATTGCCCTGCCAGGCCTTCAGTTCCTGGTCGGCGATGCTGACCTCGACTTTCTTGGGCGCGTTCGCTACTTGGACTTCACGACCGTAAAGGCTGATGGTGACCAGGCTCGCGTCGGGATCCTGGGTTACGGTTCCTCCAGCTTTCGCAAAGAACTGCACGGGTAAGAGGCGCGTGTCGTCAAAGAGAAAGACACAGTCTTGGTCTGTCACTGGGATATCGCCAATGGCGATCTGCCTCGTGCTGACGTCATACGTCACATCGAGGCCGAGGCTGCCAGCCACCTCTCGCAACGGCACGTAAAGAGTGCCGGGTTGCGACGAGAAGGTCACGCCGTCAAGGGGGTCTGCGGTAGCCAAGGCGGCACCTAAGAGCCCAGTCAAT
The DNA here is from genome assembly GCA_029781035.1 of Armatimonadota bacterium. Classification (GTDB taxonomy): domain Bacteria; phylum Armatimonadota; class Fimbriimonadia; order Fimbriimonadales; family Fimbriimonadaceae; genus JAEURO01. The sequence goes on from JAKOXK010000059.1 coordinate 9,976, forward strand.
AAGAGCGCAATTCGAAAAGCTGTCATCTGCTAATGGATTATGGTGGGATCACCTGCACTGTTCAGGGGAAGGTCCGCACGAAATGAAGTCCGTCTCAAGGGAATAATGGTCGAGGGGAGTGTTGGGAACGGTGCCCGCATGACTCTCACTCACGAAAAACTAGAACAAGCCAGCCGTATTGTCCGTTCCAGTGGAGTCGATGCGTGGGTTGTGTTGGTGCGCGAGACGGCGACGGGATCAGACCCCGTCGTTCCACTGATCCTCGAAGGGGGATTGACTTGGATCAGCGCCCTCGTCTTCACGTCCAACGGAAACCGTCATGCGATCGTAGGCAACTACGATGCAGAACCCCTGATCGCCTCAGGACAGTGGTCGACCGTTGTCTCCTATACCGAGGACTTCCGGCCATGCTTCGTGGAGGTCTTGAGGAACAACGTGCCGCCCAACGGCAAGATCGCGGTCAACTACTCAGTCAGTGACGACAAGTCGGATGGCCTGACTCACGGACTCTGGCTGCTGTTGACGGAGACGCTGCAGGAGGCCGGCGTTCAGGCGAGTGTCGTGAGTGCAGAGGAGCTTGCCCAAGAGCTTCGGTCCTGTAAGACCCCCGCCGAAGTCGGCCTGATCCGCGATGCCATCGCCGAAGGAGACGATCTTTTCCATGCGATCAGCGAGTTCGCACAGATTGGAGTCTCGGAGCGGGCCGTCTTCAACCATGTTCACGGTCTCATGACGCAACGCGGATTGGGGTGGGCGTGGGACAAGTCCATGGATCCCATCGTGAACTCGGGCCCGGACTCGATGATCGGGCACGGATTGCCGTCTGACCACATCGCGCTGGAAGAAGGCCACGTGTTTCACGTTGATCTCGGAGTGATGAGGTTCGGGTATTGCTCGGACGTACAAAGGTGTTGGTTTGTCGGACAGTACGTGCCCGACGACGTCCAGACCGCGTTAGCCGCTGTCAACGCATCGATCTCAGCCGCCGCCTCGGCGCTAGTACCGGGAGTCGAAGGTTGGCAGGTGGACGACGCTGCCCGGTCCACCCTGGCCCAACGTGGCTACGGAGAATATCACCATGCCACTGGTCACCAGGTCGGTCGGCTGGCGCACGATGGGGGCACAATCCTCGGGCCGAGGTGGGCTCGTTATGGACGGACGCCCTACGGACACGTGAAGCCGGGGCAGGTCTACACGTTGGAGTTGGGAGTGCTGCTTCCCGGTCGGGGCTACTTGGGAATCGAGGAGATGGTCCTTGTCACCGATGACAGTTGTTGCTTCTTGACCGAGAGGCAGTTGTTTATGCCCGTCCTGTCGTAGCCGGTCAAGGCTTCAGGCTGATCAGCGAGTCCTGCCGTATGCTCAGCGTCCCCTTGTGTCCTCGGGCCCGTCCAACGTATCCGTCTGGAGTCAACTGGACTGCAACACTCGTCTCTGACAGGTTCAGCTCAGAGATGCTGGCTGTGTAGACACCCCTCTTCTCGTGAAAGTCACGCTCGGCCCAGTAAAGCTCCATCAGGGCGCAACGAACCTCCCAATCGGGGTCGGGTCGAAACGGCTTCGTGGTCTCCTCAAATTGCAGGTAGCCCCACATCTCTGGTCGATGCATGTCGATCGCCCCTTGCGGCGACCAGACCCAGTTGTGCTCGGGCCGGCCAGGCTCCTTTTCGTATTGGCCGTCCACGATCCGCAAGTCCCACTCGACGCGCGAGAAGTTGATCCTCCACTGGTCACCGACTCGAGGTGGGCACGGACAATGGGCAAACTCACCCAAGACCTTCCACGGCAGTGCCAGTTCGAGCGACCAGCCCTGGTCGGTGTCGCGCGGATCGTTGATCGTGCCTTTTAGATGGACTGCCTTCTTCAGGCCCGGAATCTCCCACTCGTTCAGTGCCGGGCCGCCGTCCCGGTAAGGCTTGACCAGCCTCAGGTCCCAATCGGTGCCGAGTGCGTTGATCTCGTATTCGTAGTACTGGTGATTGTCACTATCGGGGTCCATGAAGACCTCGAAGTCGTGTTCGTGGAAGATAACGCAGTCGTGCTGCGTCTGAGTGGCCCAGAGGTGTGGCTCCTCGAGCTCGGCACCAATGTACAGGTACTGATCGTCCCAGAGCATCTTCACGCGGGTACGGAACCAGGGCCGGGGCCGGATGTCTCCTTCAATGTCCACGAAATCATCTGTGAACGGGGCTGCTGACCAAGCCGGATCGTCCAGGCGACCGGTCAACGCGAGTGGGTGGTGGGTCCGAACACAGACATATCCTTTGGGGTGAGGGGGAACCGTCACGTGCCGAATCTACCTGTGCCGGTATCCTCCCCGCTTGCGGGAGCACTGGCACGATGACGTCGCCAACTTGTGAGGACGACGAACCCGTCCGGGCCGCCCGCTCGACCCTATAGGACCGGACTGTTGAGCTGTCTGTCAGTGCCCATCCTGATGTACCACCGGATCGCCAAGCGGCCCAAGCAAGCCCTGGTGCCACACCACTACGTGTCCCCCCAGCGCTTCCAACGCCACGTCAGCGCTCTCTCGCGCTTTGGCTTTGAGAGCCTTCACTTGACAGCGCTGGCTGACCTGTTCTCCTTAGCCTCGCAGCCCGAAAAGAGACCCATCGCCCTCACCTTTGACGACGGGTACCTCAACTTTCGTGACCATGCCGCACCAGCACTGTTGCAGTTCAAGCAGACTGGGACAGTGTTCGTCGTCGCCGGACTGCTCGGTGGAACCAACGAGTGGGATTGGAGGAACGGCGATGCCGTGGAAACCCTCCTCGACGCCGACGACCTCCAGATGCTCTCACAGTCCGGGTTCGAGATCGGTTCGCACACCTGTCGTCACGCGCGGCTCACCGAAATCCCCACGGACCAAGCCAAAGGCGAAATAGAAGTCTCTAAGCGGATACTGACGCAGGTCCTTGACAAGGACGTGGATGTCTTCTGTTATCCTTATGGCGCTCACAACGAGGGTGTCAGGCAGTTGGTCGCGGAAGGCGGATACAACGTGGCCTGCTCGGTAGAAAAAGGATGGAACCAGCCAACAACCGACCGCTTCAGGTGGAAGAGGGTCAACGTGCGGAGCGACACCAGCACGCCAATCCTGTTCTGGAAGCTCTGGCGACAGAGCCGGATCGGGCTGAGCGGTCACTGAGGATCCTTCAGGTCTGCAGTGCCAGGTCTGCGGTTTACGGCGCGGTCGCGAGCATGATGACGCTGGCGAACGAACTGAGGTCGCACGGCCAACACGTCGAGTTCGCCACCTTCAAAGGCCGTGGGCTCGGCGCGCATGTCGAGTCTGAGGGCTTCCTTAAGCTGGACTTCCGCGTGCGCACGAAGGTCGATCCGCTCGCGATCGCTCGGATGGCGCGCCACATCCGACGGCGCAAGATCGACATTGTTCACGGCCATCTGTCCACTTCGGTCGTCAATGGCTGTTTGGCCGCCCGACTCGCCAAAGTGCCGAGCATTGCGACGGTACACGGCATGAGCGGCAGGCTCAGCTTTCTGCCCGCCCACCATTTGATCGCGGTCTCTTCTGAAGTCCGAAAGCACTTGATCGACCAGGGGGTTCATGAGTCCAAGATCTCCATCGTGCCAAATGGGATCCACTTCCCTACGTCGGATCCTTTGGCCCGATCCAGGGCCAGGGCCAGTTTGGGTTTGGACGAATCGGTTCCTGTCCTTGGCACGACCGCGCGGCTTACAGCTCTCAAGGGCATGGACCATGCGCTGTACGCCTTTTCCCGCGTGGTCGCCGACATCCCCGACGCCCACTACATCGTGATGGGGGACGGCGACGAAACACAAACCTTGGTGGATCTAGCCAAGTCCCTGGGCATCCAGGACAGGGTGCGCTGGCTTGGTTACAGACCAGACGTCGCGGAACTGCTCCCAGCCTTGGACGTTTTCGTATTCCCTTCCCTGCGGGAGGCCATGGGAATTGCGGTCGTTGAAGCCATGGCGGCCGGAGTGCCCAGCGTCGCCTCGAGGATCGGGGGCATCCCCGAAGTGCTCGCTGACGAGTCGGGCATCCTCGTGCCGCCTGCCGACCCAGTCGCCATGTCGGACGCGATCCTCGAGCTCTTGCGGGACTCTGAGCGACGCGTGGCCATGGGCATGGCGGCTCAGACCAGAGCGCGTACTGAGTACAGCGCACAACGGATGGCGGCGCGGACAATCGGCGTCTACACCGCCACCTTGGCCCGCTTCCACCGCGTCTAGGACGGAATGTAGCTCAGGTACTTCCTGAACCCAGCCCATACCTCATCCTGAGTCGCGTAAATCTCGGTTTCCGGCAGTTCGAAGCCGTACTGGCCTGTGTCGCGGAGCTCGGCCGACATTCCCGGTATCCCGTAGACGTCGTAGAAGTAGTCATTCGAGACGCCGGACGCAATATACAGGATGCGAGAAGTCTGCCCCTGGTCGTACGTGGCACCAAAGGCGCTCATTGCCGTCTTCATCGCGTCACCGATCGTGTTGAACATCGCCGCGTCTGGCGGAGCGGTCGTCGTGTAACCCCAAGGCCACATGACCAGCTGTGCGAAGCTGTGATAGTCCAGAAAACCACCGACGCGCGGCAATCCTGCGATGAAATCACGCACGGCCACGGTCTCGGGTTCACTGAAAGGTGCCGTTCCTCGATAGGTTTCAGAACTCGGATTCGAACTCGATCCGCCGTTCATGCCCCATCCGGTCGAGTAGTTCCGGTTCAGGTCGACTCCATAGGAGCCGCCCCCGTTGTTGCGCCGGTTCTTACGCCAAAGCCGATAACTAGACCAGGAGTACCGGTAGCCGTCGGGGTTGGCCATGGGGACCACCCACACCGCCTGATTTGGCAGAAAGACCGTCGTTTGCGGTGTGGTCAAGCCGTCGACCGTCTTCTTGGCAATGTGCATCATGACGCTGCCCGCGATCCACTCGCGCGCGTGGATCATCCCCTCCACGACGATGTTGTTGACAGCTCGGTGCGACTGTTGGACGGGGCGACCGATCCGGTAAGCCCACATCGTTTCATTGTTGATCGTGAGGCCGATCGCCTTGCGCGTCACGTAGGTGGGGTACTGAGTGCGGAGGGCCTCGAAGAACGAAAGAATCTGGTCAGCCGTGAAGTAGTGCAGACGGTAGTCGTCCGACATCGGCCGTACGTTCGACACGTGTGTCCGGTCCCATCCATGGGGATCCTCGAGGGGCCGGACAAACCAGTAAGTGAACCCTCCTTGAATCAGCCGTGCGTACCCACCCGGCTCAACTGCAACATCGGCCGAACCCAGGTGCAGCACGCAATCGAGCACCTCCAAGTCAGAATCTTGCAGGCGCTCCAGCGTCGCCACGTCGGGAATGTCCACTTTGACCTGAACCCACGTGGACTGCCCGTTCGCGACGCACGCTGAACAGACCGACAGCAAGAGAAGCGTCTTCTTAAGCATATTCTCACCGATCCTTCAGTGGAATCGTATCACAGGCTGGTCTCGGGGTGGTCAAGTTCACCACGAATTCCGGAATCACTCATCAGACGGTGCCGTGATCAGCGCGAAAACCGTTCCCGCCTCGTCGTCTACGACGCAGACGTCAGCTCCAGCTGGCGAGGGGCATAAACGAGCCGGCACCCGGCTCAGGGTGCTTCGACCACGTCCCCCACACCGGAGTCCACCCAACCACCGTGGCGCAAAAATCCCGCTACTCCTCCGTGTTCGAGACAGTCAGTTCGGACCCGCAGACGTGCCCGGCTTACTTTGTGGGTGCGGCTATCAGGCCAGCGGTAAGATGGGTTCGCAGTTTTGTACTGCCGAGGTCAGACCGTGAAGACAATGAAAGTCCTGATGTTCGCGATTGCCGTCCTTGGGACGACGAACCTGTTCGCACAATCCAGTACCAAAGGAGTCGCTGTCTCCTACCCTTGGGCGTTCAACAACGGGACGGACACGTCCCGCAAGACAGCCATCGATACGGCAGGCGAGATCGCACAAAAGGCCGGCTTCGCAGTGGTGTCGCAGTCGCTGGCGATCAAGGCTTGGGACAACACGGGGTTCGCACTGCCCACACCGAAGAAACTGCCCAGTTTGAAGCAGCTCAGAGCCTTCGCGAAAGAGGCAAAGGCTGACCGGGTCCTCTATGGCACGGTTTCGTGGCACACTCGGAGCATTTGGGTGGGTACGGGCCCCAAGACCATCTCCACCGCCACCGTCTCGGTGTACGCGTACGATGCCAAGCAGAACAAGGTGGTCTACAAGAGTTCGTCCGTTTCAGGCCGGAGCGACGAGAAAGAGGACACACTCAAGGTCGTGGGTGCCGTGCTCGTGACGCCGTTGGTGACGGCGGTCAGTGGCGGGCCAGCGACCCCGCGCGAGCAACGAGCCGTGAGGATCGCTCTCGCCCGTGCCTATCACGACTGGGTGACGCCCAAGAAGAAGTGATGGCTAGACGACGCGCAGGGGCTCAAGGGGAGTCGCGGTTTCGCTCGGCTCGATCCAGACGCCGTCCCCCTTGAGAAGGGCGATCAGTTCTTCGACGCCCCTTTCCTGGGGAATCCCGTGCTTGACGGCTTCCCGCTTGCGGTAGAGGGTGATCTTGCCCCCGGCGGCCCCAACGTAACCGTAGTCCGCATCGGCCATTTCGCCAGGGCCGTTGACAATACATCCCATGACCGCGATGTCCAGACCCACCAGGTGACGCGTGGCCTCGCGAACCTCTCGAAGCACCGTCGGTAGGTTGAACTTCGTCCGACCGCAACTCGGACAAGCAATGTATTCCACCTGGGTCTTGCGGAGCCCGCACGCTTGCAGGATTTCATAGCAGACAGGAATCTCGTTGACGGGATCCTCAGCCAAGCTGACTCGGATCGTGTCCCCGATCCCCTCCATCAAGAGGGTGGCGATTCCCGCTGTGGACTTCACTCTGGCGTACTGTCCGTCACCGGCTTCTGTCACACCAAGGTGCAGTGGGTACGGCATGCCCTCGCGGTCGAGCCGGTCCGCCATCAATCGATTCGCGGCCACCATCACCGCGACCCGACTTGCCTTGGCGCTGATGTTCACATTCTCGAAGCCGTGTTTCTCGCAGAGTCGGACGTACTCCAATGCACTCTCCACCATGCCTAATGGCGTGTCGCCATAGGTGACGAGCATCCGTTCGCTCAGTGACCCGTGGTTGACGCCGACCCGCATTGCCCGGCCATGCTTCAGACAAGCTTCGATGACGGGCACAAAGCTCTCCTCGATCGCTTGGGTCTCAGCCTTCCACTCGGCCTGACCATAAGCCAGTTCAGCCCGGAGACGGTCAATTTCCTCTTCATCGCGCCCTCTCAGGTCAACGGCCCCTTCTGTCGGGGCTTCGCTCTTCACTAGCTCTTGCGACCGGCTTCCATGCCGCTTGAACACAAAGAGGCCTGGGTTCACCCGGATTTCGTCCACGTGACGGGCAGCCTCGACCGCGATGGCCGTGCCTTGGTGGTGAACATCGGCAGTCATTGGCACGGGCCGATAAATCTCGGCCACTTTGGCCGCAATCTCCTCGAGGCATTGCGCTTCGCCCAGCGTCGGCGTCGTTACGCGGACGATCTCGGACCCAGCGCGGTGGAGGGCAATGATCTGCTCGACACAGGAGTCGACATTGCGCGTCTCCTCGGTGATCATGCTTTGAACAACGACCGGGTGGCCGTCGCCCATCGTGACCGATCCGATCCGGCACGGCTTGGTCTTCCGTCGTGGGTACGTGGCTTCAAGGCTCATCTGCACTCGATTCTACGGAATCTTCCCGGCAAGACGTCCATAAGACCCGGTAACGTCAGGAGATGAAGTACCCGGTCGCACTGATTCTGGCCGTGGGCCTGCTCGCCGGATGTCAGCCCCAGTCGCGTTTGGTCGGTAAGTGGCGGGGCGACCTAGCTTTGTCAACTGCCACCATGCACATCGAGATCGAGCACAACGTTGACCACACTTATGACGCCCGGACAGTCATCGGCCCCGTCACGATGAGGCAAAAAGGCACTTGGCGGCTTGAAGGAGACAATCTGACCACCAAGACGACTTGGACCGATGTCCAAGGGCCCGGCGTACCGTCCGAGCAACTGAGGTTGACGCGAGAGCACCTGGCCAAGTCTGTGGGAAAAGAAGCCCATGCGACGATCAAGTTCGAAGGGAACGACAAGATCGTGGAATCCGGCTCTCAGAACGGCCAGTTGACCCTTTCTAGAGTCAAGTAGTCGCGGTTTGAAGGTCAGTCTGGGCGTGGGTCAGCACGCTCGACTGCGCCGCAATCTGTTTGGCGATCTCTTTGAAAGCCTCGGCTTGGGCACCCTCCGGATAAGCGATCAACGAAGGCAGCCCATCGTCGGAGGAAACGCTCACCTGACTGTCCAGGGGGATCGATCCCAAGTACTCGGTGTCAAGTACAGCCGCCAGCTCAGCACCGCTCATTCCCGAGAAGACGCGAGACGAAGTCCCACAGGTTGGGCAGACGAAGGTCGCCATGTTCTCGACCACACCCATGACTTGAACGTTCAGCCTCCTGAATAGCTGAGCTGCCTTGCCCGCAATGTTGGCAGCCACATTGTGGGGTGTCGTCACAAGTACAACGCCGGTCAGCGGGGCCAACTGGGCGAGGGACATCGGGGCGTCGCCGGTTCCCGGTGGCAGATCGACCAAGAGGTAGTCGAGCTCGCCCCAGTGAACGTCCTCCAGAAGCTGTTTGACAGTGCCAGCCACCATGGGTCCCCTCCAGAGGACGGCTTGACCGTCTTCCAACAGGAACCCGATCGACATCATTCTCACTCCAAAACGCTCGATGGGGATGATCTTCGCATCGCGCGTCAAGGGCCGTTCACTCGATACGCCCATCATGAGGGGAACGCTCGGGCCGTAGACATCTGCATCCAGGATTCCTACAGTGGCACCCAGTTCTGACAGGGCGATGGCCAGGTTGACGGTGACTGTGCTCTTGCCAACCCCTCCCTTTCCGCTGGCGATCGCAATGCACTGCTTGACACCAGGAATGAGGTCTTGAGGTTCGGTCTGTCGGGCTCGCACCATCGCCGTCATAGAAACTTCGACTTCCTTGACTCCCGGCAACGCCGCCACGACCTCGTGGCATTGGTCCCGCAAGAGGTCTTTGACTGGACACGCGGGGGTCGTGAGCTCCACCTTGAATGACACGCGACCGTCCTCGATCGTGACGTCCTGGACAAATCCGAGGGTGACGATGTCGCGATGAAGGTCAGGGTCTTCCACTGATCGAAGGGCGTTCAAGACATCGTCAACCGACAGACTCATGGCTTGATTATGAGACACAGATCAAGAGGTACCTCGGGAAGTTAACGAACGGGCCGGAGGATCGCCCTCTCGTCGAGTCCTCCGGCCACTTGAAACCGTCGAATCCGGGGGCCGTTGCCCCCGCCGAACCTCTGTTCCCCCTATACGCCCATCGCTACCGTCAGATCCTTCTTCAACAGGGCCCTCGCCCGGAACAACCAGGATTTGACGGTGCCCTCTGGCTTGTTCAACGCGCTCGCGATCTCGTTGACGTCCATGTGCCTGTAGTGGCGCATGACGATAATCTCGCGGTATCGGTCGGGCAATCGGGTAATCGCTTGCTGAACGACCGCGCCCTCTTGCCGGGCCTCCACACCTTCGCCCACGTCGGCCGACTCGTCGTAGAGCGAGTGTTCGTACTTTTCAATGCGGTCAGCCGAATGGCGCCGCTCACGGATCTGGTCGACGCAGCAGTTTGAACAAATGCGCATCAACCAGGGCAGGAACGGTCGGTCCGCATCGAACGAGCCCAACGCTCGAAAGGCCTTGACAAAGGTCTCCTGCGTGGCGTCGTTTGCGTCGTCCACGTCTCGGAGCATGCGCAGGGCGTGAGCCCTGACTGCCGGTCGGTGTACGTCTACGAGCAGCTCCATCGCCACGCGTTCGCCGCGCTGCGCCCGGCGGACGAGGTGCTCTTCCCATTTCGGGACTCGGATGCTGAGATTCGTGCTTTGCACACCTTCACTATATGTCGAATTTCAAAGGTCAGTAGGCCGAATTTCTGAGTTTTGGGACCAGATGCCTACACAAGTCCTATTGCCGGACTTTATGATTCGGCCCTGGAGATTCGACTGGGTGCTGACCGACCATTTCACTTATGTGGCACGGACGCCTGGTCTCGCAGATGATGCTGAGTGGGCCCATTGTGCTCTTAGGGGCGATTGCGATCAATGGAAGGGCCGGTGCTCCGCCTGATGACCGACCCGCGTTTGGACCGACCGGACAGCAGCGGCTTCTGCAGTACGTCAAGCCGGTGAGGGACACACGGGTGCTTCTGAGCCTTCCTCCGAAGGAGATCTCGGGCCGGTTGTCGACGGTCGTGGCGGAATGGCTGGACCCCTACCACGCGGGAACGCTGATGCCCGTCTCACCCGTCGACTTCGACACGCCAAGCCAAGACACCGTGCTCGGTCAGATCCAAGACGCTCAGACACGCATCGTCTACGAGGTCAACGCACTCGCTGCCGACTATCGAGACAAACGGGACTACTCAAACGAGGCCCTGCTTCTGGCCCAATCGATCGAGCTCTCGAGCATCTGCAAGTACACCGAGTTTGCGACCGTACACAAGGGTGCTTACTCCCAGATTCGGTCTCTGAGGGAACTGGTCAGGATCGCCCCGAACCTCGAACCTACAATCAGGCGGCAAGTAGCCAACGAGCTGTCGTTCGTTCGGAAGAAGGAAGGTCGCCTCGAGGCGGTGCTGCAACACGTTCGGGGCCTTCACACGACAAGCCTGGCTCGGCACGGCGAAACAGCGACGACGATCGAGATTTCGCAGAGTTATGGACTGCTGGCTGAAGCGATCGAGTCCCGAAAGCCGACGATGTTCAAGGAAGTCCGCGAGTCGAAGTTGATCGAAGACAACAGCGAGATGGCGACGGTCTGTTCCATCGCCAAGCTGGCGACGACTTCGGAAGCCGAGTACCACCAGGCCATGACGGCTGCGCTGGCTGAGTTTCAGTCGCCCAAGTAAAGGAGGCCGTCCATCCGGTCGAAGGAGAAGTGTCCTTCGACGGCTTTGGAATGAGCTGGATCGGCCGGGTTCAGCGTCCATGAAACCGGTGCGCCGGCATCGCTCACCTTCATGGCGACGGGTTCCCGGAACCTGTCCGCCGCAGCCTTCGCCAAGTCGCGGAGGGTGCCCTTGCCTTCCAAAGACGCGCTACCGAGCTTGCCCGGCACAGCGATCAAGACCGAATCTGAGCCCGACTCGATATCGAGCAGAACGGCCATGTCCTGGTCGTTGCTTAGAGCGCTGTCAAGGGATCGACCGCGAAGGTCGAACCGCTTCACAAGTTGGCCGGTCTCGACATCTTTCACATCGACGATGATGTTCGCTGGCCCGTGCTGAATCCTGGCCACGCCGTCTTTAGCCCGCAATGAAAGCCTCGACTCCTGACTGACCGGAATCATGGGGGTGATGGCTTGCTTCGCGTTGTTCGACACGATCGAGACCACGGTGGAACCCACAACGAGGACGAACAGCCCACCAGCGAAGGCAAGTCTCCAGCCGGAAAGCCAACCCGCCGGTTGTCGGTGCTTCCTGTCAAGGACAGACCGGTCGATCCGCGCCATGATCCGCTCGTGCAAGTCGAAAGGTGCATCAATAGACCGTTGCCCCTCCAACTCGAGGGTACCGAGCAACTCGTCGAACTCCTTGTACTCAGTGGACAAGCGTGTGTCAGAACCCAGCGCCGTTTCAAGCGCTGTCCGTAGGCTGGGGCTCAGCGTCCCATCCCGGTACTCAGAGAAGAGTTCTCTTGCTTTCTCGGCCTTCATTTCCTTGTCTGCCTCATTCGACTTCAGCCCACTTGGAAAAGTTCCATGCTTCCCGCCAACAGGTCCCGAAGGGCCAACCGGGCCCGGTTCAAACGGCTCTTGACGGTTCCAAGGGGGAGGTCAAGCCGTTCGGCGATCTCTTCGTAAGTCAAGTTCTCCACGTGGTACATCACGAGCATCGCCTTCTGGTAATCGGGCATTTGGGACAGGGCGGACTGGACGGCTGTCTCGCGCGCCGATCGCTCAGCTTCTTCGGCCGGGCCTGGCGAGAAATCCTGAACCTGGCGCTCGACTTCCCCGGTGTCCAGTTGGACTGAGCTCTCAAGGCTCGTGTGGAGCTTGCTCCGATCTTTCTTCTTGCGGTCCAAGTAGCAGTTGGTCAAGATACGGTAGAGCCAGGTGGCGAACGCGCTCTGGCTGCGGAAGTTCCCGATGGCATTGAACACGCGGACAAACGCTTCGGACACGATGTCAGCCGCCTCGTCGGGATCTCGCGTCAACCGAAAGGCGTACTGATACGCCTTTTGTTCGTACTGTCTGACGAGTGAGTCAAAGGCTGTCCGGTCTCCCCGTTGGCACTGCCGGATCAAGACGGCGTCGTCAATGGCCTGGCTCATGGGCTGATCCGGGGCCTTGCCTTGGCCGAAGTCGCTTGCTCGATGGCCATCTCTTCCTCGGCCGTGAGGTGCCGTTCGGGCTTGCCGTTCACGAGTCCTTTTCCATAGACGCGGCAACCTTCGCGGCCGACCAGGCTCGTCACAACCGCGCCGTTGCCCTCCTCGTCGTAGACGGCCAGCGAGAAGCTCTGGTTTCCTCCGACGTCGTCAAAGGCGTCAAACCGGACGAGGCCCACGTATCTCTTCGCTGAGCGCATTTTGCGTTCCAAAGTCTGGATCCGATCGTGGGCATCGTCCAATCTGCCCTGGTTCTCTAGGTGTTGCGTCATGTGCCGTTCCAACAAGCCCTCCAGGTTGTCGCTGTCGTTGCCTCGCAGAAGGCTCTGCCATTTGGCACGCATACGGCGGAACGCCAAGGTCTGCAACACCGACAGGACCGTCAGCGCGACCACCAGCACGCCCAGTAGAAGGAGGGCGCTGGCCGAGTTTTGGTTCAGGGACTGGAGTAACTGGGGCATGGAGGAAAGGAATAGCTTCCGATAGATGAAGTATAACCGGAGTGCTGTCCCGCTCTTCCTCTTCAGTCTATGCCTAACCGTCGACGCGTCGCAATCACGAGCTTTGGCGCCTTCCTCCTAGGTGTCCTCGGGTTCCTTCTGTTCTTTAGAATGAACTTCAAAAGCGTCGAGGTGAGGGGGCAGAGCATGGAGCCCACGTTCGAGTCAGGCCGTCGCTTGCTGATGAGCAGCGCCTATTGGCTGGTAGGTCCGATCCGCAAGAACGACATCGTCGTCCTCAAGGAACCGGAGTCCGGCGACACCATCATCAAGAGGGTCAAGGGCTTGCCGGGGGACGTCATCGACTTTGCCGACATACCCATCTCTTGGAGTTTCAGCCAGGGCGAGTATCGGGTTCCTGAGGGCACTTACTATGTTCTTGGGGACAACCGAATGGTCTCACAGGACAGCCGCATGTATGGGCCCTTCGAGACTTCGGACGTCCTGGGCAAGGTCGTCATTTTTGGCCACGAGCCGTGGTTCTACGGCATCTTGGGCCTTGCTACCTTGGCCGTCGTCGCCTCGGGCATTGCCACGCTTTTGGAGGGCAAGGCAGCCGCGAGGGTAAAGAAATGAGCAAGTTCCCCTCTGGAAAGTACGGCCGTCAACGACTCGAGTTCTTCCCCGCCCCCTTTAGAGCCCCCCTCAGAGCCTTCGCTGCACTCGTCTTCCCCTGGCTCGAAGACAAAGTCCTCATTTGCAACATCGAAGACCGTGGCTGGTGCATTCCAAGCGGTCGGGTCGAGCCGAACGAGTCCTCGATCGAGGCTGCTGTCCGTGAGGCTAAGGAAGAGGCTGGCGCCATCCTCGAAGACGTCTTGTATCTCGGCTGTTACCGCATCACGGAGAGAGGCGAAGTCCGGTGGGCCGATGTCTACGCCGCCCGAGTCAAAGACTTGGTGGACATTCCCGAGGAGTTCGAATCGATGGGCGTCAGATCCTGCCCTTGGAGAAGCTGCCCCTGATCTACCACTTGTGGAATCCGCTCACCGAAGCGGTGTTCCACTATTCGGCCGAGGTTCTCAGAAGGCACGCCATCGCCCTCGACATGCTCGACAAAAAGTGATCAGTCTTCGATCAGCTTCAGTTGGCCGCGAGTGACTGTCGCAAGCTGCCCGACACCAGGCGGCTCTTCAAACGCCATCTTCTCCATTTCAGCAGTCACTGGTACTGGATAGTCACCGTCAAAGCACGCCAGGCAGAACATCGGACGGTCCTTTCCGACCGACTTCAGCGTTCCTTCGATGCTGAGGTAACCCAGCGACGTCGCTCCGAGACGGTTCCGGATGGCTTCCACGTCCATCGTAGCGGCCGCCAATTCCCCTCGGCTCGCCATATCGATTCCGTAGAAGCAAGGATGCTTGATCGGAGGCGCCGTGATCCTCACGTGAACCTCTTTCGCCCCGCTGTCGAACAACAGCTTGACGATTTGGCTCGTCGTAGTGGCCCGCACGATCGAGTCGTCTACCAGCACGAGCCGCTTGCCCTTGACCTGTCCAAGCAGAGGTGCCAACTTCATCCGCACGCCCAACTCGCGCATGCGCTGGTCGGGTTGGATGAAGGTTCGGTGGATGTAGCGGCTCTTCATCATCACTTCGTGATAAGGGATGCCGCTCTGCTTGCTGTAGCCGTGAGCCGCCGGAATTCCGCTGTCGGGGACGGGTACGACCACATCGGCCTCGACCGGGTGCTCGATCGCCAGTTGCCTGCCCATGTTCTCTCGGACCGCGTACAACTCCCTTCCGTACATGACCGAGTCGGGCCTGGCGAAATAGATGAATTCGAACATGCAGAGAGTCTCGCCAGCCCGAGGAACGGCTTGCTCGAAGCGCATTCCCTGGTGGTCGATGATCACGACTTCACCGGGCCCGACTTCACGGTCTGAAACGCCTCCAACGGGCCAAAACGCACAACTCTCGCTGGCGACCATGAATCCATCGCCGACCCTTCCTGCAACGAGCGGCCTGATGCCATGAGGATCCCTGAACCCCAGAACCATGTTCGGAAGCAGAACGGTCACGCTGTAAGCACCCTGCAAGCGCTCCATCGTCGCCGCCACAGCCCCCACTGGCCCTAGGTGCAGGTTTCGGACCAACAACCTGGCGATCACTTCACTGTCCGCCGTCGTATCCATGCTCTCTCCCGACATGAGCAACTCCTTCCGCAGGGCACCTGCGTTCACCAGATTGCCGTTGTGGGCTACAGCAATTTCGCCGACAGTGCTTGAGCAGTAAACCGGCTGAGCGTTCCGAAGCACACTGGCACCCGTCGTGCTGTACCGGGTGTGTCCGATGGCCATATGTCCCGGAAGCGTGGAGAGGATCTCCTCGTTGAAAACCTGGTTGACCAGGCCCATGTCCCGATGCATGTGCACCCGGTGCCCGTCGCTGACGGCAAGCCCAGCCGACTCCTGACCGCGGTGTTGCAGTGAAAAAAGGGCGAAGAACGCCAAGCGTGCGGCCTCACCTCCCGGGGTGTAGAGGCCAAGCACGCCGCACTCCTCCTTCGGCCGGTCGGCGTGCCACGCGTCTGCGTGGTTCATCCGACAAGTATAATCGCACACCCCGGTGTCCTGTATGACGAGCCGGGCCGCTGGTACCCTCGCCACATGCTCTACCGCGTCGTGATAGGCCTATACGGACTCGTGAACATTGCTGGCGGCCTCATGGCGTTCCTCATGCCCAACGTGCGGAGCATCTGGTCCCTCATTGTTGGTGGGATTTCAGGAATCCTGTTCCTCGTTTTCGCAGCCATCGGCGGCAACAAACCAGGACTCGCGTTTCGCGGAGCCGCGGGACTGGCCTTTCTCCTGGCCCTGTTCTGGGTCTACCGGATCACCGAGATCGTCCGTGAGGGCAAGAGCCAGATGATGGCCGTCGGCAACTTGGCTCTCGCCATGGCCGTTGTCCTCTTCCTGGGTTTGGGACATTTGGTCTCCATGAGAAAGAAGACGGGCGGTCATTGATTCAACGGGAAGGCGCAAGCTACCACTTCCTCGGTTCCGATCAGGAGCCGTGATCCTGGTGCCGCATATTCGTTTTTCGCCATCGCCCCGGCAAGATGCCCGAAGCGTGGGCTTGTGGCCGACCTGGTGACAGTTCCCACAGCTCGACCCTCAAGAGAGGTCACCGCCGATCCTGGCGTAGCCAGAGACCCGCATTTGAGCACAAACCACGATTTGTTCGTGTGGCCCCGACTGTGAATTCTTTGAAGGACTTCTTGGCCTTGGTAGCATCCCTTGTCGTAGGCCACATGGGAACGCTCAAAGCCTAGCCCGAGCTCTGGCGGGAGGGTGCGATCGTCGGAGTCCACGCCGACGAGCGGAATGCCCAACTCCAAACTGGCGCACAGGAACGACTCAAAGGACGCCACTGAAACTTCCGTGGGGCAGCTTCCTGAAAGGTCAAGCCCCCCTTCGTAGAGCCTGTTCGCCGGCAACGCGCCCTCGACTTCGAGGCTCCCGACGTCAGGCCCTTGAATGGACCAGAGGCCTGACGACAACAGCTCCAGGCCAACGTCTTCCATGATCACGAAGTCGTCCGCACGGGCCTTCAGAACTTCGCCCGGCTCACAGACAACCCAAGTCACTTCGCCTCGGTCGTAGATTCGGCACTCCGCCTGTAGCTGTCCTGTCGGGGACACGAAGCAACCCAAAAGGGGCGATCCTGGGCCGAGCTTCCTGACGTCGCAGGTCGCTTGGCCCTGGAGCCACTCGAGGCGATCCACCCCCGACAAGCACCATAGCGTGGCCCGAGGCAGCCAAACTGCGGCGTAACGGGTCGTCAACTCGGCGTATCCACTCAGTTCGTCCACGGCAGACAAAACCATTCTGGATGCTAAAGTGCCAACCATGGGTCCGTTGCTGGCTATTGCTGCCTTTGGCCTTGCTGCCGGCTTTGGAGGTCGCGAGATCCATGTTTTCGAGCGGGCGGCGGCGAACGAGATTCGCGCGAACCTGAAGGGCGACTCGTCGGTAGTTTCGGTTTCCGTCATTCCGGACGGCCTGGGAGTCCTTTGGGGCGCCCTGGACCGAGCCACGATCTCAGCGGAACACTTCTCGGTCGAGGGTGTCCCTTTATTCGTGGACCCCGAACGATCAAAGGCTGGCCGTTGCGGCAACCTGACGATCGATCTACGAGACTTCCGCCTTCGCGGGCTTCGCGTGGACTCACTGCACGCGGAGATTCCAGCTTGCCGATACGACCGGGCTTTGGCTCTTCACGACAAGAAGTTCCGCCTCAGCCGGAGCGGTATTGGCCGAGGCACGGTCCGAGTCCTCGAACAGGATTTGGCGGCCTTCATCTTGCGCAAGTACCACGAGATCAAACGCGTCACCGTCAAGGTCGATCGCGGTGTTGTCTGGGTCGAAGGTTTCGGTGAGTTCCTGATCGTCAAGTCGGACTTCGAAGTCATCGCCGATCTGACTCCCGTCAACGGCACGCAGTTAGCCCTTACGAACGCCAAAGTCTGGTTTGATTGGCGGCGGGCTGACAGTTTTGCGACCGATGCCCTTCTCAAGACACTCAACCCAGTCGTGGATCTTGACCGCGACCTCGGGTTGCTCGGTTCGATCCAAGTCGACAAGATCAAGCTCGAGGGCGGAGTGCTTGAAGCTTCGGGCAAGACCCAAATTCCGATCAAGCCCCGGTCGTGAGGTCCTAAGGGCGCCACGAGCGGTACCGGAGCAACGTCCAGAACGCTTCGGGAGCATCCGTCCACCGGATTTTCTTCCCTGCCGCCTTCGTGCGTGCCTCGTACCGGACAGGAACTTCGTGAATGGACTCGCCTAAACGAATGGCCTTGGCTGTGACTTCGGGACAGAACTCGAATCGTTCGCACTGAAGATCCATCTGGTCGAGCAGGTCACGGCGGAGGGCCTTATAGCAGGTGGCTTCGTCCGTGATCCCCATCCCAAACAAAAGGCGGACGGCCCACACCAAGAGTCGGTTCACGAGCCGGTTCGGCCAGGCCATACTCTTGGGGAAGCCTTGACTAAATCGGGTTCCGTAGACGACCCCGTGCTGGCCCGCCAGGATTGGCTCGACAAGCAGAGGCAGCTCCTCAGGAAAGTACTCCAGATCCGCGTCTTGGATCACGACGACTGTGCCCGTGGCATAGGACAAGCCGCGACGGATCGCGGCACCCTTCCCTCGTGAGACTTCGTTGCGGATCAGGGTCACTTCGTCGCCGAACGCCGCCACGATCGAGGCGGTCCGGTCACTGCTGCCGTCCTCGATCACGATCACCTGCTTGTCGAGGGGGACGGACAAAACCCGCTCCAACACCTCTCGAATGGTGTCCTCCTCGTTCTTTGCCGGGATCAAAATGGTGACGTCTGGCGCGTCGGGATCGACCATGGACCGGGCCGTAGGATACCGACCCTGGCCCACCGTCTGCGCGGTATAGACTTGCAGCGATGTCCAGCCCCTTTGACCTGCTCTTGTGCAACGGCACGGTCGTGACCTCGTCACGATCAGAAACGGCCGATATCGGAGTCAAAGACGGTCGGATCGCCGCCGTAGGCAGTCTCAAGGGAGCCAATGCTGCAGAAGTCCTTGATATCAGCGGCCTGACAGTGCTGCCTGGCGTCATCGATACACAGGTTCATTTCCGAGAACCCGGGTTGACTCACAAAGAAGACCTTGAGTCCGGGTCTCGATCCGCGGTCATGGGTGGCGTCACCTCGTTTTTTGACGAGCCGAACGTTCTCCCTACAACGACCACTCCCCAAGCCCTCGAGGAGAAACTCGAACTGGCTCAGGGCCGCAGTTGGTGTGACTTCGCGTTCTGGATCGGCGCCGCAAACGACAATCTTGACGATCTGGCCCTTCTTGAGGCCCTCCCTGGAACTCCCGGAATCGGTGAGGTCTTCATGGGGAGTTCGACAGGGAATCTCCTGGTGCCAGACGATCCCTCCTTGCTCAAGGTGTTGCAGAACGGACGCCGTCCCGTCGCCATCCACGCAGAAGATGAGTTTCGGCTGCGCGACCGGAAGACCTTGCTCACTTCGCACCCCCATGTGCGCGAGCACCCCCACCTCCGTGACGTAGAATCGTCGCGACTGGCCACCGAGCGAATCTTGCGCCTTAGTGAAGAGACGGGCCGCCCCGTCCATGTCTTGCACGTGTCGACGGCCGAAGAGCTTCCGCTTCTGGCCGACGCGAAGCGGAAGGGACTCGGAACCACGTGTGAAGTGACGCCTCAGCACCTGACTTTCAACTCCGATGACTACGAACAGCTTGGATCCAAGATCCAGATGAACACGCCGATACGCCATGAGCGCCACCGTTGCGCGCTCTGGCAAGCTGTGAGAGAAGGGCTTTTCGACGTTTTCGGCAGTGACCACGCTCCGCACACGCTCGATGAAAAAGGAAAACCGTATCCTTTGTCGCCGAGTGGCATGCCCGGCGTGCAGACGATGTTGCCCGTTCTCCTTGACTGGGCCTCTCAAGGCGAAATCAGCCTTGGGCAGATCGTGAGGATGAGTTCGGAGAACCCGGCACGGATCTTTGGGGTCGAAGGAAAGGGACGGCTCGAGCCAGGGTTTGACGCAGACCTAGCGGTCGTAGATCTGGAAGCGAGATTTGAAGTGACGGGAACTTGGCTACAGAGCAAGTGCGGATGGTCGCCCTTCGAAGGAAGGGTGCTTCGCGGCAAGCCCGTGCACACCCTGGTCAGGGGTCGGTTTGCTGTCCGCGAGGGCCATTTGGATCAGAGCGGTCTTGGCCAAGTCGTTCGTTTTCACTGGAAGTAAACCGAACGCAAAAAAAGGGCGGCCCAGCCAGGGCCGCCCAGTCGTGCTTTCTTCCTAGTGATTGACCACCGGGATCTTCTTTGGTAAGACCGTCTGGGTGCGAGGCAGTGACAGCACAAGGACACCGTCCTTAAGGTCGGCGCGGATCTTGTCAAAGTTGTAGTCCCCGGTGACCGGGAACTTCCGAACAAAGGTTCCGTACTCGCGCTCTCGAAGGAGGTAGTGGAGTTCGCTCTTCTCATGGACCCTTTCGCGCGTGCCCTGAATCATGAGCACGTTTCCCGTGACTTGCACGTCAATGTCGTCCTTTTTGAACCCCGGAACTTCCATCTCGATGACGAGTTCCTTGCTGGTTTCGCGAATGTCGACGCGCGGGTGCCAGAGCCAGGTCTTTTCAGCCTGTCCCCGGGTCACGTCGTCGATCATTTTCCCCAGACGGTCGAACTCTGATTGGAGATCGAGCGGCATGTACTTCATGAGCATCGCTCTTCATTCTCCTGTCGTCATTGGGCCCGGCGTACGGGCCAATCCCTTCTACTCCCACCGTCCTGAGCACGCTCCCAACGAATCGCACGTCTTGGGTCATGATTTCCTCGATGCACGATCTCCGCGCTCAACTGATACGAGGCTTCAACTACGATCTTTGGGCAAACCAGGCGTGGCTCAAGACCGCCCCAGACATGCCTGACCCGGACAAGGCTATGGCTGTGCTGCGACACATCTTGGTCGCTCAGATGGCATGGCATGAACGGGCGGCGGGACGGGCCGACGTCTCGGTGGCCGACTTCGACGGTTGGGTCGCCACGGAAGAGGGATTCGTCAAGTCCTCGGCCGCCTGGAAAGCCGTCCTTGCTGAGACGCCTTTGGAGGCAAGTGTAAAGGCCGTGCGGTCCGACGGCACCGTTTGGGTGTTCCCGCTCGGTGAACTCGCCCAGCACGTGATCAACCACGGCACCTACCACCGCGGCCACTTGCGCGGGCTTGCAGACTCGGCAAGCTTCGAGGAGTTCGACGACACCGACTGGGTCGCCTGGCTACGGCTGACCGGCCAGGTGCCGCCCGCCTAGCGGTCGCCGTTCTCGATCCGCTTCCACACCCTTTCGATTTCCTTGCGCAGCTCGGGCGTGGCCTTGGCCATCTGGTCCCTCATATACGGGAACGCATACTTCCCCATCACAAGCAGGTCGCGCTCGGCCATCCGCCTGACGACCGGGTTCTCGTCAAGCAGGAGCGTGCACTGGCAGACAGGCCGGACTCCCGGCTTGATCGTGTCGGACTCAGTGATCTTGACGAGCTTGTATCGGCCACTCGTCCCGCCCGGCTGGAACGTCAGGGTCGCGGTCAGTACACCGGTGTCACCGCCTTTCTCAACGACGGGGGCCCTGGCCGTCACGGTCATGCCGTTCGTCGTGACGTTCCTATCGTCGAAAACGAACTGGAAGAAGCCGTCCTGGTCGAATACTGTGGCGACTTTCAGCCACTCAAAGCCCATGTCCTTCATGCCCGACTTCGCGACTTCACGCACGAGCTTCGGAAAAGCGACTTCAAGTAAAGGTCGCGTCGACCAGAGGGTCATCTTCTTGGGTGCCGTAGGATTGGCTCGACCGCTGGCCGACAGTCCCTTGCTGACCGCAAAGACGTTGCGGCTCGTGAAGGGCTTGGGCGGAACCATTTGGAGCGGGAATTCACGGAAGTGCAGGCTGTGAAACGTCGTGCCCTTAGCGAGATCAACCAGCAAAGCGTCATCGATCGGCACAGGCAATTCGCTCCGACGGTCGGCAGGGACGTTCTTGTCGAGCCAACTGACGATGAGTTGGTTGTTGGCCTTGAGCTCCTGTTCCAATGGCGTTTGGCTGTCTGCTTGCAGCGAGGCAGCCAACAACCCGATGATCGCTAGTGTCATGAATTCTTAGACGTCCGACCTGGGGCGGGCGATCAGCTTATTTCCCCGGTATTCCCGGCTCCGTGAGCCCTGCCGGATCCAAAGCCTTTTTCAGCGTCTCCTCGTCAAGCAGCCCTTTCTCCCGCACCACCGCCGGGATGCTCTTCTTCTCCTTCAACGCCTGCTTGACCACCTCGGCCGCCGCCTTGTAGCCCACGAACGGGTTCAGAGCCGTCGCCAACGAAGGCGATGTTTCAGCGTAATGCCGACACGTGTCCTCGTTGGCGGTGATGCCGACGATGCAGTTGTCGACATAGGTGTGCAGCGCGTTGGTGAGGATCTGGATCGCGAACTGGGCGCTGAAGGCCATCCCCGGCATCATCACGTTCAGCTCGAGCTGCCCCGCCTGCACGCATTGGTCGATCGTCTGGCACTGCCCAAGCACCTGGTAGAGCACGATGTTCATGTTTTCGGCCATGCTCGGGTTGACCTTGCCCGGCATGATGCTGGAGCCCGGTTGCACGGGTGGCAGCACGATCTCGGCGATGCCGGTCAGCGGTCCGGAACACAGGATGCGCAGGTCGTTGGTGACGCGCGTGAGCTCGTTGCAGAACAGCCGCAGCCCCGCCGCCAGCGCCGCCATGCAGAACTGCGACTGCATCGCCTCGCGCATGTCGTCCGTCGTCCGGAACGGGATGCCCGTGTAGGCCTTGAGCTTTTCCACGACGATGAAGCGGTACTTCGGGTGGGTGTTGAGCCCCGTCCCCGCCGCGCTGCCGCCGATGCCGAGCTCCTCAAGTTCATGGGCCGCCTCGACCAGCCACCGCTTGGCCCGCCGCATCGCCACCGCGTACGCCGTGAACTCCTGCCCTAGCCGCACCGGTACCGCGTCCTGCAGGTGCGTGCGCCCCGACTTCAACACGTGGTCGAACTCCTTGCCCTTCGCGGCGAAGGCGTCGGCCAGGCGGTCGACCGCCGGCAACAAGTCCGCCAGCATCAGCCGCGCCATCACGCGCATCGCGGTCGGGAAGGTGTCGTTGGTCGACTGCCCGTAGTTGACGTGGTCGTTGGGGTTGACCTTCTCGTACTTGCCAAGTGAGCCACCAAGGATCTCTTCCGCCCGATTGGCGAGCACTTCGTTGCAGTTCATGTTGAAGCTGGTGCCCGCTCCCATGTGGAAGACGTCGACCGGAAACTGGTCACGCAGCTTGCCGCCGAGCACCTCGTCCGCCGCCTGCACGATCGCGTTGCCCTGCTCCGGCGTGATCAGGCCGAGCTCCTGGTTGGCCTCGGCGCAGGCCTTCTTGAGCATGACGAAGGCGTCGATCATCTTCGGGTGCTCGGTGAGCCCGGAGATCTTGAAGAGGTGGCGGCTGCGCTCCGCTTGGCTCCCCCAATACGCTTGTTCTGGTACCTGCACGTCCCCTAACGAGTCCTTCTCAATGCGAAAGCTCATGATGCCCGGAGGTTACTCCGGGTGTAGCTGTGGGCCTGAGGCATCAGAGAGGGCGAGCGTCCCCGCGAGCCGCAAGCACAAGGTTAGGCGAGATAAAGGAGGGCCTCCGGAACTTCCGTCGGGACCGTTCTTGCTCTCGTCAGGCATGCCTGAGGGTTCGTGCGCCCTGCAGGCACCGCCGTAGCCGTCGGTCTTCAGCCGACGGGCCAGGGGGCGCTTGTCGCTGCGTCGGCTAAAGACCGACGACTACGCCCCTGCACAAAACGCGGGGAGGCGAGCGCCCCGGAAAGCCGCTGTCCCTCCTGCCTTGCAGCGTGACTGGCGGCGACCCCGAGCGTGCGCCTAGCGATGCCAATCCGGGCCACGGCTCCCCGTTCCTCGGATGCCAAGGCCCGTTTGTCGGACGGTACCGCCCGAGAGGGCGACCGTCCCCTCGAGCCACTCACGATCCCGGCTTGGCGGCGCGCATACAGCTGAAAATCGTACGCTCTTGACCATGCCGCCAGTCGTGTGCGGCGGGCTGCCCGTATCCTTGAAGGTCCCTCCACTCCTTGCCTACGGCGTTCGGTCGGGATGACGGGCCGGGACGAGCGATGACCGGCGAGCGCAGGTTATGGAAGGACACCTCTTGCCTTCGGACGTCATCCCGAGCGAAGGGCGCTAGCCCTGAGTCGAGGGACCTTGAAATCAGACGGACGATCCTCGAAGGTCCCTCCGCTCACCGCCGATGGCGTTCGGTCGGGATGACGGGCCGGGACGGGTGGTGAGGGTGGTGAAGATTGAGAGGATGGTCAGGGTTGTCAGGAGTGTCCAGACCCTTCACAACCCTGACAATCTTCACAACCCTTACCGTGCTTCCCTGATGCGCTAGCATAGAGTCATGTTCCTCCCCGTCCTCCAGCAGATCGCACAGCCGCCGCTGCCGGGTTACCACCTCGCTTGGCACGACGAGTTCGACGGTAGCACGATCGACCCAAAGAAGTGGAAGCACTGGGCCCTGGGCGACCGAAGGGACGCGGTGAACACCGCCGACGCCGCCAAACTCGACGGCAAGGGACACCTCGTGATCACGACCTCGCGGCCGAAGATGACCGAGGACACGACCCGCGTGGAGACCGGTGGCGTCTGGACGGCGGGGCTGTACGAGCCTACCTTTGGCTACTTTGAGGCGCGGATCAAGTGGCAGTCGCAGCTCGGGCACTGGGGCGCGTTCTGGATGAACCGCAGCCCGATGGGCGACCCCGTCGGCGACCCTGCCAAGGGCGGCGTCGAGGTCGACTTTGTCGAATACCACCGCAACATGG
>JAKOXK010000075.1 GCA_029781035.1 Armatimonadota bacterium
GAGGTCGACAGGCTGATCGAGTCACTGCACCGGATCGTCAAAGGAGACTACTCGCGCGAATACGTCGTGGACACGAAGAGCGGCGAGTACTCGCCGAAAAACCACGTCGACGACTTCGCGGAATCCTTCACCGTCTGAGCTGATTGAGGCAAAGCTGTGGAAAACCCTGGAAGCTGATCCAGCGTCCTGGGGCATTGATGATCTACCCCTCTTCGTGGGCCCCATAATGAAGACACCGCCCACAGCGGTGAGGGCTGACAGCGTGAATCTGCGTCAACGGAAGGACTCCGCAATCTACGATCTGATGGAAGCACAAGCCAAGGTGGCAGTGCGGGCGGCCGAGGCCTTCTTGGTCATGGCTCAGGAGTTTGACAAGCTCAAGCTGCACGCTGAAATCCTCGACAAGATCGAGGAAGAAGGCGACAACCTGACTCACGAACTTCAGGCCAAGATCGCGACCCTCTTTATCACCCCGCTGGACAAGGAGGACCTGCGGGAGTTGAGCCAAGCACTTGACGATGTGACCGACCTGATCGAGGCGGCGGCAGCACGGGCTGAGCTTTACTCGCTCAAAGGCCCTCGGGTGGATCTGATTCCGTTGGTCGAGCAACTGGTTCAGCTGACCCGCCTGACCGAGATGGCTGTGGCCGAACTCCGCAACGGATTCCAGAAGTCAAAATCGCTCAGAAACACCCTTAAGGAAATCCACACTGCCGAGAACCTCAACGACCGCGCCTTTAGAAACGCGTTGCGCTCACTCTTCGGGGAACACGGGATCGACCCACTTGAAGTCATGAAGTGGAAGGAGATGTTCGACCGCATCGAGCAAGCCTCTGACAAGTGTGAGCACATAGCGGCGATCATCGGGACGATCATCGACAAGTACGCCTGACATGACGGCCATTATCATCCTGATTGTCGTAGGCGCACTCCTCTTCGACTACATCAACGGTTTCCACGACACGGCGAATGCGATCGCTACGGTTGTCTCGACGCGCGTCCTGACTCCGACGCTCGCAATCATCATGGCGGCGGTGCTGAACATCGTAGGAGCCCTTTGGGCGACCCACGTGGCTTCGACGATCGCCAAGGGAATCGTGATGCCAGCCTATGCGACGGACGTGCTGATCCTTTCGGCGATTCTCGGGGCTATTGTGTGGAACATCGTCACGTGGGCCTTTGGCATCCCTTCGAGTTCTTCACACGCACTCATCGGGGCCCTTGTGGGAGCAGGAATGGCCGAGGGTGGCACGTCGATCGTGCTCTGGAAAGGCCTCTTAGACAAGGTGATCATTCCGCTGTTCGCGTCACCGATTGTCGGGTTCATGGTCGCCTTTCTGCTCATGAGCCTGATCGCTTGGAAGTTCTCTCACTCAAACCCCGACAAGACGGGGAACCTGTTCAGGCGCATGCAGTTAGTGTCGTCGGCGCTCATGGCCCTGTCTCATGGGCTGAACGACGCGCAAAAGAGCATGGGAATCATCACTTTGGCCCTGTTTTCGGGAGGCCTGATCCACACCGCAGCTGTTCCCCTTTGGGTCAAGCTGGCCTGTGCCCTCACCATGGGGCTGGGCACGGCTGCTGGCGGATGGAGGATCATCCAGACTTTGGGTCACAAGATCATCCGTCTGGAACCCGTCCACGGCTTCGCTGCCGAAACTGCGGGAGCGGTCGTCATCATGACGGCGAGCGCATTCGGCATGCCGATCTCAACGACCCACGCGATTACGGCGTCCATTTTCGGCGTCGGGGCATCCCGCCGACTCTCGGCCGTCCGCTGGCAGGTAGCGCAGAATGTGGTGGTCGCTTGGGTGCTCACGATTCCCGCGACCGCCGCGTGTGGGGCTGCTTTCTTCTATCTGCTTCACTTGTTTGGGGTCAAGTGACGTTCGAACGATAGTGGGTCGTGGGTACTGACTTCAGTCTTTCCGCTGCCTGTTCGGGCGTTATGTCCCGTTGAGGTTCGGCGAGCATCTCGTAGCCAACCATGAACTTTCGGACGGTCGCGGAGCGCAACAAGGGCGGATAGAAGTGTGCGTGAAGCTGCCAATGAGTATCAGACGCGCCGTTAAAGGGCGCGCCGTGCCAGCCCATCGAGTAGGGAAAACTCGTTTCAAACAAGTTATCGTAGCGGACGAGGCCCAGACTCAGGATTACTGCAAGCGACCGGCGCTCGGCATCGTTGAGGTCCGTCAGCCGTGTCACGTGCCGCCTGGGAAGCAAGAGGTATTCGAAAGGCCAGGTAGCCCAATAAGGAACGAGCAGCACCCAGTGATCGTTTTGCTCCACGATCCGCTCGCCCTCTTGGATCTCCAACTCGAGATAGTCCAACAGCATGTTGTGGCCCCCCCAAGCGCGTTGGCGTTCGTCTTCATGTCCGGGAAGAGTCGGCAAGAAGTCGCCTGCCCAGATCTGTCCGTGGGGATGTGGATTGGAGCACCCCATGGCTGCCCCTTTGTTCTCAAAAACCTGCACCCACTGGTAATACGCGGCAAGTTCCTCGGTCTGGTCGACCCACATCGTGACCACGCTTTCAATGTCGTCCGGCTCCATTTCGGCAAGACTGAGGTCGTGGCGAGGTGAAAAACAGAGGACCCGTGACGTGCCGGATACAGGTGCTATGGGTTGGAGACACAGATCTGGCGACTGGCGGCCTGAGTCGGGAATGTCGGGAAGAAGGGCGGGGAAGTCGTTTGTAAAGGCGTAAGTGGAGGTGTAACTCGGGTTCTTCTCACCGCTCGCTCGCACATTGGCCGGGCACAAATAGCATTGAGGGTCATAAGCCGGACGAACATCTTCGACGGCTCTTTCAACTTGTCCCTGCCACGGCCTCAGAGCCCGGTGCGGCGAAACGAGCACCCAGTCGCCCGTGAGGAGGTTTTGGCGGCGGTGAGGGTGCTGGGCCGGGTCGAATTCCACATTGCAAGCGTAGCATCCGGTACGTGCAGCGCCCCACTGGTCTCAGCAGTTGTCCCTATTGGCTACACGTACCAGTCGGGACGTGGCGGATTTTCCGCCTGTGTGCCGATCAGGAGGGGTGATCGAGGCATTCGGGGCTCCCTTACCCCAGTGTCTTCAGGATCTTCAGGGCCACTCTGCCGGTGCCGGCCGCGGATCCACCCCGCGAGCCACGCGACAAGCATTGCCAAGGCGAGGGAAACGAGGGCTGCCTGGGGTTCCAGTGCCAGTTGCTTCAGGACGAAGGCGGCGCCAACAAGCGGCGTGAGCACAAGCAGGCTGACGGCGAGCAAGACTGCGAGCCGAGCAGGGCCCGTCAAGACACGCTGTGAAATGGGATTCCCGTTCTCCGGGCCACGCCACCGCCGCCGGAGCGACTGTTCCGCTTGCCAAAACGACATGTATGACTCCATGGTACGAGACAGTTCGGGTTTTCGTTGCCGTGGTTTTTGGCGATTGATCGACCCGTCGCCAACTCCAGCCGTTGCCCGTCAAGTAAGGCAACCGTCAAGATGGCCAGCGCCGTCACGCTCCCATTCTCTGTCGTCTTCGATTCCAACTGCTCATGCGTGCAGAGGCGTGGTTCGGGAGTTGTGCCAGGAACGCTCTGCCGCGTGCCGGACGGCACGCAAGAGCAGGTACGGCACCATGCGAATCCCGAGGTTCGACCGACCCCAATACCGGCGCAACTCAGCTTTGGCTTGGTCGTCTATTGCGGCGAACCTCAGCTCAGAGGCAAGCTTGGTCGTCTCGCTGCCGCGGGATTGCGTTTCCAAGCTCCAAGCGATCTTGACGAATCCCGGGTTGTCGGCCGAACGAAAAGTCTCAGCACTGACCGGAACAACTTCCGAGTCGTCCAGCCAAGGTTTGCAGACAGCTCCGACAACGCAGATCTGGCCGTGCCGCTCTTCCAAGATCTTCCAGCGCGGTTCGGGCGCCTCGATACCCAGTCCTCGAAAGCCGCGAAGCGGCAGGTTGCTGGCTTGGATCAGCCTGGACCGTAGGCGAAAGATCGAGTGATCGGTCGGCATCGTGAGGAGGTCGAAGCTCAAGGCTGTGTCATAGACGATGTCCAAGGGAGCTTGAACCAAGGTCTCGTGACGCAATCGCTCGTCAGGGACGAGGATGTAGTTGTCGAGCAAAGTGCTCATGGAACCCTCCTCCTCCATGATACAGCCGCTTGCCCAGAGTCGACCCAACGATATTCGGTCTACCCAGCTGATTCAAACGCTATCGTGAGCCACGAGGTCAGCTCGGCGTCCACATCGTCGACCGACCCAAGCCGAACCTTGTGGGAGCACATCCCGCCTGGCGCTTGCTCCTTGAGCCTGTCTGTACCCGTGGCACCCTTCATGTTCAGACCGATCTCGATCTGTGTGTTCGTCGCCGGGCCCACCATCGCGAACTGCTTCCTTCGCCGAAGGCTCACATAACCTTTCTTCGGAGCCGTCTCGAACTCGCCCAGTCTGCTGACCTGAGCCATGACAGCATCGTGTATCGGCCGCAACACCGCCTTGGCGCCGCTGTACATCTCGTCCACAGCGTCTGCCTCGCCCTTCGGCCCGCCCGCAGCCTGGCTCAAGTGGTGCTTGACCACGGCGTTTGCGTCACCATGACCCATCCCCAAGGTCTCCTTGAGGTGCGCGACTAGCTCACCGTGCTTGGTCTTGCCGCTGTCCTCAAGGTGCCTGCCAAGTTCCTGCAAGCTCTTGCCGACACGTTTCTCGATGTTCTTGAGCTGGTTTTCGACCGCTTTGGCGATATCCATGGAGAACGATTCTAGCCTCTTGCAGACAAGGGCCGACCGAAGGGCGATCGCAATCCCTCGGTCGGCGCTGCCCTTTCAGCCGTGACTGCTTCCTTGAGCCGTCAGTTCTTGGTCGGCCCCGAATATGACGGCGGCATGGATCCGCTTGGCACCTTGTACACGACGAAGTGGAAAGTGGCCGTGTCTCGGTTGCCCAGGCTGTTGTAAGCCACGATCGCGAGCTGTCCACTCGAAGCTCCCGCAAAGAAGTCCCAACTACCGGTCGTGCCCGTGACGACAGTCACATAGTTGGTGTCGTTCACGGTCTCGCCGCTAATCGTGAACAAGTACCGCTTGGTACCCGAGTCATAGGTGCATGTGAAGTTGCCCGTGCCGCCGAGGATCGTTCCGTCGAACGTGATGTTCCCCATGGCGATAGGTAGAGTCTCAACCGCGTTGCTGTCGTAGCTTTTGACGACCTGGCCCGTCCCGACATTGACGGCGCCGTGTGGCCCGGCGAGTTCGACTGATTGCCCCAGTTTGGGGTTGAGGGCGGTGATGCCAATGCCGGTCGAGGATGAGGCTGCGCCCGTGACCCCGACCCCTGTTCCGCTCGTCGCCGAAGACAGCCCATAGCAGCCGACGCCCGTCGTGCTGGCGCTCTGGAACAAACCTCCACGGGTTGAGCCGGTCGTACTGGTCGATGTGCCAAGGACGCCACGCCCGGACGTGCTCGAGGAAGCAAACTTGCCGCCGGCGTAGGCGCCGGACGTCGACGTGTTGCCACCGTAGATCGCATCGGCAGTGCTCGAGGAGGACACGCCTCCCACCGCGCCCGTGTCTGAGACTTTCACGAGCGCACCGATCGAAGAGGTCAGGCCAGCCCGCAGTTTGCCTACGATGGCCGTGCCGTTGATGTTGAGGTGCCCCGTTTGCGCCGTACCAGGGGTTGCCGCCTGCAGTTGGACGTAATCGACAAACGTCGTGACGGTGGCTGCGGTAGCAGCCGATACGGCGCAACACAAGGCAAGGGTCTGAAAGTTCGTCATGGTTCCTTCTACTCCGATGGAAACTCGATTGGATGACGGCTGAGCCTGCCTGTCTGCACCGCGTTGTGAGCACCCTGAAAGAAGGGATATCCGTACAGATTGGCTCTGAGCGCGAGCCCGTCGTCACGGCTTTCTGAAGTGAAGTGCACACCGGCCAAACGAAGCGGCTATGCTTGCGCCATGAGGAAAGCGCTCGCTCTCATGGTCTGTTTCGCAGCGGTCTGCGCACCCGCCCAGGACACAGGGCCCCTCGGCAACTTGACCAAGCCACAAGAAGGGGTCAGCAAGCGGGAAAGCAGCAGCTTCCGGATGGGCAAGGACGGCAAGTACGACCCCAACGCTCCGTTCACCCATGACCAGAGCGAACACAGCAACCGCGACAACTTCAACGTTCCGCCCGGGCACACCCACGTGCTCATGGACGCCAAGGGCCCGGGTGTGATCACCCACATTTGGATCACCTTCCTCGGCCCCGAGAAGCAGGACTGGGCGCCCCGCGGCAGTGCCACCCACCAAGACATGCTCCTGCGCATCTATTGGGACGGCAGCGACCGTCCCGGCGTCGAAGCCCCCGTCGGTGACTTCTTCGCCAACTGCTTCGGCAAACGCGCCCCTGTCGTCAGTCTGCCTATCATGGTCGAGGACGGCGACAGCTACAACTGCTTCTGGCAGATGCCCTTCCGCAAGTCGGCCCGTATCGAGATCGTGAACCAGGGCACGGAGAGCATCAATCTGCTCTACTACAACGTCGACTGGATCCAAAAGCCCGTCGCCAAGGACGCGCCCTACTTCTACGCCCAGTACAGGCAGGAGTACCCCGCCGTCAGCGGCAAGGACTACACGATCTTGGAGACCAAGGGCAAGGGCCACTATGTCGGCACCGTGATGGCCGTCCGGACGCGCAGCCCCATGTGGTTCGGCGAGGGCGACGAGCGCATCTACATCGACGGCGAGAAAGAACCCTCGATCCAGGGCACTGGCACCGAGGACTACTTCCTGAGCGCCTGGGGCCTCAAGACCACCAGCACGCCCTACAGCGGCACGCCGTACTTCGACCAGTGGGGCATTGTCGGCGGGCACACCAGCGCCTATCGCTGGCACATCAACGACCCCATCGTCTTCCAAAAGGAGATCAAAGTCACCATCGAGCACTACGGCTGGATCAGTCCCGACGAAAACCCCAAGGGCCTGACCAACAGCTGGAACGAGCGCGAGGACGACTACTCGAGCGTCGCCTTCTGGTACCAGCAAGGCACGCCGACCTTTGAGGCCCGCGCTCCCAGCGGGGCCGAGCGGCGCCTGCCCTCACTGGCACGCATAGTGGTCAAAGGCACCGACGTCACGACCCACGGCGTGGGCGACATCGGCCCGCAACAGCTCGACATCTACATGGATCCGCAACTGCTCTACAAGCCCTCCACCGAGCAGGGCGCCTACATCGACATCCCGTTCGACGTGGCGAAGAAGGAGCCGCTGCGGCTGCTGCTGAACATGACGACCAGCTACGACTTCGGCACCTACCAGGCGTACCTGGTCCCGCCCGGGGGCACCACCGCAGACGGCGTCAAGCTCCAAGGGCCGATGGACTTCTACTCGGCCGATGTCGCCAACCGCGAGTTCCACCTGCTCGACTTCTGGCCCGAACCGGGGCACTATGTGCTGCACGTGGTCTGCACCGGCAAAAACCCCTCCTCGCACGGCTACTACCTCGGCCTGGAGTCGCTGCGCCTGCGCGAGCGGCGGCCCAGGGTGACCCAGTACGGCTACGACAAGGATCAGGACTGGAAGAAGAACCCGAAGCTCTACGGATAGGTTCCGGCGCTCCCCTTCCTCGTGTCGACATCCCGAAGGGGTCTGCCCTGGGCGATGCCGAGGGTGCGACATGAGGAAGGGGCAGGGGGATGGAGATCCGGGCCTGGCCTTCTCTTTAGCCACGCTTCGACCTCGTTCCGGGACTGGCACCTCCTCGACGTCGGGACACGAGGAACCGCCGAGGACGAGGCGTAGGCTTCTGCCTTGTGTACCGGCGCCGAGGGTCGTTCCGATCTGCCCGCACAAGCATCGGCTGGACGATCTCCGCTGTCCATGGAAGATGCTCCCCCGACCACGGAAGATGCTCCTCCGACCATAGGAAATGCTCTACCGACCATGGAAGATGCTCCTCCGACCATAGGAAATGCTCTTCCGACCATGGAAGATGCTCTTCCGACCATGGAAGATGCTCTTCCGACCATGGTAAATGCTCTTCCGACCATGGAAGATGCTCCGTCTTCAAGGGATGACGCCTCGCCGCGGGCCCGCTCCGCTCGACTTCCTCGGCCATCTGCGTCGCCGAAGCCAAGACCAACCTGTTCTCCGATCTGGGGCGCAAGTCGGTACAACCATCTGCCTTCACTACGGCCACGGGCCCCGGCTAGAATCGAAGCCGTGAACGCGCACCTCGATTCATCTGCCCTGGCACAGCGGGAGGAGGCGTAATCTGTGCTCGGGCTGCTCGCCTGTCTGTTGCAGGTCTCGTCGGCGCCACTGAGGGTGGTGGCGAAGGTGCCATTGCCGGGCGGAGCGTCGCGGTTCGACTATCAGAGCCTCGACCCTACGACTGGCTTGCTCTACGTCTCACACATGGGCGCGGGGAGGCTCGTGGTCTTCGACACCAAAACTGACCGGGTCGCTGCCGACCTGCCGGGTTTCGCTAACGTGACGGGCGTGCTCGCCGTGCCGGAGGAAGGAAGGGTCTACGCCTCCGCCGCCGGGAGCCACGAGGTCTTCGTGCTCGACGCCAAGACACGGAATGTCCTTGCGAGGGTCGTGGGCCCGCGCTTTCCCGATGGCATCGCGTACGTGCCGTCGCTACGCAGGGTGTTCGTCTCGGACGAGTCGGGCCGGCAGGTGCTCGTGATCGACGCGAAAACGAACAAGGCAATCAAGACGATCGCGCTTGGTGGGGAAGCGGGAAACAGCCACTTCGACAGCGCCGACGGGCACGTGTGGGTGACAGTCCAGACCCGGAACCGGATGGTGGAAATCGACCCCAAGACGTTGCAGATCGTCGGGCGATACGACCTCAATGGGAGTGGCGGGCCGCACGGGTTCCTCATTGACGCGAACGACGGTCTCGCGTTCGTTTCCTGCGAGGAGAACAACAAGCTAATCGTCGAGCGGATGCCCTCGATGGCGGCTTTGCAGAGCTTCGACGTGACGCGCGGGCCGGACGTACTCGAGTTCGACAAGGGCCTGCACCGGCTCTACGTCGGCAGCGAAGGGGGTGCGATCGACGTCTTCGAGCTGACGGGTGGCAGGCTAAGGTCACTTGGGAAGTTCGAGGGGCCGAACCCACACTCGGTCGCGGTAGACCAGAAGACGCACAAGGTGTACGTGCCGATCCGAAGCGACAACGGCAAGCCGGAGATGTGGATACTCGAACCGACAGGCAAGGAAACAGCGCATGGGTAGGAAAGTCGCGATCGTCTGGCACGGGGACCGGGAGGCGCGAGAGGGCGCGGACCTCGCCGCGCACCGGCTGGGACCCACGGCCGAGGCTCTGCGCAACGTTGGCCTTGAACCAGAGCCGTGCGTCTACAACGACGACTTCGCGGACGAGGCTCTCGCGCAGTTGCGGAAGTGCGACGCCGCGCTCGTGTGGGTCAACCCGATCGAGGGCGAGCGCGACCGGACAGTTCTCGACAAGACGCTAGAGGAGGCCGCTGACCACGGCACATTCGTCAGCGCTCACCCGCGCACGATCCGCAAGATGGGCACGAAGGACGCGCTCTATGACAGTCGGGAGATGGGTTGGGGCTCTGATGTGCGGCTCTACGCGACGTTCGAGGAGTTCTGCCGGGAGTTTCCCAAGACCCTCAACGCAGGAAGTGCGCGCGTGGTTAAGCAATGGCGCGGGCACAGCGGCAATGGCGTCTGGAAGGTCACTCCGCTCAGAGAGAGCCGGGTACTGGCGCGGCACGCTAAACGAGGCGAGGTCGAGGAGGAGGTTTCCCTTGAGGCGTTCCTCGAGTCATGCAGGCCGTACTTCTCGGGCGAGGGTCACGTGGTCGACCAGGTGTACAACGAGCGCATCGGCGAGGGGATGGTGCGGTGCTACTTCGTGCAAGACCGCGTGCAGGGGTTCGGGCACCAGGAGGTGAACGCGCTGGTCGACACCGAGCCTGCGCCGGGCCAGCGGATCTACTTCCCGCATGACGACCAGCGGTGGCAAGCTTTGCGCAGGCGCTTGGAAGGAGAGTGGTTGGAGGAAATGCGCTCTCTGCTCGGCGTCTCGTACGAGGAACTGCCGATGCTTTGGGACGCGGACTTCATGTTCGGCCCGCCGACGCACGAGTGGATCTTGTGCGAGATCAACGTCAGCTCTGTGTACCCCTATCCCGAGTCGGCAATGGCGCCGCTCGCGCAGGCATTGGCTGCCAGGCTTTCAAGCCGCCCCTCGCTCTCATAAACGCCTGGCTGCCTCCGCCCATGATCCTCCGCTCGTGAACTCCTGACGCGGCCCATGCGTGGAGGTTTGTTACGATGTTTGGGGCCCATAGCCTCCACACACCTGCTGTGGTGGACAGAACGGAGTGACAATCGATTGCGGATGCATCTGGGCCTCGAGCACACCCAGGCGCCGTCTAACCTGCGGATTGCACGGAAACCTCGAGCCGTTGCACTCCATAGCACAGTCAAGTCGGTGCACTTCGGGTTCTCGAGGCACACATGGCGATCCGCAGCCTAGTGCGGCTAAACTCCGCGCGAGGGACACATGGAAAGCAAGCCGACGCGTAGGGACGTGCTGAAGACGACCGCTGGGATCTCGATGGGGATGATCCTGACCCGGGTCGCGGGGGCGGAGACGCCAAGGCAGACGAAGAGCGACAGAGTTCGGTTCGCCTGCGTCGGCGTGGGAGGCAAGGGCGAGAGCGACACCGCCGACGCGGCCAAGTACGGCGAGGTCGTGGCCATCTGCGACCCCGACCTGGAAACCCGGATCAAGGCCATGCGCCTCTATCCGATGGCCGCAGCGTTCTCCGACTACCGCGTGATGCTCGATGCCATGCACGGCAGCATCGACGCCGTGACCGTCAGCACGCCTGACCACAACCACGCGCCTGCCGCCGCGATGGCGATGCACCTGGGCAAGCACGTTTACTGCCAGAAGCCACTGACCCACACGATTCACGAAGCGCGGGTTTTGGCGAAGCTGGCCCGCGACAAAAAGGTGGCGACGCAGATGGGCAACCAAGGCACGGCCAGCGACGACCTGAGACGTGTCGCGGCAGCGATCAAGTCGGGAGCGTTCGGAGCCGTGAAGGAGGTCCACTGCTGGACCGACCGGGCCAAGGGCTGGTGGCCGCAAGGTGTCAGCCGTCCCGAGAGCAAGCCAGTGCCCGCGACGCTTGATTGGGACGTGTGGCTCGGCCCCGCCCCGATGCGCGAGTACGCCGAGGGATACCACCCCTTTGCCTGGCGCGGGTTCTGGGACTTCGGTTGTGGCGCGCTGGGCGACATGGGTTGCCACATCATGAACCTCTCGTTCATGGCCCTGGACTTGCGCGACCCGATCGCGGTCAGGGCGGACAGTTCCGGCAACAACAAAGAGACGTACCCTGAGTGGTCGGTGGTCCGTTACGAGTTTGGTGCTCGCGGAGCGCGCGGCCCTGTGACTCTGACGTGGTACGACGGCGGGCAAAAGCCCTCCCAAGATCTCGTGGCTGGTGCCGAGCTCTCGCCAGGCGGAAGCATCATCGTCTGTGAAAAAGGCACCTTGTTCTGCCCGAACGACTACGGTGCGGGCACCAAGGTGATCGGCGGTGGTGAGATCCCGGACGTGCCATTTGACAAGTCCCCGGGCCATTTCGCGGAGTTTGTGGACGCGGTCAAGGACGGCAAGCCGGCGGTCTCGAACTTCCCGAACTACGCCTCGGCTCTGACCGAGACGGTGTTGCTGGGGAACTTGGCGGTGTGGGCAAGCGGCGAACGCTTGGAGTGGGACGCCAAAGGGATGAAGGTGAAGGGCCGTCCGGACCTCGACCCGCTGCTCACGCCAACCTATCGGAAGGGGTGGACCCTCTAGGGAGCAGCGCGCGTCCCCGCGCGCCGAAAGAACACGCGGCGTCCCCGCGCGCCTCAAAACACGCGCTTCCTCGCGCGCCAGGGACACGGGGCGTCCCTGCGTGACTAACGCGAGTTCTCTATGTCCGCCAACTCGGCAAGATTCAACCTTCTGGTGTAGACGGCCATGCCCAGGGCGACCTCAATGTCGGCGCTGACGAGGGTGCGGACCTCGTCGACCGTGGCGATGCCCCCGGCAGCGATCAGTGACTTCGTCGTGCGCTTGCGGAGGCGGAGGAACAGGTCGAGGTCGGTGCCCTCCATCGTGCCCTCGCGGTCGACGTACGTGCACAGGAACCCCGCGCAGTAGGGCTTAAGCTCGCTGACGGCTTGCTCGGGCGTCAGCGCGACGCTCTCGTGCCATCCCTTGACTGCGACATGGCCCCTCTTGCTGTCGATCGCGAGGATGAGCCGATCCGGAGGCACCACTTGGTTGAGGGCCCGAAGGAACTCGTGGTTGATGCCGTCCGCCTGGAATGCCCTTGTGCCGACAATCACCTGCTCCGCACCGAGGTCGAGAAGCTCCTTGGCCCGGTCGACTGAGCGCACGCCTCCACCGACCCGCACGCGCTTTGCCTTCACGACATCAAGGATCATGGGTCCATTCGAACCCTGGCCCAATGCGGCGTCCAAGTCGATCACATGGATCAAGGGAAAAGCCTCGAACAGGGCAAGCGCCTCGGCGACCGAGTCAAGTTCTAGCGCCTTGTCTCTGCCCCTGACGAGCTGAACGACCTTGCCACCCATGAGGTCGAGGCAGGGGATGATCACAGCGTGTGCCTCACGGTCACGCCAGCGTGGGCAAGATAATCCTTGAGGTCTGGTATGGGAATCTCACCGAAATGGAAGACGGATGCGGCTAGAGCCGCGTGACAACCTGTCTCAGCGAACACTTGCAGGAAATGCTCGCGGCTCCCCGCACCGCCTGACGCGACGACTGGGATGGTGACGGCTTCGACGACTGCTTTCGTCAGGGCGAGGTCAAAGCCTGCTTGCACACCGTCGGTGTCCATTGAAGTCAGCAGGATCTCACCGGCCCCAAGCCGCTCGGCTTCTTGAGCCCAAGCGATCGCGTCTTTTCCCGTCTGGACCCTGCCGCCTTGCACGGTCGTACGCCAGCAGTCGTCCTGTCGCTGAGCGTCTATCGCCACCACGACTGCCTGACTCCCGAACTCCGACGCCATCTCTGAGACGAGCGCTGGGCGGTTGACGGCGGCGCTGTTCACGCTCACTTTGTCCGCGCCGTTGTGGAGGAGGAGACGGGCTTGTTCCACGGATCCAATGCCGCCTCCCACTGTGAGCGGGACGAAGACGGAGCTGGCAGTCCTGGCGACGACCTCGACCATCGTTGTGCGGCCCTCGAGAGTCGCGCTGATATCCAGGAAGACGATCTCGTCAGCGCCCTCTTCGTTGTAGCGCTGAGCGAGTTCGACAGGATCTCCCGTATCTCTAAGGTGCACGAAATTGACGCCTTTCACAACGCGACCGTCGGCGACGTCCAGACAAGGAATAATGCGCCTAGCCAGCACGGTTCCACCTCATGGTGTGCCTCCGGAAAACCGATTCAGGAGTTCAAGCCCAAGCGCACCGGACTTCTCTGGATGGAACTGGACTCCTACCGCGTTTCCACTCCTGACGGCGGCGGCAAAAGCGGTTTCATAGCGGCAGCTTGCCACGGCCTCTAGACCACTGGGGACATAGTAGCTGTGTGCGAACGTGTACCAACCATTGGGTATGAGCGGGCATCCAGAGTCCACTTCGTTCCAACCCATGTGGGGCACGGCGAGGCCGACCCGGAATCGCTTGACTTCTCCCTCGATCACGCCGAGCCCAGCTGGGCCCTCGATTGCTTCCTCGCTCGCGTCGAACAGGGCGTGCATTCCTAGGCAGATACCAAGGAACGGACGGCCATCACTTGCGGCCTCGTAGAGGCTTTCCGTGAGGCCGAGGTCGTTGAGAGCTTGCATCATTTGGCCGAAGTGCCCGACCCCAGGCAAGATCACGCGATCGGCGCGCTCGACCAGCTTGGGGTCGTTAGTGATCACGGGCCGATGGCCGAGGAACCTCACCGCGTTCTCGACGGAACGGAGGTTCCCTGCCCCGTAGTCGACAATGACGATCATAGAAGCCCCTTGGTCGATGGGAGCCAGTCTTTCAGGCGCTCGTCGCGGGACACAGCATAGCTCAGGGCCCGGCCAAAACACTTAAAGACAGCTTCCACCTTATGGTGGTTCGAACGCCCATAGAGGACCTTCACATGGACGTTCGCCCGCGCACTCCGGGCAAACCCTTCGAAGAAGTCTGGCAAGAGCTCAGTGACCAACCCTCCGATCTGCCTGGCCCGAACCTGGTCGTTGTAGACCAGGGCTGCGCGGCCGCCTAGGTCAAGGGCGACGACGGCCAGCGTCTCGTCCATCGTCTGGACAAAGTACCCCGCACGGTTGATTCCCTTTCTATCCGCTAGAGCTTTGTCGACAAGCTCGCCCAAAACGATCCCTACATCCTCTACCGTATGATGTTGGTCGACATCGAGGTCTCCTTTAGCCCGCAGCACGAGGTCGAACTTGCCGTGCTTGGCAAAGAGGGTCAACATGTGGTCGAGGAACCCGATACCGGTTTCGATCTCTGACGCTCCAGTGCCGTCGAGCCCGAGGCTCGCCTCGACCTCCGTTTCGGCTGTGTGCCGGATGATACGAGCTACGCGGTCTTCCACAGTTCCTCCAGAATCTCAAGGAATCGGTCCATTTGGGTCTTGGTACCAATGGTGACACGCACGGTGCCAGGGATCTCATGGCTTCGGTCTCTCAAGAGGACTCCTTGCTGATTACATGCTCTTAGCAACGGCTCATTCATGGCTCCTGCCCAAAACAGGACGAAGTTGCCTTGACTTGAAACGTACCGTATCTCCATCTCGGCGAACCTCTTCTCCACCCGCGAGCGCTGAATCCTGACCTCCTCGGCGAAGGCCCGGACACGGTCCTGCTCGTCGACCGCGGCAACAGCCGCCATGGCTGCGACGATGTTGACGCTATAGGGCGACTGGACGCGCTTCAGCAGAGTGGTGTTGGCTGGGTTTGAGAACAGGAACCCACACCGCAATCCTGCGAGCCCGTAGGCCTTGGACATGGTGCGACTGACCAAAAGGTTGGGGAACTCGTCGATCCAAGGAAGGGCCGTTGTCCCGCTGAACTCAAAGTAAGCTTCGTCGACCAGTACTGCCGAATGAGGGAACCGCTGCAGAATGGCCCGGATCTGATCCAAGGGTGTCAGGGTGCCAGTTGGATTGTTCGGATTGGAAAGAAACAATGCCTTGGGCTCTGCCTGAGTGCTCAGTACGCGGTCGATGGGAAAAGAAAGCTCCTCTCCCGAATAAGGTGCGTCGTCAACGATGGCGCCCGCTACCTCGCAGTAGAACCGGTACATGGCATATGTAGGGGTGGGGATCAGGACAGTTTCGCCTGCGTCGACAAACGTGTTGACGATGATCTGAATCGCCTCGTCTGTGCCATTGGTCATGACCATATGGTCAGGCGAAACACCGAAGTGCTCGGCCAATCGGTCAAGCGATGGCTCGTAGTCGGGGTAAGTGGCCAGCAACTCCCCGTTCAATCCCAGCTGGAACAAGGCAAGCACTGAGGACGGGCACCCGACCGTGTTCTCGTTGAAGTCGAGGCGCAACTTGCCACGACGCTGGCCCGTCGGAGGCGAGTACGGCCGCATGAACTGGACTGCGCGGCGCGGGCTAAGGGACAAAGCGTGCCTCCAACGCCCGGGCGTGCGCTTCCAGCCCCTCGGATCGCGCAAGGGTCGTGACCGCCGGGCCAATAGCCGCCAGCGCTTCACGACTGAGCTCTTGGAAGGTGATCACTTTGACGAAGTCGGCCGCAGAAAGCCCACCGCGCACCCTCGCGACCCCGCCGGTCGGCAAGACATGGTTGGGCCCACTCGCGTAGTCGCCGGCGGACTCACAACTCATGGGCCCGAGGAAGACGCTTCCGGCGCACGTGATCTCCCCGAGAAGCGTACTGTCGTGAAGGCACAAGTGCTCGGCGGCGAAGTCGTTCGCTATGGCGATGGCTTGCGAACGGGACTCGGCCAAAACCACTGCGCTGTTCCTGTCGATGGCGACGCGGGCAACGCCCGAGGTCGGCAAAATGTCAAGTTGACGCTCGATTTCTCCCAGGACTTGCTCGGCAAATCCTCGTGACGTCGTGATCAGAATGGCGGACGCATCGAAATCATGTTCTGCCTGAGCCAGCATGTCGGCCGCGATCCATCGCGGATCGCCCGATTCTGCGACGATCACCACCTCCGTTGGACCCGCAACAAAGTCAATGCCGACCTCACCTGCCAGCAGCTTCTTGGCAGCCGCAACATAGATGTTGCCGGGGCCGACAATGCGGTCGACTTTGGGGACCGTCTCCGTTCCGAACGCGAACGCTGCCAAGGCTTGGGCCCCTCCGATCTGAGCCATTCTCTGGACTCCGGAAAGTGACGCGGCCGCAAGAGTCTCGGGAGTGGGCTTGGGAGTGGTGGCCCAGACTTCCTGGACCCCGGCAGCCTTCGCGGGAACGGCCGTCATGACGACGGTCGAAGGCAGGGGATATCGCCCTCCCGGAACATAGGCTGCAACGCGCGAAAGGGGTCGCACGATTTGGCCCACGACGTGGCCAGGTGCCAACTCAGCCCGAAACTCGCGCGGAACCTGGAGTTCCGCGAATGCTTTGACGTGCTGGATCGCTGTCACGACCGCCCTTCGAAAGTCGGAAGTGACAGTGTCCAATGCCCTGTCCAAGTCGGCAGAGTCAATCAACACTCGGTCACCCTCAAGACCGTCAAGACGCCTCGCATGGTCCATGACGGCGGCATCGCCGCGCCGTCGCACGTCATCGATGATCGGTGCTACGACCGCTTCGGCTTCGCACAGCCTGTCGTCCTTCGTTCTCGACAGTGCGTCGGCTTGGTCAGGAGTCAGGATTCGGATCATCTCTCACACCACGATCTTGTTGAGCGGATACTCGACGATCCCAGTCGCGCCGACCGCCTTGAGTTTGGGGATGATGGCTCGCACCAGGGACTCGGGCAGCACCGTGTTCACGGCGACCCACGTCCCATCGGCCAGAGGCGACACGGTTGGGCTGTTGAGTGACGGCAAAACGTCCAATACTTGGGGCAGCGCGGCCGATGTCACGTTGAGCATCATGCCGACCCGCCCGACTGCCGCGATCGCCCCTTCAAGCAGCAGCTTCATGTCCTCGAGCTTGCCCCGCTTCCAGTCGTCTCCCCAAGAAGCCTTGTTGGCGATCAACTGCGTGTTCGACTCCATGACCGTCTCGACGATGCGCAACTTGTTGGCGCGCAGCGAAGAGCCGGTTTCTGTCACCTCGACGATGGCGTCCGCCAAGACTGGCGGTTTGACCTCCGTAGCGCCCCAACTGAACTCAACTTTGGCGCTCACCCCGTTGGCGGCCAAGTACCGCCGCGTCGCACCGACCAACTCGGTCGCAATGACCTTTCCTTCCAGATCCTGGACTGAACGGATCTTTGAGTCCTCAGGAACAGCCAAGACCCACTTGACCTTGCCGAAGCTCTGCCGGGCGTAGACCAGGTCGGCCACGGGCACGATGTCGGCGTCGGTCTCGGCGATCCAGTCCATCCCCGTAAGGCCGGCGTCCAGGATCCCGTTCTCCACGTATCGGGCCATCTCTTGGGCCCGGATCAACATGCACTCGATTTCGGGATCGTCGATGGCGGGGAAATAGGAACGGCTGCTGACCGTCACGACCCAGCCGGCACGGCGAAAAAGCTCGATCGTGGCCGACTCAAGGCTTCCCTTCGGGATTCCAAGGCGGAGTTTCACGCAAGCCCCCCATAGACGGCCGATGGGTCAAAGCGACGTTCTTCGCGAACAGCCCAATCGTCGCCATCAAGCACGCGGAAGAAGCAGCTTTCGAATCCTTCGTGACACACTCCCGGGCCGATCGGGTTTACGCGCAGGAGCACCGCGTCGTGATCACAGTCTGTCCTGGCCTCGACGACTTTGAGCACATGCCCACTGCTCTCGCCCTTTACCCACAGCTTTCCTCTTGACCGGCTGAAGAACGTAGCGAGTCCGGTCTCC
This sequence comes from Armatimonadota bacterium, assembly GCA_029781035.1. GTDB lineage: Bacteria > Armatimonadota > Fimbriimonadia > Fimbriimonadales > Fimbriimonadaceae > JAEURO01. The sequence goes on from JAKOXK010000075.1 coordinate 17,981, forward strand.
ACTGTCTTGCTCCACGCCTCTTGGTTCATCATGGCGAGCATCAGCACGCGCCCGGTCTCGGCATCTTGGACGATCGCCGGCACCAGACCTTCTGTCTTGTCAAAGTCGATGTTCATATCGGGGCTCCTGAAAAACGGAGCGAGCCCACCGCTTGAATGCGGTGGGCTCGCTTGGTGATCTAGCAGGGATCCTTACGCGCGGCAACACCGCAACCCATTGGTCGCGTGATGGTGCTGCGCGGAATGGAACCGAGCCATTGGCCTGAGAAGATACCCGCTCAGGCTCGCTCCGGGGGACTTATAGGACGACTTCGTCCAATATCTCGTCTAACTACGGGATCTGGCATGGAAGCTGAGTTCCCTTGTGAACTCCGAGAAAGCCGCAACGAGCCTCGACGCGATACGAGGAACCTAGGGTCAGCACTTGTCCAGCTAGTGGACCGCACAGCGAAATTGGCCCTGCGCCAAGTGGTAGCAGCCATTAGAACCTAGGCGGATGTCCAAAACAGCCTCTGCAGGTGCTGTCCCGTGGACAGTCAACCGGTGGGGACCCTTGCCCAACGGGACGCAGACGAAGCGCTGGCTCTCGTCACGAGCGGCGCAGACAGTTGAACCGCTGATCTCGATCGTAGCCTTCGTGTTCGTTTTGAGCTGGAGTTGGTACAGGTCGTCTTTGGGAGCGTCGAAGTAGCCGGTCAGTACGAACGTCTGGTTCGGCCCTTTGGCCAGGTTCTGGAGCCAGTTACCGTTGATCGTGTCCTGGACAACGGTACTGCCACCCCCGGCGATCGTCAACGCAAGGCCCGGCTGCGTCGGTCCCGTTGGGGGTTGAACCGGAGCGATAAAGGCACGTGGATTGACCTGGAGCCGAACGGGAGGTCCGGTGACCGTCCGGTCTCCCACATGGGCAACCGGCATCAAAAGGGCTTGACCAAGTCCGAGCCGGGAAGTGTCCACATCGATCGTCCCTTTGTCCGCTGCGATTTGACCTACGGACTGACCCAAGCTGACAAGCTCAATCGACTTGGCTCCAGGGCACGCGACGGTCACTGAGGCCGACTCTCCCATCGTGGCCGTATTGGGTTGGCTGACTGTAACACGCTGAGCCCCAGACACAAAGGGGACCACAACGTGGGAACGGGCCTCAAGGGATCCTTTTTCGACTGCGACGATCTCTAGATCGTGCGATCCGTCTGCCAGCATGGTCGTATCGAGAGGGAGGCTCGTTCCAGTCGACATGAACTTCCCGTCGACATAGAGCTCATACTGGGCGACGTCCAATGGCCTCGACGCGGTCGGCTTCAGCGTGACTTTGCCCTTCAAGAGCGCTCCAGGGGTGACGCCAGATACCGACACCTCAAGGGGCTTTCCCCAGGGCCGGCACAGAGGGTCGCCGATCACAAGAAGCTGATAGGGGCCGTATACGGACTGGTAGAACGACTCCGCTAGGGTGAAGCCCTTGGCATATTGCACGTGCATGAACGGCGTCGGGAACTTCTCCTGGAGGGCAAAGGGTTCCATGACCGTTCCCGAAGATCCGGCCGCTCCCGCCCGAATGAAGTCGGTGCAGGGCGTCTGGCCCGCCCGCTCAGTAATGATGCCGCCAAAGCTCGTCAGGTGCTCTAGGATCGCGCCGGCAACGACCGTGCTGCCACTTGACGACCAATTGAAGTCCGAAGTGCCGATCATGGCTCCTGCGACGTCGTTCCGGTTCATTGGCAGGACGCCGTTTTCGACTATCGCGTTGACGCCTAGTGCCTTGAGCGCGTCTACGGCTGGTTGGAACCCCCATTCGCGCGTTGTCGAGCGCACGTCGCCGTTTTTCGGGAAATAGATGGTGCCTTTCGGGGCGGAAAAGTCGGCCGACGCGTCTCGCCTGAGACATTCGAGAACCTCGTTCACCGAATTACCTCTTCCGCAGGTCACACCGAGAAAGGTCGAGAGTAGGTAATGCGCGCCCGAGGTGCCTGCTGTTCCTTCGTCGCTCCATCCGTATCGTGATCGGAACGCGGCACCTGGCTGGACTTCAATATGGACCGACTTCAGAAGACGCATAACCTGCTGAAAGTCCTCCCGGTTTGCCAGCGGCTTCAGATCAGGGTCACTCGCTGCATGGTTGTAGTCGCGCCAGCCGGCCGCGACCGCCTTCCTGAGTGCTGCTACGGCCTCGTCGGGACGGCTTGCGAGAGACAATGAACACGCTGTGTTGTAGGCGATGTTGGAGTCCCTCCGCTTGACCGCGAGCAACGGTAGAAGCGTGTCGGACGATTCGTTGTACTTCTTCTCCATGTAGAGGTTGACCCCTTTGGCGTAGGCGGCTTGCTCGTCCTTGTTGAGGGGAACCCCAGTGGGCAACGGTACTTGGCGTCGGTCGTAGAGGTTGACGTCCAGATTCAGGTAGTCCGTGTCTTTCTTCTCGACGAGTTCGTAGAGGTAGGTAAGGCCATTCGTAGAAGCGACGGGTGTCATGACCTGGGGATACTGCTTGCCCGCCATGTCCGGGCTGGTCACAGCCGCATAGGGGATATCAGGGCAGTAGGCGACGCAATCGATCTGTTGCCGGAGACCCCGTGCGTCCAACGCAGCCAAAACTGGCCCAAGGATTTCGGTTCGGAAGTGGTCAACGTCCGTGACCTCGTAGCTTGACAGGCCGTGAAGCACGACAAAGTTAGAGGCGGGAACACCCCGCAACTTGGCGTACTCGTTCGCCACCGTCATCGAGACCCAACTGTCGCCGTTGACAATGACCGCTGTGTTCTCAGGTCCGAGCCCGGCGAAAGCGGAAGAAGCCAGGATCCCCGAGGCGCAAAAGGACAGAAGACGGCCATGTGGCATGAACAAAAGGCTACCCGTCGCTGCGGGTCTGGCTCAATGATCGACGCTATTCGTGGCCCGCCTGCTGTTGACCCTGGCGCGAGGCGGCTCTGCAAGGGTTCAGCCGGACCGGCAGGCACCTGATAGTCGCCACGAAGACGGCCGGCGCTTCCATCTTGGGTTTGCGCGTATGCTGCGGAAGGGGTCCTTGCGCAACACTTCCTGACTATCCGCGACAGACCTGTTTGGTCGCTGGCCCAAAGGTTGCGGCTTCGACCCGCGTTGCCTCGAAGCAGTCTCCAATCAGCGCATGTAGAACGCAGGGCGTCGCCGGAAGAGCAACGAAATCCCCGTCCGAACGAACTGCAAAAGGAAGGCAAGATCCTTTCGACAAGCGCCCGGTCGTATACTGAGGCTAAGGCAATGGGCGGAGCGGTCGAGCTTGTCGTCAACGGGGAGAAACACCAGGTCAAGGCTGATCCTCAGACCACACTTCTTGAAGTCCTCAGGGACGAGATCGGTCTCACTGGAACGAAATATGGATGCGGTGAGTCTCAGTGCGGAGCGTGCACGGTCCTGCTGGGCAACGAACATGTCCACGCGTGCGTGACCCTCGTTGAGGAAGCGGTCGGCAAGCCGGTCACCACCATCGAAGGGCTTGAGCAAGACGGCAATTTGCACCCGCTCCAACAGGCCTTCTTGGATGAAGATGCCATGCAGTGCGCTTACTGCGTGCCAGGGATGATCATGTCTGCCTACGCCTTGCTCAGGCGGATCCCGCACCCGACTGACGAAGACATCCTCCAACATATGCACGGCAACATCTGCCGTTGCGGAGGCTATCCGCGTATGGTGAACGCCATTAAACGAGCCGCAGGAGGTAAGCCGTGACCACTCGTCAAGTCACGCTGTCACGGAGGAGCTTGCTGAAAGCACTAGGGGGAGGGGTCATTGTTTTCGCTACCACGCCAGACGTGATCGCCAAGGCTTGGGCTCAACGCGGCCAGAACATTCCACAAGTAATCAGCGCCTGGGTTCATGTTGGAGCAGACGGACAAGTGACTGTCTTCACGGGGAAGGCTGAAGTTGGACAGAACGCCCGCACCTCGTTGACACAAGGGGTGGCGGAGGAACTCAGGGTGCCAGTTAAAGACGTGAGGGTCACCATGGCGGACACCGACCTTGTTCCCTACGACATGGGCACCTTTGGAAGCCGGACGACACCGACCATGCTTCCCCAGGTTCGGCGTGCGGCCGCGAGTGCGAGAGAGGCTCTGATCGATTTGGCCGCCGATCTGTGGCAGATTGATCGGGCCAAGCTGGTTGCGGTGGACGGAAGAATCGTCGGCCCCAAGCAGACGGCACGCTATGGCGAGCTTGTCAAGGACAAGTTCTTGGACAAGGCGATCGACGAGTCTATCGCCCTTACCGCCCACAAGGACTGGAAAGTGCTTGGCAAGCCGTTGCACAAGGTGGACGGCCGCGAGTTTGTGACGGGCCGACACAAATATGCATCGGACATCGCTCTTCCGGGCATGGTACACGCCAAGATACTCCGACCTCCGAGCTACCATGCCAAGCTGGTTACGCTGGACACGAAGGAAGTTGAAGCGCTCGGGGGAGTCCGAGTCGTTCACGACGGCGACTTCGTCGCGGTCGCCGCACCGACAGTTCGTGAAGCCGAAGCGGCCCTGATAAAAATACGGGCTGAATGGACGGAGTCGTCTCAACCCTCGAACAAAGAGCTCTTCGCCCTTTTGAAAACGTCAGAGCCTCAAACGACGCTTCCTGCGGGCCAACATCGAGGACGGTACACGTGTGAGTACATCGCGCACGTACCACTCGAGCCCCGAGCCGCGGTCGCCAACTGGAGCGATGGCAAACTCACTGTCTACACCGGCTCACAGCGGCCCTTCGGTGTCAAGAGTGAACTTGTCGAGGCATTGGGACTGCCCGAGAGCAAAGTGCGTGTCATCGTTCCGGACACGGGGAGCGGATATGGGGGCAAGCACACGGGAGAGGCGGCGGTCGAGGCCGCCCGTGTGTCATTCAAACTCGGCGTGCCCGTCAAGCTCGTGTGGTCACGGACAGAGGAGTTTACGTGGGCGTATTTCCGGCCCGCCGGCGTGGTCGAGGTCCAGAGCTCGGTGGACGACCAGGGAAAGCTCCAAAGCTGGATCTTTGACAACTACAACTCGGGTGGGGCCGGGATCGGTATGCCATACGATGTGAACGATCCTCACACCGAGTTCCACGAGGTCGAGTCGCCATTGCGCCAAGGGTCTTACCGGGCGCTGGCGGCCACGTTCAACAACTTCGCCCGCGAGACCCACCTAGACGAGGTCGCCTGTGCCCTGGGCATGGATACCCTGCAATTCCGGCTCCACAACCTAACCAACTCCAGGATTCAGGGCGTCCTGACCACCGCCGCCCAAAAGTTCGGTTGGGCGCCGATGGAAGGAGGAAGGGGGCACGGCCAGGGGATTGCTTGCGGCATCGAGAAGAACAGCGTTGTCGCAACCGCGGTGGAGGTTTTCGTCAACAACGGTGAACTGACCATTATCCGGGTTGTCACAGCGTTCGAGTGCGGGAGCATCGTCAATCCTGAGCAGCTCCAGAACCAGGTTGTCGGGTCGCTGATCATGGGCCTCGGCGGTGCCCTTTGGGAGGAAGTGCTGTTCGCTGACGGCAAGATCAAGAACGCGCACCTTTCGCGGTACCGCGTTCCCCGGTTTACCGACATACCCAAGATCGATTGCGTGTTGATCGACAACGCCAACCCGTCGGCGGGAGCCGGGGAGACCCCGATCATTGCGATCGCACCCGCGCTTGGCAATGCGATCTTCCACGCTACGGGCAAGAGGCTCCGTGACCTTCCGTTCAAGCTGTCTTAGCCTCCAACGACTCTGATCCTGAGCCGCTCTCTGTCCGAAAACAAAAGGGTGGGCGCCTCTCCTATGAGGTGACCGTGGGAAGAAGTCATGAACCTCATCAAACCGTTTGTGCGTACCGCTCTTCTGGCCCTCTTGGTCGCGGTGAGCGGGTTGGCCATTGCCCAGAACAAAGAAACCGAAGCAGTCCAGACCCGAGTGCAGCAGCTCTTCACCGTCCTCAAAGGCAAAGACTGGAAGGGCCTCTACCACGTGACCGAGTTCTCGTCCACAGTCAAGAAGTCATTGACGACCGACGAGGCGTTCGCCAAAGACGTCGAGACTGGGATCAAAGAATCAGACCCCGATGACCAGGTCACCAAGCTCTTCAGCGAACTGAACGAGTTCGTCGTCGGACAAGTGATTGTCGAAGGATCGACCGCCTATGCCGCCACGTCGTGCAAGCTGACCGTCGAGGGGCAGACGGTGACGCTTTTGGGTGTGGCCAAGATGGTTCGATCCGGCGGCGAGTGGCGGTGGGACTTGTCCTTCACCGACGACGTGAGCAAGGCTACGGAGACACGGCTCGTCGAACTGCTCGGCAAGCCCGGGAAGTAGCGGTGGATCGATCTCAGGCGCCATCACAGGTCGGACCTTGTGGAGGCGCCTGAAAGCTCTGTCTAGGCTACGGTGACGTCGGGGCAGAGGTAGACGTCCTGAATGGCGTTCAGAAGTGCGACGCCGTCCTTCATCGGCTTTTGGAACGCTTTTCGACCACTAATGAGGCCCATGCCTCCCGCCCGCTTGTTGATCACGGCCGTCGTCACGGCGTCTTGCAGGTCGTTCGATCCGGAAGCTCCCCCTGAGTTGATGAGCCCAGCGCGACCCATGTAGCTGTTCAGAACCTGGTATCGGCACAGGTCGATCGGGTTGTCACTGGTCAACTGGGTGTAGATGCGCTCATCGAGCTTGCCGTAGCTGCTGCCACCCGTGTTGAGCGCTTTGTAGCCCCCGTTGCACTCGGGCAACTTCTGCTTTACGATGTCCGCTTCGATCGTAACGCCGAGGTGGTTGGCCTGTCCGGTAAGGTCGGCCGAAAGGTGATAGTCGACGCCGTCCTTTTTGAAGGCGTTGTTCCGGAGGTAGCACCAGAGGACTGTGGCCATCCCCAGCTCGTGGGCATGGGCGAAACACTGGCTGACCTCGACGATCTCTCGGCCCGCATCATCACTCCCGAAGTAGATTGTTGCTCCGATCGCGGTGGCACCGAGGTTCCAGGCTTGTTCAACTTGCGCGAACAGGATCTGTTCGGCCTTGTTCGGATAGGTGAGCAGCTCGTTGTGGTTGATCTTCACCATGAAAGGAATCTTGTGAGCGTACTTCCGGCTACAGGATCCCAGGACACCAAGTGTGCTGGCGACGGCATTGCATCCGCCTTCGATGGCGAGCCTGACGATGTTCTCAGGGTCGAAGTACTCCGGGTTCTTCGCAAAACTAGCGCCCGCACTGTGTTCAATTCCTTGGTCCACCGGCAAGATGCTCAGGAAGCCAGAGCCACCAAGCCGCCCGTGATCGAACATTGATTGCAGGCTCCGAAGGACCTGGGGATTCCGGTCGGTCTGAGCAAAGACCCGATCGATGAAGTCAGGGCCAGGCAAATGAAGCATCGACTTGTCCACGGTCTTGGACTGGTGCTTCAGCAGATCGTCGCTACCGAGGATCTGACGAATGTTGTCGATCCCAGTGCGGGGAAGGGTGGCGGCCATGACCTTATTGTAGCCATGACGACTGCGGTTGCACAGGGATGTGCACTGCAGTGGTCTGGAGCCACTGTCTTGACTTCTTTCTCCAGTTTGAAAGGACGCAATTGACGGGGCTTCCTGGGGCCAGTCCTGAGGCTTCGGAACGCAGCCGCGTATTGTCCAGGTAAGTAGAGGCGGGCAGGCGACTGGCCCGCTTCCATTTAGGTGTCCGGATGAGTAAGGCTCTACTACTGTCTTTAGGGGCTCTGTTGTCTGCGACGGCGTTAGGTCAAGACAAGCTGACCCTTCAAGACGCCCTCAAGGCGGCGAATGCGAACAACGGAACGGTCATGGCTGCCCGCCTGAGCTATGAGGCCGCCCAGGCTAGCACCAAGGCAGCCTACTCGGCTTTTCTGCCAACGTTGACTCCTTCGTACCAACGCGAAGACGGCTACGTTGACAATTTGACCGGCTCGGGCAAAGGGCGCTCTGACATCGATTCGTCGAGCTCCCAACTGACGGCCAGTTGGCTACTCTTCGACAATGGTGGCCGTTCTGCCACCTACTCACGTGCCCGCCTCGAGCAAGAACAGACGCTCTTCCAGTCGTTGGACACCTATCGCTCGGTCCTGTTCACCGTACATTCGAGTTTCTACGACGCTCTTCGGGCTCAGCAGTTGCTCAAGGTCTCACAGTCGTCACTCGAGCGGGCGCTGAAACTGCAGGATGCGGCGGAGAAGCGTGAGGAAGTCGGGGCAGGCCCTAAGAAGGACATCCTTCAGGCTCGGGCAGACGCCCTCAACGCCCAAGTCAGCGTGCTTACGGCAACCAACCAAGTTTCGACGTCACTCGCCAATCTGCGAGCTGTCCTAGGGTGGCCCAACCAGCAACTCCCCGTATTGGACGACAGCCAAATGGAGCAGCCGGCGATGGTCGACTACACGCTGGAACAGGCCCTCAAGGACGGACTAGCCGCGCGTCCGAGCCTCCTTGCCGCGCGGAAACAGGTCGACTTGTCCAAGGTTAGTGTCCAACTCGCCAAACTGGACACGTCAGTCTCGTTCCAGGCAAAAGCCAACTACATCAAGTCGTTCAGTGACAGCCAGTTCGACCGACCGACCCTGTCCTTCGTCGCGAGTTTCCCGCTTTTCGACGGGTTCAACTCGAAGGAGAACCTGCGGGTCGCAGAGCTGAGCCTGAAAGCTCAAGAAGCGACCTACACTCAGACGGAGCGCGACGTGACGGCGGAGATCGAAGCCGCCTACAAAGCGTTTAAGCAGGACTTCGACCTCTTGTCCGCTGCAAAACTTGCCCGAGACGCCGCCCAGGAGAACTACAACGCTGCGAGCGGCGCCTACAAGGAGGGGGCAGGAACGATTCTCGATCAACTGACCGCCCAGGTCAGCCTGGCAACGGCCGAGTCCAACTACGTTCAAGCCTACTACGACCTGCAAATAGCCGAGGTCAAGCTGAGACAGGTGACGGGCAAGTCGCTTCCCGGCGAGGTCGACGGTGAATAAGTGGGCCATTGGAATCGGTGTCCTCGCGCTGATCGCGGCCGCGGTCTTCGCCGTCATCAATGGCTCGAAATCGAGCTCACAAATTGAATACAAGTACACTCCCGTGACAATTGGCGAAGTGATCCGCTCGACTTCAGCGACAGGAACGCTCGTGCCGTTGACGCAAGTCGACGTGAAGTCCAAAGCTGGAGGAATCGTCACCAAGTTGTTTGTCGAGGAGGGGTCCGTCGTCAAAGAGGGCGACAAGATTGCCCTGATCGATCCCCGCGACACTCAAGCCGCCTACGACCAAGCCTCTGCGGACCTCAGTGCCGCAGAAGCCAAGGTTCAGCAATCCCGGACCACGGCGTCCATCGAAGAGCAGAACGCGATCCAGCGCGTTGCCGATGCTGAGAACAACCTGGCCCTGGCCAAGACGAAGCTGGCTCAGGTCGAGGAAACCTACAAGGCTCAGCCTGTCCTTGCCAAAGCTGACCTCGGGTCTGCCCTGGCGAACCTAGCCACCGCCAAGGAAGCGCTCCGCTCGCTCCAGGAGATCCAGATTCCCCAGACTCGCAAAGACGCCCAGGGGCAGTTTGAGAAGGCCAAAGCCGACTTCGCGGCGCAACAGGCTGAACTACAGCGACAACAAACGCTCCTAAAGGAAGGTTATGTCGCACAGAGCGCAGTAGACCAGCAGAAGACATCCCTTGAGTCGTCGCGGGCAACGTTTCTTGTGGCACAACAACGGCTCCAAACCATTGAGACGGAGATCGACTCCGATCTCAAGACGGCCCGCGCCAAGGTCGACCAAGCCCAGCAAGCTCTCAACCAGGCCAAAGCAAACCAGAACCGGGTGCCGCTTTCGGCGGCCGACCTCAAAGCGGCCCGTGAAAGCGTCCGGTCGGCTGAGATCGCCTTGGACCAGGCCCGCACGGCGAGACTGAACGTATCGCTCAGGCGCGAGGACATCAAGAGCGCCCAGGCCTCGGCAGTTCGGAGCCGGGTCGCCATGGACAATGCGCGTGTTCAACTCAACAGCACGACAGTTGTGGCTCCGCGAGCCGGCATCGTCACCACAAAGTACCTTGAGGAAGGGACGATCATTCCCCCTGGCACTTCGACGTTTTCGCAAGGAACCAGCCTTGTCCAGATCTCGGACACGACGCAGATGGAGGTGGAGTGCTTGGTGGACGAAGCCGACATTGCCAGCGTCAAAGTTGGCCAGAAAGTCCGGACAATCTTGGACGCTTATCCGGGCGACGTGTTCGACGGTGAAGTCAAGCGGGTTTTCCCTTCTGCCGCGACCGCATCCTCTGTCACGACGATCAAAGTCCGGGTCAGCATCAAGGGCCGTACGCCAGAGTCACGAAGCCAAAGCAGCGGTAACGGTGGGGGCCGGCGTGAGGGAGCAGGTGCCCGACAGGAAGCGGGCAACGGCTCGAATGGCGACACTTCAAGTGCAGACCGGGGCGCGACAGGGGAGCACAAGCGCCCTCCGATCCTCCGGCCCGGCATGAACGCCACCTGCGAGTTCATCCAGTTCGCTAAGGAAAACGTCGTGACGGTGCCTCAGCAGGCAGTCCAACATGAAGGCGACAAAGCCTATGTTCGGGTCGAGACTGCGGATCCGCTCAAGCCCGAGAAGCGTGAGGTCAAGGTCGGAGCGACGGGCAACGACAATGTCGAGATCGTCGAGGGCCTCAAAGAGGGCGACAAGGTGGTCGTGGCCGAAATCGACCTCAGGGCCATGCGCGACCGACAGGCCAAGATGGAGCAGGCCCAGAACAGTCAGGGAACGCTCGGATCATTCAACACGAAGGGCCCGAGCAAGTCGCGGGCATCGGGCAAGGGCGGATAGCCGTGGGACCTTCCCGACTCGGATGTTTACTGGACTCCGGGCCCCCGCACGGTCTGGACAGCGAACGGTGTTGAACACGGTGAGGAAACGATGAACCTAGGTGACAGCTTCGACAGCGCGCTTCGCTCGATAGGATCGAACAAGCTGCGGTCGCTTCTCACGATGCTTGGGGTGGTGATCGGTGTCGGATCCGTGATCGCCATGATCGGCATCGGTGAAGGCACCAAGAAGAAGTCGCTGGCTCAACTCGAGGTGATGGGCTCCAACCGTATCACGGTCATGCCCAACTGGGGCCGCGGCCATGGCATGAGCGTGGGCGACGCCAGTACGCTTCGGCCGGCCGATGTCGACCGACTACGGGCACAGGTGCCTGCCATCAAGTACATCACCGGTGTCGTCTCCAGTAGGTTCTCAGGACAGTCGACGGTGAAGTTCGGCAGCAATGCGGCACGGACGTCCATCAACGGTGTCGAGCCGAGCGCACAGTTCATCGAGAACGCGAACAAGATGTTCGCGGGATCTTGGTTCACCGACATGGACAACGAGCTGTTGGAGCGCAAGGCCGTGCTTGGATACGCCGTGTACCAAGAGCTGTTCGACAGTGAAAACGCCATCGGCGCAACGATCAAGATCGGTAACCAGAACTTTGAGGTCAGCGGGGTCGTGGACTACAAAGGTGGATCCGGTTTCATGAACGCTGACGACCAGGTCTATATCCCACTGAAGACCGCTCAAAACCGACTTCTCGGCTCCAAGGACAGGCTCAACTACATCGAGTTGCAGGGAGTGGACAGCACAATCATGGTCGAGCTTCAGCGAGAAGTCGAGGACGTCTTGTCTGCCACAAGGAAGGACGCAACGGGCGAGGATCTCTTCCGAGTCATGAACCAAGCCGACACATTGGCCGCTATCCAGACTCAGTCGCAGATCCTCAGCATGCTCCTGGCAGGGATCGCGAGCGTCTCGCTCTTGGTCGGCGGAATTGGGATCATGAACATCATGCTCGTGAGCGTGACCGAGAGAACCCGCGAAATCGGCCTGCGGAAAGCCCTAGGCGCGCAACGCGGGACGATCCTCACCCAGTTTCTCTTAGAGAGCGTCGTGATGTGTGTGTTAGGAGGCGTAATTGGTATCCTTTTAGGCAGCGTAGCTGTACAATTCGTTGCAGCGCTCCTGCAGGTTCCATCCGTCGTCAACGTCGCAGCCGTCATATGGGCCTTTGCCTTCTCCTCGATAGTCGGAGTCGTGTTCGGACTCTATCCGGCAGTTCGAGCGAGCAACCTCTTGCCCATCGAGGCGCTGAGGTACGAATGAACCTAAATGTCCCAATAGAAGCGGTCGGCGAGTCTTCCGCCAAGTAGATCCCAATGAGTAACCCCGTCATCCAAGTCAAGGGCCTATCGAAAGACTACGTCATGGGTACGACTGTCGTGCACGCCTTGCGCGAGGTCGACCTGACGATCAACGAAGGCGAATTTGTCGCCATCATGGGCCCGAGCGGAAGCGGTAAGTCCACCTTCATGAACATGATTGGATGTCTGGACAGACCCACCGCTGGCCAGTACTGGCTGAATCAGAAGGAAGTCTCTGGACTCACCGACTCCGAGTTGGCTCGGGTTCGCAACAAACTGATAGGGTTCGTCTTTCAGACTTTCAACCTGTTACCACGGACTTCGGCCCTCAAAAACGTCGAATTGCCGCTCATGTACGCCGGTGTCAAAGACCGCACCGAGAACGCAAAGCAGGCCCTGGGCCGAGTGGGTTTAGAGCAACGGATGCACCACCGTCCGAATGAACTGTCGGGGGGCCAACAGCAACGCGTGGCGATCGCTCGAGCGATCGTCAACGACCCCGTCATGATCCTGGGCGACGAACCAACCGGAAACCTCGACTCTCGGACTGGCGAGGAGATCATGGCTCTGTTCCAAGAGCTGAATCGGGCAGGAAAGACGGTGATCATCGTGACTCACGAGGACGATATCGCGCATCACTGCAAGCGGATCATTCACTTTCGTGATGGCAGGGTCAAAAGTGACGAAGTCGTCGAGAACCCCATCGAGGCTCGCGCGACTCTGGAACACATGCCGATAGAAAACGGAGACCTTGAGAAGAACTGACGTCCATCATCTATCCTGACTCAATTCTCCATAAGGATTAAGGGCAAGACCCTATGAATTGTTAGACTGGGCCCGACAATCCTCAATGTCGTTGAGGACTTCATGTCGAACAGCAGGCACCACGTTGTCAGGCAAATGCCACCAGACAAGCTCGCAGCGGCCCTTCGGGCCAACCGGATTGACGAGCTAGAAGTTGAAATGCTCAGGGAGCTTGGTCAGTTTCTGACCAAGCACATGTCCCAGATCGTGGACAGATTCTACGAGCACGCCTTGACGATACGGGGGACGAGTGAGACGATCGACAGAGCTGGCAGCTCGATCGAAAGGCTCAAAAAGACCAACCCTCACTATTTTGCCCAGATCTTCGCCGCCAAGTTCGACGAGGAGTACTTCGCTCATCGCGAAAAAATCGGCAAGATTCACGCTGAGATTGGTCTTGAGGCGCCCGTCTTCTTTGCGTCGATGACGGCTTACTTTGACACGATATTCCCCTTGATAGTTGACCACTACAAGCGCAATCCGAAGAAGCTCAAGCTTGCGCTCGTCGCCATGCAGAAGGCCCTCAACCTCGATCAGGCGCTGATCATTGACGCCTATATCGAGTACGGGTTTGTCAACGAACTTCGGTCCGTTCTCTCGCAAACGACAGGCGTGGCTTCCATCCTGGCGCAGAACAGCGCTTCTCTAAGATCCGCGAGCGAGCATGCTGGGACGGCAGTCCACGAAATGTCGGAGGTGACCGAAGAAATCGCCCGATCGGCCACGTCTCAGGCCGCTTCGGCGCAAGAGTCGGCCGAGAGCACGCTCAAACTGGCTGCATCCAGCCAGGAGATCGGGGAGGGCGCAGTGAAGCAAGGCGACGCTGTCACCAAGGCCCAGACCGCCATCGGCGACGTGAGTGACAGCATTAGCGAGATTCATCAACTTGCCTCGATCTGGGAACAAATCAAAGAACGGCTTTCTGCTATCGAAAGGGTGAAGTCGGCAGTCAAGGTGACGGCTGACAAGGTGGAGGAGATGAACGAGAGTTCAGACCAGATCGGTCGGATCGTCCAAACCATTGAAGACATTGCCTCGCAGACAAACCTCCTGGCCCTGAACGCCGCGATCGAGGCGGCCAGGGCCGGGGAAGCTGGCCGAGGGTTCGCGGTTGTTGCCGACGAAGTCCGAAAGCTCGCCGAACACTCCGCCGTGGCCACCAAAGAGATCACGATGCTCATCACTGCCGTTCAACAAGGCAGTCGAGACGCTGCCGACTCGATGAAAGGCACAATGCAGGACGTCGAGGGTGCCTCTGAAGTGACTTTGGAGGCAGCCAAGTGTCTCGAGGCCATTTCACGCTCGGCTGAAGGGGCCGTGCAGACAGGCAAACGGGCCAAAGACGCGATGACCGTCGTCAGCGACGTGACGATGCAGAACGCCCAACTCGTCCAGACCATCAATAAGGCCATTGATGGGATGAATGCGATGATCGAACAAGCCGCCGCTTCGGCCGAAGAGAACTCGGCGGCCACCGAGGAGATGAGCGCGTCGTCACAAGTCCTGACGAACCAGATCGGAGAGCTTGTGGCCAGTGTTCTGAAGCTCGATGAGAACGCCAAGCAATTGACCGTGATCAATGACAATGCCGAAGTGATCCTGTCAAAGTCCAAGCGAAAGGTCTATGGCACGGACTTGATTGCGGAATATCGGGCGGCTGCCTAGAACGGTTTCCACCGCCGACTCTGTTCGGTGCCATGCGGGGTGCTCAGATCTACGGGCACCCCTTTCCTTTGGCATCCCCTTGGTACTTCCGATCACCGGGGGGATCAGGCCGATGGGGCGAACGGCCCACCGTCGCTCTGGAATCGTTGAGTCTTGCTCGGCAAAGTTGGGCATATCGCAAACAGGGGCGACGCCTCACTTCCAGAGGCTTTCCGCGGGGTACGCGTTGAGTCTGTTATGCGCACCCGTCCGTTGTGAGGCAGTTTGATCAGTTTTCAACCCATGGGCCGGATCGGGCGGCTCCCGGGGATCCTCGTCTCGCGATTGCGTACTTTATTGGTGGTTTTGTCTATCTTTTGGGAGACAGTCCGTCGTCCGATGAATTGCTTGGCGGGCTGCGGGTGGTGCCTCGGCCCGGAAAACCATATGTTGACAACACGACTGGGCATAGACGCGAGGACGCGTGCTCAACGGCTCGAAGTGTGCCGGATCACTGAAAGTGACCGAGTCGTCTTGAAGTCACTTGGGCCGGTCTTCAGGCCGTCCATGGGCAAGATCGTCGACGCGTTTTACGAGCACGTCGGCAGGATTCCCGGAGCTTTGGCCGTCATCAGTTCAGCTGGCAGTTCGGTGGACAGGCTCAAAAAGACGAATCCAACTTACTTTGAGACGATGTTCAGAGGGGAGTTTGACGACGACTACTTTGAGAGTCGCTTGGTGATCGGCAAAGTCCATGCGATGATTGGCCTTGAACCACGGTTCTACTACGCAGCCATGTCGACCTACATCGACGAAATGCTCCCCTTGCTGTCACAACACTTTCGGCTGAGCCCCAAGAAGGCGACCGAGGCTGCGGTCTGTCTGATGAAGGCTTTCAATTTGGATCAGTCCCTGATCATGGAGGCGTACATCGAGTTCGTTTTCTCGGCGGAACTCAAAGAGGTCATTTCAGCCTCGTCCGAGATCGCCGAGAGCCTTGCGAGGAGCAGTTCTCAGTTGAGCGGAGCGAGTGAGGCGTCTGGACGGTCGGTTGCGGAACTGGCGTCAGTGAGCGAACAGATCGCGATGGCTGCGACGAGTCAGGCAGAAGCCGGCCAGCAGGCAGCTCAGAGCACGTCGCACTTGTCGGACGCGAGCGAGTCGATCGGGCAAGGCTCCGAGCGACAGGCAGCAGCCGTGACCGACGCTCATCGAGCGATCACCCAGGTGCTCCAGAGCGTGAACGACATGAGTGGCGACGCAGGAGCGTGGGAGGAGATCCGGGAGCAGATCGTCGTGATCGACCGCGTGCGCAAGACGGTCCAATCGACGGCTGACCGGGTCGAACAGATGAACTCAAGCTCGGATCAGATTGGACGGATCGTCCAGACGATCGAGGACATAGCGGCCCAAACGAACCTCTTGGCCCTCAACGCTGCCATCGAAGCCGCGCGGGCTGGAGAGGCTGGCCGGGGTTTTGCCGTTGTGGCGGACGAGGTCAGGAAGCTCGCTGAACACTCGGCTTCTGCGACCAAGGAGATCACGAGTCTGATCGTGGCCGTCCAGGCTGGAAGTCGGGACGTTGCGGAAGCGATGAGGACAACACTGAGCGATGTCGAGGACGCGGCATCGGTGACTCTCCAGGCGACAGGCTGCCTCGAGAAGATCGCGGGCAGTTCCAGTGTCGCCGCCCGGGCCAGCACAGAGGTGACACGGGCCATGGAGGTTGTGGAAGACGTCACCCTTTCGAACGACGGTATCGTCCGGTCCATTAAGACTGCTGTGGCGGAAATGGACCACATGATCGATCAGATCGCGGCGATTTCGGAGGAGAACTCAGCTTCTGCCGAAGAGATGAGCGCGTCAGCTCAGCAGATGAGCGCTCAAGTCGAGGAACTGGTCGCCGGCGTGCAAGACCTTGACGCACAGATCATGAGTTTGCTCGCGGTCGTTCGTCGGGGAGAAGCGTTCCTGGCAAAGTTCAATCAGGCCGAACCAGGCGCATCCAAGGCGGCGTAGAGTCATTGTGGTCGGGGTCGTGACACCCATGCGACCCTTTCCGCGTCGATGTAGCGCCACAGCTTGTCGTCTCCTCGCCCGGGCGCGAGTCCGACACGGACGGTTTGGAGTATCGCGGCCACCGGTTCGCCGGGGCTCAGATGGATGGGAGACTCGGGATCGAGCAGGTCGATGCCATAGTGGCGACGGTCGAGTCCAAGGGCAGCAGCCAGCTTGCCTGGTCCAGAACAGAGGTCTTCGGGCTTCTTGGCTTTTGGCCGTCGGATCCACAGGGAGTCCGTGCCTGAAACTGGCATCGCAGCCCTGAGCAAGACGGCGGACGCTTGCCCCTCGGGACAGCAGACGACGTTGGCCATCCAGTGGTTTCCATAGTTAAAGTACATGTAGAGGAGTCCAGGGCGTCCGTACATGACTTGGTTGCGGTCGGTTCGTCCGCGGTGAGCGTGACTGGCAGGATCGTCCGCATTCGAGTAGGCCTCGGTCTCGACGATCTGGACGGTGCAGTGAGGAGTGACGAAGCGGCATCCGAGGAGCGACTGGGCCGCTACGGCAGGGGATGGTTGGGACAAACTTGCTCGAAGATCGTCCTTAGTGTAGACAGAATACAGGGTTGAATCACCTATAATAGTAGACATAGATGAACTTTATTCTCTATGTCGGTCTGACGCGATTCTACTCGAGTGTCGTGAAGGCGCAGGCTGAGGACACTCGGCGCGCCATCGTCGTACACGCTCAAGGGCGTGTTCTCGACTGCTGCGAAAACGCGTCCGTCAGGGGGGTGGCGTGTGGCGCACAGTTGAGCGAAGCGAAAGCTGTCCTGCGCGAAGACGGGCACTTCGTTGTGTACCAAGAGGACGATTACATCGCTCGCCGCAACGAATGGCTTGACCAATGCCTCGCGTTCTGTGACGGACTGGAGACGGGCATGCCCCACGAGGCGTTCATCGATCTGACCCCGCATCCTGATCCGGGAGAGATCGCTGCGATCCTGTTGCGGTCGTTGCCAGGACCTGGTGTGACAGCCGCTATTGGCCCAGCAAAGTGGATCGCCCGATTGGCCGCACAACCTCTCGACCACCGCGCCTTGGCCATCGGGGTGGACACAGTACCTTGTGTCACTGATGCGAAGAGGCTCCTCAAATCGGTTCCGACCGCGCTGTTGTCACCGTTGCCCCTCGAACACAGGGCTAGGCTTGAATTCCTAGGATATCGTTGGGCGCGCGAGGTGGCGCAAGCTCCCCATTCGGCACTGCTGGAGCAGTTTGGGAGAGGCGCGTTTCTCATCGTTGAGACTGCAAACGGGCGTGCACTGGATCCCCCTTCACCGAACTACCCGCAATCCGCAGTCTCGGAAAGGGTGCTGTTTGGAGGCCCAGTCAACGACTCCTTACTGGTCGAAGCGGCCGTGGACGAGATCACCGCGAGCCTTGCCATCGAACTGTGCACACGAGACATGACAGCTTCTGCGGTCACGGTCTACTTCGAGCGAGAGTCTGCCGTACCGTTGTCTTTGGAGAGGAACTTTGCCAAGCCTGTGGCAGCAGCAACGCCGTTGCGCGTCGCGGTGAAGTCCTTGTGGTCAAAAGCGCACTTGTCCTTTGCCCCAACGGGAATCCGTGTCCTCTTGCGTGGGCTCAAAAGGGCACCCCGTGGGCAAAAGAGCCTGCTGGGCATGATCGGGCAAGCCGAGAAAGAGCGTTCCTGTGACGCCTCGGTGAGGACTCTCCAGTGCGCATTCGGTGAAAGGTCGGTGATGCGGGCAGTCGACCTGGCTGTCCCCCGGCGCGAACTGGTTTTGAGGGCATGGCGACGTGCGACAGGATGGCATTGAGGTACTTGCCCGTTGGCGCGAAGCGGGAGCATGGTGGAGTGGAGAGCGTCCCCTTGAGATCGCGCAGTGGCGCGACCGGAACGGAGTCCGACGCGAGAAGTCGCGGGTTCTGCCAGCGCTCGATGTGGCGCCTGAGTCCATCGAGTGGCGAGAAGACCTTTCGGTCGAGATCACGCTCAGACCGCGCAAGACCCGTGATGAAAAGGTAGCGAAGGCTTGTGGGGGTTTCACGAGCACGTTTGAGGCCCCGGCCGCCTCGCGGAGCAGTAGTGGGAACTCCCGGGGATACGTTCCCCTGCACTTGCTTTCGGGATACTCGTTTGGGCGCAGTGTCCTGCTGGCAAGCGAACTCCCCAGACGGGTGTCCACGCACGGGCTTCCCGCAGCTGCGCTTGTCGACCGTATGTCCTTGACAGGTGTGGTCGAATTTGCCCGTGAATGCCGCGGTCTCGGGGTCAAACCGCTCATTGGTGCCAGCTTTGAAATGGACGAGGGCGGTGAACTGACCCTGATCGCACGTGACAAAACGGGCTATGTCTCTCTGTCACAGTTAGTCACCGCGTGCCACATCGAGGAGCCTCGGTTGCACCCCCTCTGCACCCGACGGAGGTTAGAGCGCTACTCACGGGGGCTCTTGTGTCTGACCGGTGGCGATGTCGGAAGGCTCGACAGGCTCGTGGTCAAGGGAGCTTGGGCCGAAGCCGAGGAATGGCTCGATTTCCTTTGTGGAAACTATGGCCGAGACAACGTCTTCATCGAGGTAGAGCGGTCATGGCTGCCATGGAGCCTCACGGTCGAACGGGGGTTGGAAATACTGGCAGAACGAAAATCAATCCCTTTGGTGGCTGGCGGCGTCGTGACGCACGCGACACCTGGCGACTTTCCCGCCCAGGACACCGCGCTCTGCGCCGAGACACTTTGCATGGTCGAAGAGGTCATCGGGCGCAAGCCCCTCCGCGCGGAAGGTCAGAGACAATCACCGGAGCGCCCCGTCCGTTCCCTCAATGCAGAGCGGTATCTGCGAACACCGCAGGACATGCACGAACTGTTCCGTGACCGTCAAGACCTGCTCGACAACACGATCGTTCTGTCAGATCGCTGTGACGACGATGTTCTTCCCGCACGAACCAGGCTCCCCTCGGTCTTTGGCGACACCGCGACCGCTTTGCGCGAGGCCACCTATGCCGGTGCAAGCCTCCTGCACCGCACGATGACGCCTGCGCTACAGAAGCGGATTGATCACGAACTTGAAAGAATCGTCCGGCTCAACTTCTCTGACCACTTTCTGGTCGTGTGGGACGCATGCCGCTGGGCTTCAGAACAGGGAATCCACTTGAGTGGGAGAGGATCTGTCGTCGACTCTGCCGTGGCCTATTGCTTGGGTTTGAGCCGCATCGATGCTTTCCAGCACAAGCTCCACTTCGACCGTTTTCTTCCTGAGGATGGCAGCAAACGACCTGACATCGACATCGACTTCGAAGCGCAGCACCGTGACGACGTCCGAGACTACTTTGTGCGGAAGTACGGTCGTGACCGCGTCGCGACAGTCGCTGCCGTCGGTGCGTACAACACGCGGGGGATTGTGCGTGAGGTGGGAAAGGCGCTTGGGCTCAGCGCAGCAGCCATTGGCTTCTTGGCGAAGAGGATCCACGGTGGTGTTGTGCCTGAGCAGTTGGCCAACGCACTCGACAAGCGGCCTGAGTTGCGCGACAGCGGCATCGATCGTGAACGTCTTCACTGGCTCTTTGTCCTTGCACGAAAACTCGCCGATGTTCCTCGCAACATGCGAGCCCATTCGTCCGGTGTGGTCATCTCTGACCAGCCGTTGGCCGAGACCGTACCTGTCCAATGGGCTGGCGAAGTGCCGGCGTCTCGGCTGGAAGGCGACGGCACTACCGAAAAGGGTGAAAGCGAACCGCTCAGGATCATCCAATGGGACAAGCGTAGCGCCAAGCACTACTTCGACAAGTTCGACCTGCTGTGTCTCAGAGGACAAGATGTCTTGTCAGGCACTGAGGAACGAGTTCGCGTTCATGACCTTGACTTCAATGTGGAACGGCTTCCTGTCGAGGATCCGGAGAGCCTCCGGGCGATGCGGTCAGGCGAGTTGATCGGTGTCCCACAGTCAGCCTCGCCAGCCATGCGTCAGGCGCATATGCGGCTCCGGACAGAGAACCTGCACGACGCGAGCTTGGTCCAAGCCGGCATTCGTCCTGGTGTCGGTGGTGCAGTGAAGTTGAACGAACTCATCGCGAGAAGAAGAGGATTGAAGCCGTTCACATTCGAGCACCCGGATTTCGAGGCTATTTTGGGGCACACCTACGGGATTGTGGTCTTCCAAGAGCAGATCGACCAGTTGTTGCAGGTGTTCGCCGGTTACGGTAGCGGCGAGGCGGAGGACATCCGCGATGAGATTCATAAGAGAAGGCGTGAGGACTATGGGCAAGTGATCAGGGATGAAGTCGTCGCACGAGTAGTCCAGAACGGTTATTCGCGTCAGATAGCTGAACAGGTTTTTGACTACGTCGCCGGCTTCAAGGGGTATGGGTTTGCGCAAGGGCACGCACTCGCGTTCGCTGAAATCTCCCTACGCTCGATTCACTGCCAGCAGAACTACCCTGCGGAATACTTTGCAGCGCTCCTTGACGCGCAACCCGCTGGATACTATGGACCGTGCACTCTGGCCAACGAGGCGCGGATCCGTGGGGTGGCGGTTCTGCCTGTCGATGTGAACAAGAGCGGAGTCAGGCACCAAGTCGAAGACGTGCGCTCACCCTTGGCTCCATACTTGGTGCTGCCCAATGGCGGCATCCGGCTGTCGCTAAGGTGCGTAGACGGTTTGTCGAAAGAGACTGCGGCCCGGATCGTTTCAGAACGTGGACGCGGATACGGCACGTTCCATGACTTCGTCCGGTGCGTCCATCCAGATCGCGACGAGTTGGAGCGTCTTGTGCTCGTTGGAGCGTTCGACTCGTTGTGCCCGAATCGGAGAGCTCTGCTATGGGGCGTTGCGAAGGCTGTCGAATGGGCACACATCGCCGAGGACGGTTTGTTCTCAGCGATCAACGGAGACGAAGGACGTCCACCTGCGCCGCACATCGATCAGGAAATCGCTGACTTCACAGTCGCGGAGAAATCGATACGCGAGCGTGCCCTCCTGGGGCTTGACACCGAGCGACACCTGATGAGTTATGAGCGCGAGCGGGTTCAAAGCAAAGGTGGGATCACTTGCGCACAGGCTAAATCGCTCAAGCCTGGTACGACTGCGATCGTGGTCGGTAACCCTATTCGGCTACGGTTTCCCCCGACTCCAAGTGGAAAAAGGGTCGTCTTCTTCGACTTAGAGGACGAAACCGGACTGCTTAACGTGACCTGCTTTGACTCGGCCTATCAACGCGACGGACACTCGATCGTCACATCGCCGTATGTGACCTTGATCGGAGTCAGCCAGTGGAGGGACGGGCACACAGCATTTCTCGTGAAGAGGGCGTTCCCGTACGCACCGCTGATCACCCAGTTAGTTGACCTGAACGACGGTCTTCCTGTCACGACTGCTGATTTCCTAGTCGGCTAAGGCAGGAAAAAGAAGGGGAGAGGCCATGACTGTACTTGCGACGCTTGCGCTTGCCTTCACTCTGGCCACACCCCCAGGCCGCACCACAGACGATCTGCTGGGCTTGGTCAACCAGTACCGCTTGGATCACGGCCTCCAGGCGCTCCGCATCGACAGCGCTCTGACAGCCGCCGCCCAAGCCCATGCAGACTACATGTCGCTCAACCGTACACTCACCCACAATGAGAAGGCTGACCATCCTGGGTTCAAGGGGGAAGACCTTCAACAACGGGTCGGCCGAGTTGGATGGACCGACGAGTGTAGTGAGTTGGTTGGGTTCGCCACTCTAGGTACTGCAGCCAGCGTTCAAGCGATCTTCGACTCGCCTTGCCACCGTTCCCGGTTCCTCAAGCCTGGGAGTCTGCTTCTTGGAGTCGGCGAGAACAGCGGCTTCGTGTGCTTATTGATCGGAGGAGAGCCAGTTAAAGGCACTGTCGTTTCGCCTGCCGACGGCGAAACAAACGTCCCCACGACTTGGAAAGCAGCAGCGAACCTGGCCGGTACGTCGAACGGGCCGGGATTTCGATTACTCGGCTATCCCCTTGTCTTTACCGATACGACAGTCGGGGAAAACCCCCTCACTGTGAAATCTGCAAAGTTACTAGAAACTAACGGACCGATCGTGTCCACAATCTTGAGGGATCCGACCAACGATCCGCACTACACGAGTTCGCTCGCCCTCATACCTGTGGCGCCGTTGAAGGCGAATACTGAGTACACCGTAGAAATCGCCGTCAGGCTGTCGCAGGGCCAGACCGTCGAACGCACGTGGCGGTTCACAACAGGATCTCGCTGAGCGGGAGTGCCATGGTACAATGAACAGGTCTCTCGTGCTTTTGCTTGCCTGGTGTGGCCCATGTCTTCTCGATTCGGCTCTTCATTCTTCCCGTTAGCGTGCTTTATCGGTGCGTCCCTACAGCAGACATCGGGCAGCCTTTCCAAGGACGTGCCAGCGCTTCCAAAGCCAACTGCGGAACAAAATGCTGCTCTCGAAGCCCTCAATGGTTTTCGGAGCCTCCATGGATTGAAAGAGGTTCGTATCGACAGACGCCTTCTGGCGGCAGCCGCAGAGCATGCCGCCGCCATGGCTCACAAGGAAGTACTGGCGCACAAGGAGGACAAGTCAGAACGTTCGGACGCCAAGAAGCGGTCGGAAGCGTTCGGTTACAGTGGCCCGATCGCCGAACTCGTCGCATCAGGCATTCCCGACGCACCGTCCGCAGTCGTCAATTTCATCGACGCGCCCTACCACCGCCGACTGCTCCTGAAACCAGGCGGCCTGGATTTTGGATGCTCTGCAGACAAGGGATACGTGTGCTTTGTACTGGGTGGCACCGCCGAGAAAGGGATCGTTTGCTCTCCGCCCACAGGTGCGGACGGTGTACCCACGTCGTGGGACGGTCAAGAGGAGCCCAACCCCGCGCGTGGCACCGGTCTCAAGCCTCCCTTTGGCTATCCGATCTTGGTGGCCGCTTATGGTGGCGGCCAGAACCTGACGATGACCTCCGCGGCCGTGGCAGCGACC
Source organism: Armatimonadota bacterium (assembly GCA_029781035.1). Taxonomy (GTDB): domain Bacteria; phylum Armatimonadota; class Fimbriimonadia; order Fimbriimonadales; family Fimbriimonadaceae; genus JAEURO01. The sequence goes on from JAKOXK010000075.1 coordinate 41,554, forward strand.
GCAGGTGGGGCCGTTCCTTGTATTGTGCGGAACCCAGGCAACGATCCCGAATGCACTGACTGCATCATCATCGTCCCCCAGAGTCCACTCCAACCACGAACGTCGTACACCGTCACCGTCGCCTTTCGGGCCGGTGGCGTCGAACACAAAGAGAGTTGGAGCTTTCGTACAGGCTCTGAGTAGCGGCCTACTTCGTCGACCAAAGAAGTCCGCGCCTGCAGATTTCCTTAGGTACTTCCGCTTCCAATACGTCGCGGTGGTGTCCTAGCGCCGTGTAAAAGACCTTGCCCTGGCCGTAATGACGGGTCCAAACGGTAGGCATGTCACACGGGCTGACGAGGAGACCTTCTGCCCCCGTGACCGACGGGTTCGGAAACTTGCATGTCGCCAGCACGTTGTTCGCCGGATCTGTGTGCAGGTAATACTGCTCACTGACGACGTCGAAGTCAGGCAGACCATCGGTGATCGGATGCGGATTGGAGCGGTCGATTACGACTGTGTACGGTACGCCGTCATTGCCCGGATGGGCTACCCATTGACCACCGGTCATGAACTGCCAGTCCGTACTTCCGCGGAATGCGTCACACATGGCACCATGGCATCCCGCCAATCCGACTCCGTGCTGGGACACCGCTCGACAGACGTTTTGGCACTGGTCCCAGGTGATCTCTCCCATCGTCCATACGGGCACGATCAAATCAAGCCCCGCCAGTTTGTCGCCGTCGAGAAATGCGTCGAGGGTGTCATTGACCTCAGTCGCAAATCCCTCGGCACGGAGCAGGCCGTCAAGGAAATCAGCCACTTTGTCCGGTTCGTGCCCGTCCCATCCACCCCAAACGATCAAAGCGCTCTTCATCAGTCCGAATTGTGCGGTCCGGCCGGGCCGGGACTAGGGACTGGAGTCCACACTCTCGCCGCTCCGTCATTACGGCGCTATGCCAAACTGCCCTTTGCATGGAGGCCGTCCGCAAGCGAATCCCCGACTGGGCGTTGGTCGTCGCCTGCGTGTTGCCGTTCCTTGGCTTCTGGACATACGGTCTCTTCGACCTTGACGAGGGGTTCTACGGTGCTGTCGTCGCCGACATGATCCGGCGGCACGACTGGATCACACCGACCTATCACGGAGTCCCGTGGTTTGAGAAACCAGTCCTCGCCTACTGGCTGGCGATACCGTCTGTACAGGTTTTTGGCGACCTGGTCGGTCCGCGCCTGCCCAGCGTGCTCTGTACGCTCGCCACTGGTTGGGTGTTGTTCCGCTTCGCCAAGCGGCACTTCGACGGCACCACCGCCAGGCTTGGTGTCGTCGTGTTCTCGACGAATCTGCTGGTCGTCGGTATTGGGCGTATGATGATGACAGACGCCCCGCTGGTCTTGTGTTTGACCCTTGCCGTCACGACTCTCTTTGACTCACTCTGCGGCAAACCCAAGTTGCGCTTGTGGTCGGCGTTCTTCGTGGGCCTCGGAGTCTTGGCCAAGGGGCCAGTGGCAGCCGTGCTCTTCTTGGTCGTCGCCGGCGTCGCTTTGTGGCGAATGCCTGATAAGAGGTCGAGCTTCCGAGGCTACTGGTTGCTCGGGACGCTTGTCTGCTTCATGACGCTCGCCGTGTGGTACCTGCCCTGCTACTTGGCGAACGGCCGCTTGTTCGTCCAGGACTTCCTGATCGAGCAGAACCTTGGCCGGTTCACGGGCGGGGACAAAGCTCACGCGGTTCCGTGGTGGGCGCACCTTGTCTACTATCCCCTGATCCTCCTCGTCTCCTTCCTGCCTTGGACGTGTTTACCGGGCTGGACTGCGCTCAAAAGCGTTTGGCCCCTACGCAGGCCAGTGAGCCAGGCTGCGCCCGACGAGGGAGTCGAGGTCGCCGTTCAGACCTACCTGTGGGCTTGGGCGCTGGTCCCGCTTGCGTTCTTCACCATCAGTGGCACCAAACTGCCCCACTATATCCTTCCCTCGGTGCCACCTCTTGCCCTGCTCTTGGCGCGTGCCCTGTCCCGATCCGGGCGTAAGTTCAGTTGGGAGCAGATTGGACTTGCCTGGGCCGCATTTCTCTTAGTCGTCGTTCAGTTTGGCTCGCACGTCTACTGGGAGAGAACCATGCGCGAGGTTCAGTCTCTCGCCAGGAGCGTTCCCACACCGCGTGCCCCCCTCGCGGTGTACAAAGTCGGGGGATCAGGCGACACATCGATATCAATGACTTTGAGACCGACGAGTCATCCCTCAGTCTTTTTCTACCGAGATCAGAACACGTACATGACGGATGACTTTCGTGCGCTATTGCCAGGGTTCGTGTTGACGACCCGGGACGTGTACCTGTCCGATCTCGACTTGAGACAGCTTCATCCGAGACTGGTTCCTGTCCCAGGGGTCGAGCAGCGCGACTACGTGCTTCTCCAGGTCGGCGAGTCCACTGCTGAATGACGGGTTATAAGACGCCGTCGGCCTTACTTGCGCCGAGCAATGATGTGGTGGACGTGCCACATCTTGGGCTTTCCCATGGCGGTATGGCCGTCGCGTTGAGCTTCCTCCCAGTGGAGTACGTCCCAGCCGGAAAGCAGTGACTCGACCTCGGATCGGTTGTGCACGCTCAGCGTGCCGTCGGCCCAGTCGTCTCCAGGGCCAAGCAACTGACCAGCGAACAATCCACCTAGCCTGACAGAAGCCATGATGTTCGCCCATACACTGCCGAAGTCCTCTGGTTTCGTGAAGAACAGAGAGAAGACCGACAGAACGAGGTCGGACGGCTCCAATTCTGCTGTCTCAAACGCCGACCGAGAAAGGGTGAGACCAGGTGGATCACCCAGGCGCTCATGGAGCCTCGCAAGTCCCTCGGGCTCGCTGTCGATCGCATGGACAGTAAAGCCGCGTTTGAGCAACCACTCGGTTCCTCTCCCCGAGCCACATCCCAGGTCGATGGCGTGGCCTCCAGCCGGCAAGTGAGGCTCGAGAATCATGAAGAACGGGTTGAGAGGCTTGCCCTCTACCGCATCGTAGTACTCGGACCAGTCGGCTGACACAGCCCAGTATGGCTATATGCGGCAGTAAGGCCGTATGTTCGCCAACTTCTTAGGTCCGATGCCCTTCACGTTGTCGAGTTCGTCGATCGATTGGAACGATCCGTGGGAAGAACGATATTGGATGATCTGGGAAGCGGTCGTCGGCCCGACACCCGGCAGTTCACAAAGCTCCTGTTCGTTGGCAGTGTTGATGTTCACCGATCCCAGGGCGGGCAGTGCCTTCGAGTGACGAGAACTGGACTGTTTCTTCCGATTAGCCTTGGGTTGGTCGGGAACCGTATTGGGTGCCGAACGGGGGGCCTGGTGTGTCTGTGTGCCGCGGATGTAAGCGTTTCCGATTGTCCCAAGCCCAAAGAGGCCAACAACGCCAAGTCCAATGGCCGCCATCTGCTGGCGGCGGCTGTTTCCTTTTAAGAAGCCCATCGATTTCCTCAGGGAAAATCATACAAAAAAGTCTATCATGAATAAACGAGAAGTATGTCTACTATTCTGATTCCAGAAGAGCGTGCCTCCAGCCACGCACACTGACCGTGCAGCCAGACGATCCCAGGGCGAAGAGACACCTTTCCAAGATCAAGGCTCCAGCGTGGATAGTGTGCTCACGACCCTTTTCGATCCCCTTCAAACGAGCTCGCCCTGCATCGTCGAAAGCACTGAGCCAGGCTACGGACAAACTGATTTCGTCATATCCCAACCACGCTCCGTGAACCCTGTCAGGTTGCCATTCGTCCATCTTCTCGCGAAGGGTGACCAGGTTCGTTCCGGTCGCACCAAGGGTCACTACCTGTCCACATGGCAGCGGCCAATTCTGACCGGACAGCTTGTCGTCAATAACAACTACAGAACGAAGAATATCTTGTGGCGTAGGGCTGTCCGGCTCGAGCGAATCCTCCCTCAAGCCTAAAGCACCCAAAGGGAAACTCCATCGGAACAAGGTGTTCCAGCCCATGTTCGACCTGTCGGCGACGACGATCTCGGTCGAGTGCCCGCCAACGTCAACGATGGAGAGCCGGTCCGCATCGGCGAAAAGCGGGTCCTTGGCTACGGCCCGAAACCCAAGGTCGGCTTCGTCAGTACCTGACAAGACTCTGACGGGCGTTCCTTGACTATCTGCACGAGCAAGAAAGTCAGACGTGTTCGATGCAATGCGGGCTGCCATGGTGGCAGCCGCGATCGGCGGGTCGGAGCCCAGATTTGAGGCTCTGTCGAACGCAGTCTTGATCGCAGCTAACGTCGAAGCCATGCCGGATTCCGACAACAGTCCCGATGTCTTGGTGCCCTTGCCAAGTCCCGTGACTGCTGATGTCTCCTCGATTGTCCGCCAAGATCCATCTTGCTTTTCGGCGACGACCAGCAACACAGAGTTGGAGCCGACGTCGATGACAGACTTGATCACGGGGGCCAGTGTACACTCGCCTCGTGGTCAGGCTCCTTGGCATCGACATTGGAACGACCGGCACCAAAGCCATCGTTGTGGACGAGGCCGGGAAAGTCCTTGCCTCGGCTAGCGCCCGATACCCATTGATGACTCCGCAGCCAGGCTGGGCGGAGCAAGACCCCGACGACTGGGTCAGATCGGTTCATGCGTGCCTTACTGAGTTGGATGGTGGCTGGGACGCCATCGGCTTGACCGGCCAGATGCACGGATCGGTGTTCTTGGACTCGCAGGACAGCGTTGTGAGGCCCGCCCTTCTGTGGTGCGACCAACGCACTGAAGCTGAATGTAGGGAGATTGAGGAAACGGTGGGAAGCGAGCGGATCCGGACGCTCACATGTAACCCTCCGCTGACGGGTTTTCAGCTGCCCAAAGTGTTGTGGCTGAGGAAGCATGAGCCGGAAGCATTTGGCCGAGTGAGGAGCGTCTTGCTTCCCAAGGACTATGTCGCGTACAGGTTGACCGGCGTCAAAGCGACGGATGTCAGTGACGCGTCGGGAACCGGCTGCCTGGACGTGCCCCGTCGTGTATGGAGCGAAGACGTGATCGGTGCGATCGGCCTGGATCCCCGTCTGTACCCCGAAGTCCACGAGTCGTGGGAGGTGACCGGCAAGACGTCGGTAGGTATCCCGGTCGTTGCGGGCGCTGGCGACCAGGCCGCAGGCGCAGTGGGGGTTGGGGCCGTGGGCCCTGGTGTCGTCAGCCTGAGCCTCGGGACAAGCGGCGTCGCGTTCAGCGCGATCGATGCGGCGGTTCCCGGTGCGGACGCTTCTGTCCACGTGTTCTGCCACGCGAATGGCGGCTGGCACGCCATGGGAGTGATGCTGAGTTGTGGTGGGGCTGTGCGCTGGGCCCGTGACCTGCTCTATCCTGACATGACCTTCGAAGAGATGGCTGAAGAGGCGTCACACGTGCGGCCAGGGGCTGAAGGTGTCCGGTTCTTGCCGTACCTTGCCGGTGAAAGGTGCCCCGTCGTGGATCCCGCGGCGCGAGGCGCCTTCGCCGGCTTGAGCCTCGCGCACGAGCGCGCGCACGTGGCGCGCGCGGTTTTTGAAGGGGTGACGTCAGGGCTGGCAGCTTGTCTCCGCAAGTTGGAAGCCTTTGGAGCGTCGACGCGACGGTTGAGGCTGACCGGCGGCGGAGCCGCCAGTCCGTTCTGGAGGCAGCTCATCGCCGACGCCACACAGTGCGACTGCGTCGCGATGGAGACGGACGAGGGCCCTGCGTTCGGCGCGGCGTTGCTGGCGGGCGTCGGTATCGGCGTCTGGCCCGATGTCCGGTCGGCGGTGGGCCAGACCGTCAGGGAAAAGGCCGCCTGTAAACCGGTGGGAAAGGACCTGGGAAACGGGATAGAGGACCAATCCAGGCTCTACACTCATCTAAAGGACTGGGCCAGGACAAGCGATAGGCTAGAATAGCACCTGAGACGCACGAAGTCCAAGGGTAGACTTCGCCCTCCTTTCATCTAGGACTCACGACATGACAGAAGAGAATCTGACGACCACCGTCACGGCTACTGAGGCTACGGAGCCATCCCAGCCTCAAGTAGAAGAAACCGCCGTGGCAGAAAGTGGCGTCGCGCCCAGTCCCGAGGCCGCTGCTCCTGAGGCGGAGGCCGGTGTCCAGGCCGCGACTCCTCCCATGCCGGCGGCCGGCACAAGCGTAAAGAACGACGAAGACCTTTTCGAGCAGGCGATGGCAGCCCTCGAGTCTGACGACTCTGGCAGAGAGACGTCGAGCGGCATAAGTCGCGGTGACCGTATCGAAGCCAAGGTCATCCAAGTCGAAAAGGACCGCGTTTTCGTCGATCTGGGGACCAAGGCAGAAGGGGTTGTGCCCCTGAGCGAGTTGACCGACCTCAACGTGGACAGTGCGGTGGGGATCGTCAAGCCGGGCGACACTTTTGAAGTCATCGTCCTGAAGACGGGCAGCGCGGAAGGCAACCCGATCGTTTCGAAACGAAAAGCGGACTTTGACCAGACCTGGCAAAGGATCCTCGACTCGTTCGAGGAGGCGCGCGTGTTCGAGGCTCAGGTCGTTGACCGGGTCAAAGGCGGGCTCGTGGTCGACATCGGTGTACGCGGCTTTGTGCCTGCGACCCACGTCGGCAGCGGGAAGCTCCGCAACATCGAGAAGTTCGTCGGCCAGACATTGATGGTCAAGATCATCGAAGTCGACCGCGAGCGGAAGAAGGTCGTCCTCAGCAACCGGGCCGCCGAAGGCGAACGAAAGGACGAACTCAAGAAGGAGATCTTTGACAAGGTCAAGACTGGCGACGTCTTGCCGGGCGTGGTCCGCCGCTTGACGGACTACGGCGCGTTCGTCGACCTCGGCGGCATCGACGGTCTGCTCCATATCAGCGAGATGAGCTGGTATCGGATCGAGCATCCGCGAGAGGTCCTTCACGAGGGCGATGAGATCAACGTACAGGTGTTGCGCCTCGACCCGAACTCGGGACGTGTGAGCCTCGGCCTGCGCCAGGTTTTGCCTGATCCATGGAACCTGATCCGAGAAAACTACAAGCAGGGCCAAAAGATCAGCTGCAAGGTCAGCCGGATCGTCCAGAGTGGTGCCTTTGTCAGGCTCCCGGAGGGCGCCGAGGCGTTCCTTCCGCTCAGTGAGTGCAGCAACAAGCGCATCAAGAAGCCGAACGAGGTGTTGACCGAAGGTCAGGAGATCGAACCGACGGTCATCGACTTGCGACCCGACGACCGGCGCATGGTGCTCAGCCTCCGCGAGGGCGCGCAACCGGGAAGCGACTACAGCTATGACCGAGGCGGAAAACGCAAGCCTGGAGCCCGACGGCCCGGTCGACCGGAGCAAAGCTTCGATCCGCCAGCTGCGACGATGCGCGCCCCGTCCGGTGGTGCGACCATTGGCGAGCGGCTGGGAATGCTCAAGGGCATCCTCCGTCAAGAGAACGAGGACGCGCCCGAGGCGACAGAAGAACAGAAGTCGGAGTGACTTTCACCGACGGACACGACGGGGGCGGCTTGACGGATCAGGCCGCCCCCGTCCATTTTCCTGCTCCAGGTGCGGTCATGCCACTGGCCGTCACAGGCGGACCGGGACAAGGGAAGAGCACGGTTCTAGTCCATCTCGCTTCATTGGGTGTTCAGACGCTCTCGGCCGACGAGGTGGTTCGGAGCGCTTGGAGTGACCGGGGCGTGCAGTCCCGGATCGCAGAAAGACTTGGACTTCAGCTGCCGATCGACAAGGGCGCCGTCCGAGAGGCCGTGCTCTCGGACCCCCAGGCACGAAGGGCGCTGAACGCAGTCCTTCACCCTGAAACAACGGCGAGGATCATCGCGTCAGGTGCCCAAGCCGTGGAAGTACCGCTCCTCATTGAAACGTGTCTCCAGGGTCTGTTCCGGCGCGTCTGGGTCGTCGTATGCGAAAAAGAAATCCAGATTGCAAGGTTGGCTGAGCGACTCGGCGACCGTAATCAGGCGGAAGCGTTTTTGAGTACGCAACTGGCTCCTGAAGTGAAAGTCGTGTTTGCAGACGCGATTATTCGAACCGACATCCCACTGAACAACGTCCAGAGTGCTGTAGAGTCCCTGGCCCGAAGACACGGACTGACATGAGTGTGTCGGACCGAAACCTCGTGCTATACTCGGACGCTTTGCCCAGAATGGGCGGGTTTCGAAGCAGGGGCGCTTTTCGGTGAAGACCGGAAGCCCTCTGTTGCTTCTAGCGGCCCGTTTCAGCTATGCTGGGCACTTGTCGGATGGCGAAAGCCTGACGACAGGCATGGAAGTGCTCGCAACACGCAAGAATTCAGACAGACCGGAAGATTCGCATGGAGGACGCGCGATAGTGACACGCGACGGAACGAGGCGGCAGAGGGCATCTCTGGCCCTCAAGATTTTCGCCATTGCCCTGGCGGCAGTGCCTGCATTAGCAGGCCGGCCGGCATCGGCCCAGATTGAAGCCAGGCCCCAATGGGCGGTACTGGAGTTCGCCAACAAAGGCCCGAAGTCCATGACTGTGGGCAAGATGGCGACAGACGCCTTTTCGGCGGAACTGACTCGACTCGACAAGGTCGATGTGGCTCCCGCTGAGTCAGTTGACCGCCAGACAGCGGACTTGGGTTACCAGCCGCCTGTCACGAAGCCAGCCGACATTCAACGGCTTGGTCAAGCGTTGCAGGTGGTGACGGTGATCTCCGGCGAGGTCGTCAACTGGCGGATCGTCACGACTCCCCAGGGCCGACAGGCGCAAGTCCTGTTGCGAACCATGGTTTGGGACGTCGCATCGGGTCTGACCGTCAATGGAGCGGCGATAGGCGCCCAGTCCGACGTCCGCAGTGGTGACATTTCTGACGAAGACCTTATTAAGAGCGCTTTGTCGCAAGGGGCCTATGAGGCCATGTCGCAGATATCCAGCCGGACTCTGCCGACGGCGACCGTGCTCAACACGCTGAACAACCGCGCCTTGATCAACCGTGGCAACCGTGCCGGGTTCGCAAAGGATCAGCGCGTTATCGTCAACCGTGGCAAGAGCCAGGTTGCCGAAGGCGTGGTCCGCGATGTTGACCCAGACTCCAGCTTCATGGAAGTCACGCGGAGCTACCGTGGCATTCAGCCAGGCGACCAGGTCCGCGTCATCTTCGACGTGCCGAACATCAAGGATTCCTTCGGGAAGGACGGGAGCGTTCAACCCAAGCGTTCCACCGGTGGCGGCAACAACTCGGGTCTTGTGTCGCTCGTAATCGTCTTGCTCATCCTGGGCTTCCTCCTTTCAGGCGGACACGCCACCAACCAGGACGGCGTCGCCAACGTGACCGCAGAAGCTCTCGTTCTGTCGAACGATGTTCCGGCAGTCAAGATCAGTTGGACACGCGACTCGTTCTTCCGGGGCACCGATCTAGGTCCCTATCAGTTCCAAGTCTGGCGCAACGATTACAACACGGCGCCTGCTGTCGTGGCGACGGCCAACCAGTCGTTCGCCTACAACGACAGGGACGGCAATTCGCCGACCACTTGGTATGACTTTGGCGGGATCATCGGCGGGGACACCTGCGACAACACGACGCCGCCTGCTGGCGGGGGCAATGCTGGCGCGACCTCGTCACCAGGCACGCCCTACTACTATTCGGTTGAAGTCGTGTACCGCGTGAGCTGCCTGGACCTTCCCGGAGGCTGTACGGGTGGCACGACGGGCGGTACGACCGGCACGACCGGTGGCACGACTGGCACGACGGGGGGCACGACCGGCCTGACGACTGGCGGCACGACCGGTGGCACGACAGGCACGACGGGTGGCACAACTGGCACGACCGGTACGACGTCGGGCACGACGGGCACAGTCTCATACTGCTACTTCGTCACTGCCAAGGTGGCTGCGGTCGGGCAAGCGACTCCGCTGTCCCGTTCCAATCTGCGGTCTCCTGACGACAACGCGATCGTTTCGGCTCCGACGACCTTCACGTTCACTTCGGTGCGTGGTGCTGTCGCCAGTGTGCCCCTCGAGTATGTCGTCCAGTTCTCCGACCTGCCGAGTTTCCCGCGTGGATCACGAACTTTCACGACGGATTCGTTCGTCGAACTAGTGCTGCCAGGCGGCCAGCCGGTGAGTTCGCCGACGATCGATACGTCGACGGTCGACCCGACGGCCACGGTGATCTACTGGAGAGTCGGCGTTCGGAACCCAGAAGACGTGCCGGGCCCGGTGGCGGATGCGAATGGTCAAAGGTACGTGTGGAGTTCAGTCCGACACTTCCGGAGGCCTTCGAACCCATAAAGTAGGGATGCGGGCCTGGGGTAATCGCCCCGGGCCCGCACAGGCCCCTCCGAGGCAAGTGATCCTTGGAAAAACGGCATCGTGATAATCGACTCGGACTCGTCTGAAAGAATCAAAGCACCATGAGCAAACTGTTGAGGACCGTGATCGGCACCGGACTCGTTTTCGGCGCCTGTTCAAGCAGCTTCGGCCAGGGGACGAACGGATGGTTCGCCGAATGTCTTGACCCGGCCAACACGCAACCCTATTCCACCGACTACGGCACTCTTGGCCTCAGGGACGCACTAATCGGCGTTTCCCTTGGTGTGAGTGGAACGGTCACCTATGGAGGTGGCACTGCCCCTGCGATCTATTGCTACCTGACCGCGACCACTTTTGACGCGGTCGGACGCTTCGCCTTCTACGCAGGCTCCCAGGGCTCGGTGCAGTCGAATTTCGATGATCAGTTGGCGTTCACCACTGGTGCTCCGACCGACCCGGTCGGCGACTTTTGCTACGCCAAAGTCCTCAAGGACGGCGACCAGGACGCTAACTCGGTCCTCTATGGGACGGGTGGTCTGCGGACCGCTTATGTCGGTGCCAGCAAGCGGTATGCCATCACCGCGTGGAGCGATGCCGATGTGGATGTCGAACTCCAAACGAAAGTCATTGGCGACGCCGTCCGCTTGCGCTGGCGCATGAGGAACCTCAAGGCCGATCCCCAGACTCTCGGCCTGCTGTGGGGCGCCTGGACTGGCCAACGGACTCACAACGCTTCGACCGTGGATCCGTCTGTCCCGCCGTCAAACCAGGTCAGCCACTTCCCGTTGCCGACTGTCACGGGCGTTGTCAAAGGTTGGGACGTACCGGACGACAATTACTATCAGTTTGTGAAACTGCCGTCAGGCAAGCCCGTCCGGAACGAACGGCGCTATGACATCAACAACCCGAAGTTCCCGGCCTACGCCGAGTTCGTGTTCGGACAGACTGTGCCATACGGCGTCCGCATCGAGAACTTGCCTGGGCCGTCGACTCCTGACGCGACGAGTGCAGACCTGATCGTGATCGGTAACCGGGAAGACATCTTGGCCGGGAACACGATGACGCTCCACGTTTTCGGCGACGCGACAGGTGTTGCAGAGGAGGCGGACGTTTACATTTCGAACCCCAGTTTCATTCAGAGGTTCCCGCCGGCGACAGTCGCACCTGGTGAGAGCCGCGACGTCATCCACTATGTCCGGTCCTCATGGGGTGTTTCCGACTACGAGGATCCCTATACGGTGGTCTTGGACGCGCCGAAGCTCATCTCTACGGACAGCAGCGGCCTGAACAGCCTCTCGCCGAACCCGATGACGATCCGAGCGTACGTAGACAACCAGTATGCGACTTTGGACAAAGAAGTGCCGCTGAACGACGTGCGCTTCACCATCTTCCTGCCCAAGGGCTTGACTTTGGCATCCGGCGAAACGGCACAAAAGACACTGACCGTCGTGCAGCCTAACGCCGTTTCCTATGTGGAATGGAGGGTCGTGGCCGATGGCAAAGTCTACGGAAACCTGCCCTTCCAAGTCACCGTACACCCAACCCCGGGCCCAGAGAAGACCCTTAGCGGAAGCGTGGCGGTTTCTGCGACACCCAAACTCCTGTTGCCGTCCGGTCCCAACATGGTCACGATTCCCTACGGATTCAACGACACGTCGATGGAAGACATCCTTGGCCTTCAGTACGGTGTCGACTATGTGGCTTACAAGTGGGACGCAGACCAAGCCAGCTACGTGCCGGCGTTGACCGTCGACCGAGGCATCGGTTACTGGATCATCCCGACAAGCGACCTGGGATATCACACGCTCCAGGGCGCCCAGTTGCCAACGGACACCGGCAACGGGGGCCTTCTCGTCAACCTGAAGCAGGGCTGGAACATGATCGGGAATCCGTATAGCTTCCCGGTTCCTCTCAGCCAACTCATCATGGTCGTGGAAGACAGCCCGCAGGACAGCTACACCTGGCTGGACGCCGTGGCGAACAACTTCGTCCAATCGAGCATGGTGTACTATGATCGCACGACGGGTGCTTACGGCTATACGCAGGGCGGAGACGACCTTTTGCAGCCGCACTTCGGCTACTGGGTCTACGTCTCCACCTACAAACCGATCCGCATGATCTGGCCAGCCGTCTTCGCAGAAGGCCTGCCTAACGCGGGAAGGTCGGCTTCCAACGGATGGGTTCAGAACGACCGCCAATGGCGGCTCCAACTCTCGGCCCGCACCGTGAACGGAATCGACTCGCAGAACTACGTCGGCGTGCTGCCTGACAAGAAGAAGATCGCCCAGTTCCAGACGCGCAAGGCTCCTGCCGCCCCGAACCAGGCCGTCGAGCTCTACATCGACGACACAGTCAACGGGCAAGCCGCGCGGATGGCCCAGACGCTCACCGATCGGGCCGTCAAGAAGGAATGGACGGTCAACGTCAAAGTCCCGCAGGCCGGAGACGTCACGGTTACGTGGCCTAACCTTCCGTCTTGTCCGCGGAACATGCGGTACCGCATCACGGACAGTGCGAGCAACGAGTCTCACGACCTGCGGTCCGTTTCCGGTTACACGTTCCACATGAACGCTGCCGGCGTCCGCAAGCTGACACTTTCGATGGAGCCGGGCGGTTCAAGCCGGCCCGTCATCGGAAACGTCATCGTGACCCGGGATGGCCGCGGCGGTGGTTACAACGCGCCGGTGACGGTGAACTACGCACTCTCTACCGACGCGCTCGTCACAGTCCGAGTCCTCAACAACCAGGGCAAGGAAGTCTATACGGTCACTCGTGGCCGCTCCGACGGCGCTGGACAGAACAGCGTCACCTGGACGATGCATGACAACGCGAACCGCACGGTCGCACCGGGCGTCTACCGAGTCGAAATTCTGGCGGAGACCCCGTCCGGTGACCGAGTCAGACGCATGGTTCCGATCAACGTGACGCGCTGACGCGACCAGGGCCCCTGGCTCTCGTGTAGAGCCAGGGGCCCCCTGACCGCAACGACCGATGCTCCGCAACTCCGCCCGCTGGATAGCCCTCTTCGCCATTGCGTTCCTGTCTGCCAGCGCAGCAGTCGCCCAAAAGGCCTCACTGACCCTCTCTTGCTTCCCGGCGATCAGCGTTGCTGACGGCCGGAGTCCGGTTACCGTGACCGCCGAAGTCCGAGACCTCAATGGATCCTTCGTCAGAGACGGCACGCCCGTCGTCTTTGAATCAGACAAAGGGACTTTCCGGGCCAAGAATGTTGTCCAGACCCAGAACGGATTCGCTCGAGCGATCTTGATCGCGCCGGGAATTGCAGGTACGGCCAAAGTCCGAGCCAACGTCTTCAGCCTCAACGCTTCCGCTTCACTCGACATCGACTTCGTCAACGACCGTTCGATGCTGGACAGCGCCAAGGAGTACGTAGAGGTCACGTCCAACGAGTCCGTCGTCTACGACACGCAAGATCGGATTCTTGATGCGACGGGCAAGGACAAGGGAGTCAGTCTCCGCTACCGGGACATCACGGTCAAGGCCGACCAAATCCAACTCCGTGCGACGACGTATGAACTGCGGGCTCGCGGTGCCCACGTCACGATTGGCAAATTCACAGGCGACTTTCGCGAGTTCGCGATCAAGTTGAACCTACACAAGGGGTTCGGGCTCGTTACGACCGAGAAGAAGATCCCCGTCGTTGTCCGCGCCGGCATGGGAGCAGCCGTCATACTTCAGGACTCGACCTCTCTCGAGGCGTACGATGTCTCGCTGAGCGGAATCACGCCACACGTTGGCGAAATCAACCTGTCACCGCTCACTTTCACCGACACGTCGTCGGCCCTGTCGACTGTCGAAGCTAAGCGCGCGGTCGTCTTCCCCAGTCGTGGCGTGCAGTTTCAGAAGGCAAACGTCAGGGTCGGCGGCCAGTCGGTGATGAGCTTGCCTCTCTTCCAGGTCGATCTGAACACGTCCAGTCCCATCATTACCGAGCAGTTCGTCGACGTCTCCAACAGCGCCCTGTCGGTCAACTATCCCTACTACCTCTCGCTCAAGCCTGGTGAGACGAGCCTGCTCCGGTTCCGGTACGGCAACCGCTATTCCTCTGGCCTCGGGGCAACCGGCGGAACTTACCTGGACTACGAGTACAACTGGAACCGTGGAGCCAAGATGGAGGGCGGCCTTGCCGTGACGGGCCTGGCCCGGGACGACTGGGGGCTCGGCTTGAGGCAGATTTGGACCCCCGATCCGAGTTCATCGGTCACGGCTCAAATTGACTTGCCTGCACACAAGAGCCTCTTTTCAAACTTCGGCTGGTCCAAGCATTATTCAGGCTTCCAAAGCACGGTCACAGCTCAACAAGGGCGCAACTTGGACGGCCCACGGTTCCAAAGCGACCTCGTCAGCCTTAATCTCGACACCGATCCGATCCCCATGGGGAAGACTCCGTTCAACCTCAGCATGGGGCTCACGGCGCAGCAGCGACGGATCACGGGCGACGCGAGCGAGTCTCAGGCCGGAGAGGGCCTGATGGCCAGGATCGACAGCAAGACGTTGTTCCTTGATCCGCGGGACACCCTCACGGTCAGCTACACCGCTACCCATTGGGCAGGGAGCGACATCACGTCGCCCTTCACGCAAGACGCGACGATCAACCTCGCCTCGAACTGGGCACAGGGCCTCTATCTGCAGACTTCGTACGAATACGCTCAGGACGGGTTCAGCGAAGACGTCTTGGGTCGCCACCGGCTCATGTTGGACGGCCTCTACAATCTGGGCCGGGCCAACTTCCGTGCGTTCGTCTCAAAGAGCCTCGACCTTGACCGCCTGACCCTCAACCTCGGCCTTGATTACAAGGTCAGTCCACTCTGGCGCGTCAGCACGGGCTACTGGCTCGACCGCTACAGTGGCGACGATTTCCTCGAACAGACCCTTGTCCTCGGCTATCGACTAGGCTATCGCGAAATCGGTCTCAGTTACTCGACTCGAACCAACAGGATAGGTTTCGAACTACTTGGCACGCGCTTCGATTAGCCTGATGGTGGTGCTGGCGGCGGCGAACGCCCAGCCTCAGGCCTTCGGACGCTTTGGGTTCTCCGAAACGCCAAAGGCTCCTGGTTTCCTGATCGATGGACAGGGTTTTCGTGCCGTTCAGTCGGGTGCCGACACCTTTCGATTCGCCAAACCCGTGCGGTTCCACCGGGATCGTTCCTCGGCCGAGTCGGCAGGCTATTCGTGTGATCTGTTCGCTGGCGACCCCCAGGATGTGACCGTCAACCTTAGGGCTCCGGGTTTTGAAATGGTGTTCCCCTACGGAGTCGACCTCCACCTGGCATCACTCAACGGCCCGAACCTGACCGCCGGAGACGCCACCTATGGGCCCGGCACCCCGGCCCCTGAATCCAAGTGGATCCTCGTCACGTTCGCGGACCGGCAGCCTCCCATCCTGTTCGTCTTTATCGACGGCGCCCAGGAGCTGCAAGTTACGGGGTCGAGTGGCCAGTGGCGGCTCAAGACCTCAACCGTCAGACCTGTCCGACTCAGGATCTGTCTCCCGTTTGGCCTCGACGCATCGACATCCAACGACGTGGCCTCACTGGGGAAGCTGGCTGGGGAGATCAAGGGTCATGAGGACGTCTGGACTCGACCGGCACCCGTACTGCAGTCGACCTCGTACCAGGCTGATGACAAGGGCGTCAAGGTTGTCTGGAGGTTTGACAAGCCGGGTGCCATCGTGCCGCCGGCAGCCATCCTTGCTAAGGCAGCTGGATATGCGGTCGAGCTAACATCGCCCGTTTTGGACATTGGTCATGGCACCGAAGAGGGGCCCCTCGTCTTCTCGCAATCCGCTGAGTTTTCCATGCACCTCCCGGTGCGAGCGGTTCCAATGGGCAGGTCGATCGTCCAAGGTCGGCTCGAGTTCAAGCCGGCTTCGGTCTCGCCTCTACCAACCTCCGACACGGTGGAGCTGGCTCTGGCCTCCCTTGTGGGTTGTCGGTCCGACGCTTCGGCGACCGCTGCTTCTCGCGCCCTTGAGGAGTTCTTCTCCAAGACGGCCATGGCGCTCGAGCCCCAATCGCCGGGCCGCCTCACGTATGCGGGCGATGGAGGAGGAATGGAATCCACTGCGGCGAGCGCTCTGCTCTTACAGGCTACGTCGACAGGGATGCCGACTGAGAGGCGGACACCAGCCCTTTTGACCAGCCTTCTGTTGCGCTTTGACCCCATGGATTGGCGGCTCTGGGTGGACGGGACAGCGAGAAGCCGGGCCGACGCTATCGCCGGACTCGCCGCGGCCCTCGATGGGGATTGGGCGACGCGAGCCGCAGGGGCCATGTTGCACGCCGGCCTCGCCGCGCGACAAGTGCTGGGCCGGTACCTCAAAGGACATGGCTATCCCGGAGCCAGCGACACCCTTCCCGACCCCTGTGGCGACTTCAGCGGCGACCTGTTCTCTGTCGATGCACCCAAAGGTGCGTTCTTTCGGTCGCTCCTGAGCGATGTCCGAATCCTGTCCTCACAAGAGCTGACCGTGACCGGCCCTCCCGAACGGCTAGAACTCGCTTGGCCCTATCATCGGGGCGACGAAAAGGAACTGATCCTTATGGTGGGCACAGGCTCTAGGCTGATCCCTGGCCCGAACCTCGGCAGGTCTGCCATCTCTGAAGTGCAAGGTGTCGTCAAACTCCGTTTCGAACCAAAAGGCGACGGAATCTGTTCGGCGACCCTTATCCGATCGGGGCGCCCGGCACCACTCCCAGGGGCTGCCCCAGTCCCGAAGTACTCTGAGTGATCAGGTCGGCATTGTAGTGAAGCCCGATGTTCTCCCGCCGAGACAGTGCGCCATCGACGACATACCGAGCCGCGATTAGCAGATTGTACGTTTCTCGGGAATAGGTGGAGAACGGTGCGGAGTCCAAGCTGTCATAGTCCCCGCGGAGTTCTGACAGCGTCCGTTCCGCCTCACGCAACCCGCGGGTCGTGCGGAAGACGCCGACGTTTTCCGTCATCACCTTTTGGATCGCGTGGCGTATGCGCACGGCCTCGCTTTCGACGATGCACTTCGGTTGATGGACATCGCCGGTTGGGTCGGGGCTTTTTGGCTCTGACTTGACCGAGTCGGCGGCAGCGGCGGCAAAGACCATAGCCTCCAAGAGGCTGTTGCTGGCCAGGCGGTTCGCGCCATGGACGCCCGTCCGTGTGACTTCTCCTGCCGCGTAGAGGCCCGGCACCGAAGACTGTCCCTTCAGGTTCGTGACGACTCCGCCGCACGAGTAATGCTGGGCGGGAGCGACGGGAATCCAGTCCTTGTCGATCTCGATGCCGATCCCGCGCAACGTTGACCAGATCATTGGGAACTCCTCTTGCAGCCTCTCGGGAGTCACGTGGGTCGTGTCGAGGTAGACGCACCAGGTGCGCAAGCGCTGCATTTCACGCTCGATCGAGCGAGCGACAACGTCGCGCGGAGCCAGTTCAAGGCGAGGATCGTAGTCGTACATGAATCGCCGGCCCATGTGGTTGCGCAGCGTCCCGCCCGCCCCGCGCACGGCCTCGCTGATGAGGAACCCGCGCAGTTGGCTGTGGTAAAGCACGGTCGGATGGAACTGCATGAACTCCATGTCCCGGATTTCCGCGCCAATGTCGTGGGCCAGTCCGATGCCGTCGGCTGTGGCGACGCGCGGATTGGTCGTGCGAACGTACAGCATGCCGGCGCCGCCTGTGGCAAGTAGCGTGGCCCTGCCGAGAAAGGTCTTGAGGCCCCGGTCTCCGACGTTGGCCGTGAGACCGAAGGCCCGGTGCTCGGATTGGTCGGTGACCAACAGCTTGGTGACGAACGCGTTCTCGTAGACGGTGATGTTCTTGTTCCGACGCACGGCCGCACTTACGACCTTCTCGACCTCGTGCCCCGTGTTGTCTCCCCGGTGCACGATCCGGTTGCGGCTGTGTCCGCCCTCGCGCCCCAAGCTCAAATCGAACTGGGCTCCCAAGGAGCGCAACCAGTCGATCGAGGCAGGTGCCTGTTGCACCAAGTAGCGAACGGCCTCCTTGTCGCAGAGACCGGCACCGGCGACAAGCGTGTCCTCTTCGTGGAGCTTCCAGTCGTCAGCTTCGCCGACCGCAGCCGCGATGCCGCCCTGTGCCCAGTCAGTGTTGGAATCGGTGATCTCGCCTTTGGTCAAAATGCAGACACTGCCGTGCTCGCTGGCCCGCAGGGCAAAGGTCAAACCGGCCAGGCCGCTCCCCACGACCAGGTAGTCGAACCGTTCGAAGGACATGGGCTTGAGTTTAGCGGGAATCGGGGTATTGGGTCTGGGGGCTGGGCCGAGAAAGAATCGACGTCAAGTGGTCGAAGTGCCCACTTTGGAACGCCTCAGGCGTGTTTCGGCGCGAGCCGCGCGTCTTTTGCCGCAAACGACGCGGGTTTTGGCCCATGAGCCGCGACAGGGCGGGCTGCGGGCGCGGGTTTTGCCGTGCCGTTGGCGCGCTTTCGCACTTTGTCCTCCAGATTGGAGGCGATCCAGTACACCCAGTCGCTGCAGAAGGCGGCGTGAGTCCTAGTCCCTTTCGTCATTCACGCGCATCTCCTTTGGCGCGATGTTGTCGCTCAAGACCGCCTTCTGGACTCCCTTCCCAATGAACACGTGCTGTTTGTCCTCGCGGAACTCGCAGCCGCGGACGAGGACGTTACCGCCCAGCGCCTGCACCGCCGCCTTGCCCTTGTTGCCGCGGTCCCACTGGACGAACGTGCAGTCGCTGAACCCGACCGTGCCGCGCCCATCGACCACCGCGTTCTGCTCGCACGGGCCCCAGAAGGCGCAGTTGGTGAACCGCACGACGCCCGTGTTCGAAGCTGAGACTCGCACCATGGTCGGGTCGCCGCCCTCGAACGCCACGAACTCGCCGTTGGTGATGAGCAGGCCGTAGGGCGCGGACTGGTCCACCTGCACCGAGGTCTGGCACAGGTCCGCGCCGATGCCCAGGAAGTTGCCGTTGCAGAAGCCGTTCTTGGTGGCGATGAAGCGGTAACCGACCCCGTAACCGAAGCAGAACGTGTTGGTGCAGTATTGCCAGTCGGTGCGCCCAAAGACGAACCCCTCGCCGTGCGACTTCTGCCACTCGATGAGCTTGGGCTTCATGCTCCACCACGGGTTCCAATGGACGTTTTCGATGCGGCCGATGTCGTAGACGGCGTCGACATAGACACCCATCCGTAGCGGCTGGCCCTGGATGTTGCGCAGCAAGTGACGTCCTGCGCCGGTGCAGTCGATGCCCTTATAGGGGTTCAGAAGCTCGACGTCTTGCACGCTCGCGTTGTCCCCATGGATGGCGACCGCGAAGGGGTAGGGCGTGGGGACGTCGTCTGTCTTTTGGTCGGGGTAGTAGACCACCACGCCTTTCAGACTGGAGTTGGTGCCGAGGGTGAGGAAGGCGGCGACAGCCTCTTGGCCCTTGTCGGCGGTGACAAGGAAGGTGGTGCCGTCGTCGGTCGGCTTGGGGCGGCCCGCATCGCGGATGCCAGCATGGCTGGGCACGGCTAGCCAGACACCCTGGAGCGTGACGCCCTGAGGAACGTTGATGCGGCCCTTGAACAAGTAATTGCCGCGTGGGGCTTCCACGATCTGGCCCTGATCCTTGGCGGAGTCGAGGGCGCGCTGGAAGGACGCGGTGTCGTCGGTCACGCCGTCTCCTTTGGCTCCGTAATCGCGGACGTTGATGGCGGGCAGGACGAGGAGGGCAAGCAAGGACGTCATGCCCGGATTATGGGGCCATCGGAAGGAGCGGGTTGAACGCGCTCAGGCTGGGCGCTGAGTCGCTGCGAGCTCCCTTGCCCGGGCAAGAGCAGCATCGACGTTCGGGCAGATGTTCTCCGCCCCGACGTGCTTGGCGAACTCGGCCCGCTCGAGGAACTGCTGTGGCTGTTTTTGGGCGCCGCAGAAAAGAACGTCGCGCCCCGATTCGTGGCACGTTGTAGCAAAGTCCTCGAGCGCCTGCATCCCAGTCGCGTCGATGGCCGTCATGTTCCGCAAGCGGACGACGACGATCGGTGGCATCTCCTCTATCTTCTCAGCGTAGTCATCGAGCTTCGAGGTCGAGCCGAAAAGGAACGGCCCTTGGATGCGGATGATGCGGAGACCATCGGGAATGTCCTTGCCCTGGAGCACGTGCTCCTCACCTGCCACCAAATAACCCTCGTCCACTTCACTGACCACGGTCGTTGCCGAAACCCGCGTGATGAACAGCAGGGCAGCGAGGATCATGCCAGCTTGGACTGCGACGGTGAGGTCAGCGAACACGGTGAGCAGGAACGTCACGGCCCAGACTGCCGAGTCGGCCTTACTCAGCCTGAGGATGCCAGGAATTTCGCGCCATTCGCCCATGTTGTAGGCGACGACAAGCAGGATGCCGGCGAGCACCGTCATCGGGATGAACTTGGCCAGTGGTGCGGCTAGCAGCACGATCACGAGAAGCGTGACGGCGTGGATCATGCCGGCTACCGGGGTTTTCGCTCCGCTTCTGATGCTCGTCGCGGTGCGCGCGATGGCCCCAGTGCTGGGAATCCCGCCGAACAAAGGCGACACGATGTTCGCTATGCCTTGAGCCGCCAATTCGACGTTGGAGTTGTGCTTGTCCTTGGTCATTCGGTCGGCGACGACGGCGGACATCAAAGATTCGAGTGAACCGAGCAGGGCCACGGTCATCGCTGGCCCGATCAGTCGGCCCATGAGGTCGAGCCTGAGGGGAGGTACGGAGACAGGTGGCAAGCCTCGAGGAATCTCTCCAAACCGGGCTCCAACCGTGTCGACGGGCAACTTGAGTGCCATGGCAAAGGCCGTACCGCCCACAAGAGCCAGAATCGCGCCCGGGATCTTTGGCGTGAAGACACGCATCAGGGCAATGAGCGTGACCGCAGCGATGCCAAGCCAGAACGCGGGCCAGGTGACAGACCAGCGGGCGTCCCACAGACTGATCATTCGGGCGAGGAACTCGCCTGGAGGTTTGGCCAAGTCGAGGCCGAAGAAGTCACGGAGCTGGGTGCTGGCGATGAGGATCGCTATCCCGTTCGTGAACCCCACGACAACGGGGCGAGGAATGAACTCGACCGCCTTGCCCAGGCCTGTCACACCGAGAACGAGGATGATGAGCCCGGCGAGCAGGGTGACCTGATGCAGCCCTTGCTCGCCGTATTTGCCGACAATGCCCGCGACGACGACCACAAAGGCGCCAGTCGGCCCACTCACCTGCGTCTTGGATCCGCCAAGAAGGGCGGCCAGAAAGCCAGCCACGATCGCCGTGGCCAGTCCGGCTTGGGGAGGTACCCCGGAGCTGATGGCAAACGCCATGGCCAACGGAAGTGCGACGAGTCCGACTGTCAGGCCGGCTACAAGGTCTTTGCCAAACAGGTGAGGCGAGTAAGACTTGAAGCTCGCGATAGACTTAGGGAGCCAGGCTTCAGCGTTGATAGCCATGCTCAGGACCCAGAAAGGAGCTCAGAAGCGCTCACCGTCGCCACGCCGACTTTGCTCACGACGATCGCCGCTGCGCGGACGGCCAACCGGGCAGCTTGTGCCATGTCGGCACCGGCCGCCAAAGCAAGGGTGAGGGTCGAGACCACAGTGTCTCCTGCACCCGCGACGTCGTAGACTTCGGCCGGGTGTGCAGGAACGATCACGGTTTCGCCCTCGCGGTTCCAGACGCAGAGTCCTTTGGCTCCGCGGGTGACCACGAGAGCCTCGACGTCGAGGGCGTCCCGGAGGCTCTCACCAGCCTCATGGATGTCGTCTGTCTTGAAACGTTTGTCTCCACTGGTCGCTAGGGCCTCACTGACGTTCAATGTGACGACGGTGGCGCCCGAAAGCAACGCCGCGTTGTCGGGCTTTCCATTGGCGAGGAACGGGACGTGCCGGTCCCGACACTGGGCGATGACAGGCGGGATTGTCAGATCGTTGACCACGCCTTTCGCGTAATCGGAGACCAGGACTGCCGAAACCGAACCGAGAGAGCTCTTGAGGCGGGCTGCCAGTTCCTGGGAGGGCCCGTCGGGCATGGCGTGCGTACTTTCGCGGTCCACACGGAGCACCTGCTGGCTCTGGGCGACAACGCGGGTCTTGCGGGTGGTCGGTCGGCTGGAGTCTGTAACAATGCCTGCCACATCGGCACCTTGGCTGGCGAGGACCGTCTTGAGTTCGACACCTTTCGAGTCGTCGCCGACCGCGCCAAAAACCCGAACCCTGGCTCCTAGGGCCATCAAGTTGGCGGCGACGTTCGCAGCCCCCCCAGGAACTGCCGACTCGCGCTCGACGCTGATGACAAGGACGGGAGACTCAGGGGAGACCCGTGTCGCTTGTCCCCACACGTATTCGTCCATCATCAGGTCGCCGACGACCGCGACTTCGAGGCCAGTGAATGATGCGATGAGTGTGGGTTCGTCCATTAGGCGGGAACAGTCTCCAGTCTCTTCAGGGCTGCCTCGAACACTCGGTCTACCGTGATCCCAGCCATACAAGGATGGCCGGTCACCTTGCACGTGTTGATCCGGCAGCCTCCGCAGGGCACGCGATGACTCACGATTTCATAGCTGTCTACCATCGGACTCCACTCACCGGGCTGGTTGTTGTCGGCGTAGAGGGCAAGGATGTTGGCCCGTACGGCAGCAGCCAGGTGCGTCGTGCCCGTGTCAAGCCCTATGTAGAGGTCGGTCAAAGAGAGGATGGCGCCCATGTCGTGGATCCCGAACTCGCCGGCAGCAACGATGCCGTCCCCCCAAGACGTCGTCAGTCGCTCCGCATCCAACTTATCGGCAGGACCGCCGGTCACCAGTAGTTCTACCTGGCCGGTGTCGAGAAGCCGGCGTCCCAACTCTTGAAATCGGTCCAGAGGCCAACGAGTCACTTCCTGGGCCGTCATGAACCCGATGGCAACAAGCTTTCGCTCGGGATGGACACGATGGTTCGTCAACCAGTCGAGTGCCTTCATCCTGTCTTCGATCGAAGGCGTGAGCAACGGAGCATTGAAGTCGTCTTCGCGGAACTCAATACCGTCTTCCAGGAGGCGGCTCAGCCTTAGTCGAGACTCGTGCGGCATTTTGACCAGATAACCATCCTTGTCCCGTTGAGCGAACGGCGTCAGATCGACAGGATGGAACCCGACGAGTTCGGATACGCCGCACAGTTGGAAGAACACTTTGTCGCGTTTGACCTGGCTGGCGGCTCGTGGAGACGGAGCCAGGTAGACGGCGGCAGACGGGTGGTGTGAGACGACAGCCCTCCACGCATCGAACTGTCCCTTGAGGGCACTGCCCGTCGTCTTGTGGACGTAGCTGGCGACACCGTCAATCAGGCCCTCGCGAATCAAGAGGTCGGATGGCATCACACGCCCTTCCTTCAGGCGGGCTTCGAGGAGAAGCGTCCGTCGACCCTTGAAGTGCCGTCGGATCGCCCTGTAAGACGGAATCGAAACGATCGTGTCTCCCAACGACCCGATTTGATAGATCAGAACAGGGCCGTTCTCACCCAAGCAACCGAGCCTCCACTGATTCGATGAGTACGTGCAAAGAAAGCATGTGCAATTCCTGGATTCTGTCTGATGTGTGGCCCGGGAACACCAGTGTGCGGTCACACATCGGCGCCAAACGGCCTCCACCCTTGCCCAAAAAGCCCACCACCGTCACACTGCGCTCTCGCGCAGCTTTGGCAGCCTCAATCAGATTGTCTGACTCGCCCGAAGTTGACAGCAAGAAGAGGAGGTCTCCGGCTTGACCAAAAGCCCTGACGCCGCGGGCGAAAACCTGATCGTAGCCGAAGTCATTAGCGGTACAAGTGAGGTGCGTCGGATCAGCGAGAGCGATCACGGGATAGGGATCCCGATCGGATCGAAACCGGCCCGTCCACTCCTCGGCGAAATGCATCGCGTCAGCGAGGCTCCCGCCATTCCCGCAGACCAGTGCCTTTCGGCCCGTCCGAAAGGTTGACTCCAGTTCAACGGCGAGGGCGTTCAGCGCGTCGAGGAGTGGTTTGTCGTCTTGCATTTGCTGGAGCACGCGAGCTGCTTCGGCGAACGAAGTCGCGAACGTGTCCAACATGCGGGCCAGTGTACTCCAGACAGGGATTCAGGACTCTTGACCAGGCAGTCGCGGCAGGAGAGGCCCTTTAATCCGGAATTAACAGAGCGCAATCAAGCTTCAAGATGGTTCACCGAGGACAATTCATGAAACGAGCCTTCACCCTGATCGAGTTGTTGGTGGTCATTGCGATCATCGCGATTCTTGCCGCGATCCTTTTCCCCGTTTTCGCCCAAGCCAAGCTCGCGGCCAAGAAGACCGGCGACCTCAGCAACATGAAGCAGATCGGTCTGGCTACCAAGATGTACCTGACCGACTACGACGATACGTTCTATCCCCACCGGTTCAACTGCGGCGGCAACGCTGGCAACAACTACCAAGCTACCGGCGTCTGCAACGAGTATTTGGATGGAAGCGGGAACCTGCTCCCGACAGCTCCCGACCTCTCGGGTGGACTGACTTCACCCGTCAACTGGCGAGTGTACTACGTGTACTTGCTCTTCCCCTACACCAAGAACTATGGGTTGTACGACGACAAGGGTGCGTCCACGACCAACTTCTATCCTGGTAGCCGTACCGCCGTGCTGTTTGGCAACAAGAACGGCGCCAAGAACGGCTATAACTACGGCGGTCAGAACAGCTACGGTCACAACGACTTCTATCTGAGTCCTGGAGCCAACACCAATGGTGGGAACGCCAACCTTCCCAACCCACCGACTGAGACGTCGATCCCCCGCATTGCGAACACGGTCGTGATCGTTGACTCGCGCTACTACGGAGCGGGTCCGGACGTCACGAGCAACAACGAGTCCGGCCTCCAAGTCATGGCCAACTTGAATGGAAGTGAAAACGCCTACGTCCAAGCTCAGAACCCCGACTACCTCCACTATTGGATGAACATCGGCAACGCCAACTGGACGCAGTCAGGTGCGGGAACGTCGATCACTCCGGCCGAGGCGCTCAAGCTTGGTCCGTCTCTCTACGGTGGCAAGATCAACGCCCAGTTCGCGGACGGTCATGCCCATACCGTTGCCTACCAAGCCCTGGTCGGAAACATCTGCTATTGGACGACTGACGCCGACGGCCCTCACCCCAACTGCGGCGGTTAGTCACGCTTCGCTCTTGTCGTGCCCTGCAACGAGCCCTGTCCGGTCTTGGACGGGGCCTTTTTCTTTCTGCGGCAAGGACACACTTGGTTCGGCCCGGTCGAGGTAAGGGGGGCCGTGGAGTTCATTGGGTATCCTTCATGACTCCATTGGGGCGGTTGGCTCAGCGGTAGAGCACCTCGTTCACATCGAGGGGGTCACTGGTTCAAATCCAGTACCGCCCACCACTTACTCTTCTAGGGGCTGACTCGCTATCGGTACTTGAGGTCGATAACGCGGTTCGTCCTCACCCGGAAAACGTTGTGACGTTTGCCATCGGGCCATGTGATCGCGAGGGTCACCTTCCCTCCATAGTTTCCGAGCCCGAAATGGAGCCGCAGATCGTTTTGGTTGCCTTCGCCAGTCCCAGCCTCGACTTGGCGAGTCAAGACCCTCTTGCCGACCGCAACTCGGACCTGCGCTCCGATCGCGCTCTTGTTGACGTGCCGTCCGTCTCCGGTGAGTCCGACTTCGATCCAACGAGCTTCGGGAGCCTGATTGACGAACAAATTGCCACCTGAGACAAGGTCGAGCTTGCCATCGTGGTTGAAGTCGGCCCAAGCGGCTTGATAGGTCGGAGGCAGCTTCTCCAGGCCCGAGCCGTTTGTGGCGTCGGCGAACTTGAATCCTCCGTCGTTCCGAAAGAGGACGGGGTAGTTCATGCGGTTGAACGATGCCGGAGCGTAGACGGTCGTGAAGAAGAGGTCGAGATCGCCATCGTCGTCAAAGTCGCCCGCTGCAGGAGTCGCGTAGGACTCTTGATAGAACACGCCGCAAGGCCCTAGGTCGTCAAACCTATAGCCTTTGTGCTTGCCGAGGTTCCTGAGGAATCGGGACTTGGGCTGGTCGCCCCGGTCGTCCTGATGGGCGAAATTGCCAGCAAAGAGGTCGAACTCGCCGTCTTCGTCGAAATCCCCCCAGGCTGCACCAATTGAATGACCGCCCTCAAATCCCGGCGACGTCGCGATCGCGTTGAACTCAGCCGTGGCGTCTCGAAAGTGTCCCGTGCCGTCGTTCAACCACAAAACATTGGGCTGGAGCCGATAGTTGGAAACGTAGACGTCAAGGTCAGCGTCACGGTCGAAGTCGCATGCAGTCACGCCTCTCGCCCGGAATCTTGTCTCCTGCCAGGCAAGGACAAATCCCTTGCCCTTTTGGTTCATCAATATCATGTCTGGATAGGTGATCTGCTTGTCCCAATCCTCAAATCCTCCAACGTACAGGTCGACAAACCCGTCGCCGTCAAAGTCCCCCCAACAGGCCCCTCTGGACACCGTTGATGGAAGCTCAGGAAGCGATACTTCCGTGAACCCCTTGCCGGAGTCATTGTGGTACAGCTTGAGTTGTGACCATGAGAACAGGTCGGCAAATCCATCGTTGTCGAAGTCCGCTGCCACGACATTCCCGACAGACGCGATCTTCGCGAACTTCCTGCCTTTCTCGTTCTTCCAGACGGCTCCCGCAGCGCAGAGGTCGGTCCACCCATCGTTGTCGACATCGACCCAACATGCTGAGTCCGTCGTGAGCGATAGGCCGAGTTCCGAGGTCACGTCACGGAACAGGGGACGGTCAATGGGTCCAAGCGCCATCGAGAGAGCCAACGAGGCGAGCCACATGATGCTGGCCAGACCATACCGCTTTAGCCCCTCCAGGACCACGCCTGGCCCTCCGGCTGCTGTCTTCAAAAGTAAACTGTTGCCATGCCGCGCAAAGAGCTCGAAGATTGGATTCTGGAGCTGGGATTTGAGATGCGTCGGCTCAGCAGTGAGATGTCGCCTGCCGCTCCCAAGCTCGCAAGGCAAAAGGAGTGGGCGCCCAGGGTCGACGTCCTTGAGACGCCTGAGCACGTGATCGTCCGAGTCGAGCTTGCTGGAGTCCGCGCTGGGCAGTTCGTGATCCAGTACAGCACGGAAAGGCACGCACTCCTCATTCGCGGGGAGCGTGTGGACGAGGCCGCAGATCTCAGCGTTCCTCGTGCCCCACACATTCTCGAAATCGACTATGGCCACTTTGCTCGAGAGGTCAAGTTGCCCGATGTGCCCATCAACGTTCGATCGACCAACGCGCAGCTCTCGAACGGGATGTTGACGATCCTGATCCCGAAAGACGACAAGGCGCCCGATGAAGCGGTTCTGTCTGAAGCTCGGATCGTCGTGAGGAGGCCGTTGTGAGTGCGCGGAAGAAGTCTGGTTCGATCCCGTTTCCCGATGAGGAACACATGACAGATGTGAAGCTGCCGGTCGAAGAGGTGGATGACGACTTCGACATTCCCGAGTCGGTCGGTGCCGTTGACGAGGAGCCCGAGTCAGAGCCAGAGCCCAAGCCGACGATTCCTGAGGAGTTGAACCTGTTGCCACTCCGGGACTCGGTCGTCTATCCCATGTTGATCGCGCCCTTGAGCGTGGCCCGACCGAGCGCAGTCGAACTGATCGACGACAGCGTCTCATCCTCGAACCGGATCATCGGGGTCGTGGCCCAACGTCAACCACAGACTGACGAGCCGGGCTTTGGCGAGGTGTACGAATACGGCTGCGCCGTGATCATCCGGACGCTCATGAAAGCTCCCGACGCAGTGCGCATGATCGTCCAAGGCATCGTGCGGTTTCGGATCGTGGAGCGGTTGCAGGAGAAGCCGTACTTGCGGGCCAAGATCGAGACGATCGAGGACCCGGAACTTGATCCTAAAGACATGGAGGAAGTCGAGGCGCTCAAACGATCAGTAGCGGCCCTCTTCGAACAGGCTGTCAGGCTGGCTCCACAACTGCCGGATGAGCTCAGGAGCCTGACGACGGCAGTCCAAGAACCCAACGTCATGGCCGATCTTGTCGCTGCCCACATGCCCATGTCGGTGCAAGACAAGCAGACAGTCCTGGAAGCACTCGACCTCAAGGACCGTCTCCGCAAATTGCTCGAGATCTTGGGCCGGGAGGTGCGTGTCCTCGAACTCTCGACCAAGGTTCAGAGCGAGGTCAGCGCAGAACTCAGCAAAAGTCAACGCGAGTACTACCTTCGGGAGCAACTCAAAGCGATCCAGCGCGAACTGGGCGAAAGCGATGACACGGGCGAAGACCTCGTGGAGATCCGGGAGAAGATCGACGGTTCGGGCATGCCGCAAGAAGCCTTGAAGGAAGTCAACCGCGAATACGACCGGTTGCGCCGCATCAATCCGGGTTCGCCCGAGTACACCGTCGCTCGCACGTACGTTGAAACGATGGTCGCGTTGCCTTGGAGCCAAGGCACAGTCGATAATCTTGAGCTCCAGCACGTGCGGGAAGTGCTAGACGCGGACCACTACGGCCTCCACAAGATCAAGAAGAGGATCGTTGAGTTTCTAGCCGTGCGGAAGGTAAAGACCGAGGGCGCGGTTCGGCAGCCTATCCTATGCTTTTACGGTCCCCCCGGTGTCGGAAAGACGTCACTGGGTCGGTCGATCGCTCGGGCCATGGATCGGAAGTTCGTCCGGATCTCGCTCGGTGGTATGCGGGACGAAGCTGAGATCCGCGGCCATCGACGGACCTACATTGGTGCCCTTCCCGGTCAGATCATTCAGGGCCTGCGCCGAGCTGAAAGCAACAACCCTGTATTCGTGCTCGATGAGATCGACAAACTCGGAATGGACTTTCGGGGAGACCCCGCTTCCGCTCTGCTCGAAGTCCTCGACCCGGAACAGAACTTCATGTTTCGGGATCACTATGTCGATGCGCCGTTCGACCTCTCCAACGTCTTCTTCATCACGACCGCGAACCGAATGGACACGATTCCGGCACCTTTGCGGGACAGGATGGAAGTCATCGAGCTGGGGGGCTATACGGAAGAAGAGAAGCTCGAGATCGCCAAGCGTCATCTGGTGCCCAAACAAGTGAAAGAGCACGGGTTGAGGCCGAGCAAGATAGCGTTCAACGACGATGCCCTCGTCAACGTGATCCGCCACTACACCCGGGAAGCGGGCGTCCGCAACCTTGAGCGAGAGATCGCCTCGGTCAATCGTCGGGCGACGCTTCAGTTCGCTGAAGGGCGGAAGTCGAAACTGACCGTGACACGGAAGTTCGTCCAAGACGCCTTGGGCGCCCCGAGGTTCCTCCACGACCCGGTGACCGAAAGGGAACTGCGGCCCGGAATGGCCATCGGCCTCGCTTGGACGCCGGTCGGTGGGGACGTTCTGTTCATCGAAGCAGTGAAGTTCCCAGGCAAAGGACTGATCGTCACCGGGCAATTGGGCGACGTGATGAAGGAGTCCGTTACGGCAGCCCTAAGCTACATCCGTGCCCACTCGCAAGAGTTGAAGATACCGGACGACGCCTTTGAGAAGAACGAGGTCCACGTACACGTGCCAGAAGGCGCAACGCCGAAAGACGGGCCTAGTGCGGGCATCACGATGTTGACCGCTTTGACGTCGCTGTTCACCGGCCGGACAATCCGACCGAGGTTGGCGATGACGGGCGAAGTCACCCTCATGGGGCAGGTCTTGCCGATCGGAGGCGTCAAAGAGAAGGTTTTGGCTGCCCATCGGGCCGGGGTCGTGGAACTCATCTTGCCTGAGGAGAACAAGAAGGACTACGACGAGGAAGTCCCGATCGAAATCCGTCAGCAGCTCAAGGCTCACTTCGTCAGCAAGGCATCGCAAGTGCTACGGATCGCCTTTTCGAGGTGACTATGCCACCAGAAGGCGCCCGCCATTGGCCGACGTGGCAATGGATAGTCACTGGGATCCTGCTTTCTGAGGGAGCCCTTGCCGTCGAGGCAGTGCGTGAACTCCGGAACTGGACTGACAACCCGAACAAAAGCAATGGGTCGGAGATTGGTTGGGCCCTTTTCGGCATGGCTGCGTCGGCCGTCCTCGCCCTTGCTGTGGGCGTTGTACTTGGGATCGCGCTCTTCTGGATCGGCACGGCGGTGATTTCCCTTCTGAGGGAAGGGCGGCGGCTACAAGACTCAGACGATGATCCCAGCGGGCCGTAGCCGGATTCCTGTTGTGCTGTAAGATGAGTCACCAAATGAAGCGGAAAGCACTGTGGCTCGCCACCTGTCTGGCCTTGCTTGGCTGGATGACCGCGTGCACGGCGCCAGACCTGGAACACGCCGGTGGTGGCAATTCCCCAAGTGGCGGATTGGGAACGGGTAATCCGCACGAGGGCGCACCACCCCCTGCAGTCGAAGCGTCGCGCTGGGTGAACACTCCGGGCAACAAGCCGCTCACATGGGACTCTCTCAAGGGCAAAGTCGTCCTGGTCGATCTCTGGACATTCTGGTGAGGCACCTGCCGAGAGTCCGTGCCGACTCTCAACGAACTCTACTCCAAGTACGGCCAAGACGGGCTTGTGGTGCTCGGTGTGCACAGTGACCCAGACACCGCCCAGGGACTCAAGGCCGTCTCGGAGTTGAAAATCGCCTATCCGGTAGCCTTTGACGGTGGCAAGCTGATGGACGCTGTGGGTGGCCAGGCGTTTCCAACCCTGTTGCTGGTCGACCGAAAGGGGATCCTGCGCGTCTTCGACGTCCCCGAGGATCAACTGGACAAGGCGGTCACACGACTCCTGAGTGAGAAGGCTGATTGACGCCTCCTGTTTCGGCTGTGAAGAGCATGCACAACCTCGACTCACAAAGCTCCTGTTCGTGAGGACACGCGGTGTGTTCGTCCCACGTCAAAGTTGGCCTACTCCAGTGGTCTGAAAGGAACTGGCGTGCTTCCGCTAGGTGACCATGGGGCAGATACCGTTCGGTCTTGACGACAAGTCCGGCTGGGATACTGACCTCGAGATACCCCTCGGGAGCTTTCGGGCCGGCCAGGGTGAAACCGATCTGTGCCCTGAGGTCATCGTCGTACAACGTCACCCACTTGTTCTGGTCGCGTGACGCTGCAGCGCGAAATCGAGGGTGCCGCGCCAAAGGGTTTTGTGCCGACACCGAACTTGATTGGATCACGGCAAGCCGGATTGGTCCTTGCCGACCGATCTTCGTCGGATACTGAGACTTGAGTCGTAGCCAATCTGCTGTGCAGGAGCAGTTGGGAATCCAGTGGAGCCCGCCCGGCGACGGAAGTCGCCAGTCGGAACCAGATCTCTTGAGGTCGCGGGCCGAGACTCCGTATGCGTGTTTGATCGACCGGGACAGCGCACCGGGCCTACCGAGGTTGACGGCGTCCATACGTGCTCCCTCCAGAATGTGATACGTCGCCCGTTCGAGACGGATTCTCCGGACAAACGCCATGGGTGGTTCACCGGTTATGTCTCGGAACATCCGAGAGAAGTGGAACTGCGAATACCCGGCTTCAAAGGCGAAAGTCGACAATACTGCGACTTCGTCGGGGTCATGGAGCACCCGACTGATCGCTTCGCCCATCACGAGGCCTAGGTGGTTCTTGGTGGCTCGGCGCATAGCCGTCAGACAAGGGTTGTTCGCCAGAAGCGACCGACCGAACGCAGGGGATTTGTTCCGCTCGACAAGGATCCATGGGAAGAGACAGCCATAGCAACTCCAGTAAGGAAGTTATACGAAAGAGCCTGCGGATTCGTTCGCGAATCCGGTTGGGGAGCGTCAGATTCCGGTGACTGAATCCAACAGTCACATGTCGCACAGGGCACGCCAGGGTTCGGGAAACCCGAAAAGGACTGACCGGAATTCATCCAGACCCCCTGGGGGCCATCTCCACCACCGTCTTTGGAACACCTGTGGATCGAGGGAGAGAGGCTCAGAGACTGCGACGCCTAGCCAGTACCAGAGGACTCGACCTTCGAACCCTTCATCGGTCTCCTCAGCCTGGGCCTGGTAGCTTCTGCAGAGGCTGGGAAGGTACTTGAGGGGAAAGCTCGACAGGTCGACAGCCGGATCTCCCATGCAGGCGTTTCCCCAGTCGATCAATGCGGAGAGTTTCAACGAGTCGACCATAACGTTCCAAGGGTGGACATCGTGGTGGACGAGAACCTGGTTTGACGTCGGCCGTTTCGGGCCATCGGCAAAACAAGACTGCAGACGGCGGGACAATCGCTCGATCCACATGGCCCCATCGATCGTCAGCTTCCCTTCATCGACGCACGGGCGCAAGCTGTCCAAGGGGTCGTCGAACCACCAGCCGTTGAGGCGCCTCTTCGGATCCACGACGTCCGTCACTCGGTGCAACTGAACGAGTTGGGAAACGATCTCATCGATCAGATTTGCCATAGTGGAGAGATGCTCGGGCGATTCGAGTTCCTGAGCATGGGCTAGGGGGCACCCGGGTACAAGGTAAGACACGATGTAGGCGACGGGAACGATGTCCCTTGATTCGTCGAACACGGCGATGGAGGGCGTCCTCACCCCAGACTCGATAGCACAAGGTACTGCAACACTTTCCGCCAGCAAGGTCGGCTCGTATTCCCGCCTTCTCGGGATACGGAGTACGTGCTCGTCGCCCAGAATCCAAACGTCATTGACGATACCGTTGCTGGGCAATCGAGTCACATCGCCGCTCAACCCGTGCTTTTCGGTTATGGCCCGTACGATCTTCGCAGAGTAAGTTCTGTTCACTTCGGGCCTCCTGTGCGCCCCGTCCTGCTGATCGATCCTTCCTTAAATAAGCAATGCCTCACGTTGCTATGGCGTTGGTGCGTGTGCCAATATGGCGAAATGTTAAGGTGTGGTACGGCATTGTTCGTGGCCATTGCGCTGCTCGTTGGGGGGTGCATCCCGTTGCCTGGTGCCGAAAAGAAGGAGGCAGAACTAGTCCTTATGGGAGACAAGGCCCCGCAACTCGGGAGCACCCAATATCCGACACTCGACAAGTTTGTCGTGGGTTCTTGGCGGATTATCGAAGGGGCCATGGATCCGGATCAAGCCAAGCAGATGAACATTCCAGCGGAGATGACGAAGGGCGACGAAGGACTCGAAACGTTTGTCTTTGACCCTGACGGCAAAGTCACGGTGACGCAGAAGGGAAAGAGCTTCAAGGTCACGGGCCAGTGGCAACTGAGCCAAGACGCCGTACTCATCCAGTTCGAGGCTCTTGACGGAAAGCCTCTCAACCAAGCGAAAGAGGAGCTCCAAAAGGAGAGCGAGTCGGGAAGGTCTGGAGCCATTCGCAACGAAATCGTGATGGACTGGATCCTGTCTGATCTTGTGAAGCTGAACCAGTGGCGAGTGGCGCCTGACAAAAGGCACCTCTTCAGCCCGATGGTCAGCCCTACTGGCGAGACCGATCCCCGCTTTGCAATGGGCGATTTTCTAGAACGGCTAGCCCCTGCGAAGAGCCAGTAGCGTCTTCGCTGTGTGGCCAGTGTGTGCCGAGAACGTGTTGCCTTTCCCGGATTGACCTTCGCTTGAGCAGGGCTTCCTGGGCCTTCGCCAAGCCTTCGAGAGCTTCTGCGTTTTCCGGGCATGCCAACGACCGACCCTGAAAGTCCAGCAGTTTTTGGATCAGGGCTTCAATCACGTCTTCGACGCGGCACCCATTGACACCGGATTCCGACGGATTTCCGTGCTGGAAGACAATGTGCATGTAGGGCTGGTCAACGATGGCACCACCACCGTCAAGATGGCGAAAGGCTTCCATGTTCTCAGACATCTTTGTCTCTACTCTCTAGTTTGCTCCAATGGAACTCGTGGTGGGCCAGATACCCTGGTCCAGTCGCAAAGTGTATCCCGTGAGGCGCTTTCAACAGGCGCCTGCGTTGGACTGATAGCTCGTCCAGGCAAGCCTGCAGTTCGACCACGAGCCGGGTGCATCTGTCAACGAGTCGAGTCTTGGCCCGCGACCGCGCGTGGACGCACATTCCCGAGAGCCGAGAGACCTGACGGTCGAGACCGTGCTGCAGATTGAGGACCGAACGCAACGCCGACCGCCGGTCTCCTTGGTCATCACAGGCCTTTTCGACGATTATTCCGATCTGCCGGACCCTCTCCCGAGCGGAACTCACTTGAATGGTCAACACAGTTCACCTCTGTCTCGTCAAAGCCGACTGGTGGCTCCGTTGGTCGAGTCTCAGGGCTCAAAGCCACCCTGACCGTCCCGCCCCCGCAGGTGCCACTTGAATTCGGCCTTCATAGGGGTGACGTGTGACGCTATAAAAGGGTTCATGGCGTCTTCGACCTGCTTGTCGAGCCCAGTCAGGCGGCCTCCGCTACGGCTGGTGCCTCACGGAGAGCTGGCAGAACCACAAGGCTAATGTCTGTCGGAGCCCAATTGACGAGACGTTCAGCTATCTCTGCGACCTCGCGGCTGAACCGTGACTTGGGGCTGCTCACTTGGCACAGCCGGCGCTCAAAGAAGGCCTTCGACACACACGGCTCCTCGGGAATCCAACCTAGGAATGAGGAATCGGCACTTAGGTGACGCGCTATGTTGGACCGGAGAATCGCTGCAACGCGCTCCGCGACGTCAGCGGACTGGCACCTGACCAGCACGCCGAGTAGACACTTGGCACCACAGTCACGGACCGCCCTTGCCGTCTTCATGGCACCGAGCAAGCTTGCCGAGCTGGCTTCGGTCACGAGGAGCGTCATGGCTGACGACTGAAACTGGTTGAGGTGGCGACCCGTCATTCCGGGCCCGGTGTCCACCAGCACAAAATCCGAGTCGGGAACCTCTCCGTCCCCTTCCAGACTGGTCGTCGCCCTTGTCTCGTCCGCATTGGATTCCTCGAGGAACAGGCTGACCTGGGGAAGGGTCTCGTCGGCGTCGACGAGGTGACACGAACGCCCTGATTGAGACAACGCCTGCGCAAGGTTCATCGCGAGCGTCGTCTTCCCGGAACCCCCTTTGGCGTTCGCTATGACGATTCTGGTCATGCCGACCTCCTTAGAATCCGTGCGATGACGCTTGGCTTGGATGCCCTGGGCTCGCCGGGGAGTCTCACCACACTGTCGTCTTCCGAGCCATATCGACTCCGGATCTCAGCGAGAACCCTGTCGATGGGTGCGGCATGCGTTACAACGGGCAATCCAATGGTCTTGCCAATGGCCTCAATTCCGGGGGCATCAAAGGGCTCGGCAGCGAGGACATGGAGAGTGTCGTCAACGACACAGACCGGGATTGCCAGGGCGTTTGCGGCAAGGCTGCCAGGTATTCGGGCAACGGTGGCGGAATCGATCTCTCCCAACTCGATCGCGTCGTCCCCGTCGGCAGAAGTGACCACTGTCCCTGGAGGAGCGCCATTGTCGGAAGCTGCGTGCCCTTCGAGACCGGCACTGGAGACGTCGGCAAAATCCGGTTCGCGGTCGGTCGGCTCATCGGCGTCCCCTTCGTCCTCGGCTGGGTCTTTGATCCCCAAGAGAGCTTGGATTTCGGCGGCTGAGACAATCTGCGCCTCGTCGCCGTCCCAGTCGGAGTTCGCGTCGGTTGCATTGTCATCGGAGCTCTCAGCAGGCTCCGTCACGTTGCCGTCCCCAGGTGCCTCCTCTATGTTGTTTGTGTCGACCACTGGCACGGCTGCTTCCCCTTCTTCACTGGTAGCGAGAGCTTCGACTCGTTCGGATTTATCCTGGGGCTCATCCGTTGCCGAGGCAGCCTCGTCAACGGAGTCCTGCGTTTCAGAGGCGATACCAGGTGGAACCATGTCGTCGACCCACGATCCCGAATACTCGTCCGAAAACATGTCCTCTTCAGGCTCCGTCACCGGGTGTGCCAGCGCATTCTGAAGCTCAGCTGCGAATTCGGCTGCGTCGACCTGGAGGCCATCTCCCACCGTCATGGCAGAGGTCCGCTCCAGCATCTGCTGGATCTTGGACTCACTGACCGCAATCCGTGGAGTCGCTGGTTCTGTCCTGAGGCACGCCATTTCTGCCTTCAGGGTGGCTACTTCAGACTGGAGTTCCGCGATCAAGGCGAGAAGGCGCGCCGACTGATCCTCAGCCGCCGGTTCTGACTTGGTGGCTCGGGGCTTTGAACGGGCCACCTTTGCTGGGCCGCGGGCGCTAGACGGCATTCCTTCACTGCATTTTCGGCAGGAATCGGCCCCGGACTCAGTCTCGTTCGACGATGAGCCAGAGTTCACCTGGCCCGTGAACACCCCGAACGAGAACGCCTTCGATGTCGGCAGTCCGCGAGGGGCCCGTCACCAACACCGCATTGGTTCTTTCAAGGCGTTCGATGGCGGCGTCGAGTGTCGGGACGATCGAGCTCTCATTGATGACGGCGACATGGATTGGAGGAGCCAAGCTGGCCATTCTTCGCGAAAAGGGCCATTGGTTCAAGAGCAAGCTTCCCGTCTCAGCCACGGCGAGGTCGGCCCGAGTCACACCGACGCTAGCGTTCCAAACGTCGCAGTCAACGTGCATCCCGCCTTGCCCCACATCCAGGCCAGGTTCGACGATCCAGTTTCGGTCAGAAAGGCCAGCCAGAGTCTGCCAAGTCACGATAGTTCCGCCGAGGTCTGAGAAGCGGGTGTGGAACTGAGACCACAATTGCACGCGAGACAGGTCGCCACTAGGGAGTTGGAAAGGCTCTGGAGGAGGGTCTTGAGAGGGTTTTGGAAGCCTCGACAACATGGACTCACGCGCGTTCACGGAACCACCTCCGAAAGTCGCGGCCGTCTCGCCGAGGCATGTGTCGATGACGGGACCAGGGATTGGGAACGAGCTTGGCCATCGGCACAGCCTGCAGAGACGTGCGCCATAGATAGGCCCGAGTCGCAACCGCCACAAAGCCTGACCAAGGTATGGGATCAACGATGGTCTTTTCACGGACTCCCTGGTCTCGTAAATGAAGAAGGAGTTCGGGAATGGGAATCTTGACGGGGCAGACTTCCTCGCAAGCTCCACAAAGACTCGACGCTTTAGCGATGGCGGCAAGTCCCACACCCTCGAGGGCTGGCGCCAAAACCGCCCCAAGAGGCCCGGAGTAGACGTGCCCATAGGCATGACCGCTTCCCTGACGATAGACCGGGCACACGTTGAGGCACGCACCGCACCGGATGCAGCGGAGTATGTCTCGATAGGGGCCAGCAAGAGCGTCAAGCCGACCGTTGTCCAGGATGACGAGGTGGACTTCATCGGGTCCATCCAGTGCTTCGGGTTTGCGTGGACCATGAATGAAGTGGGTGTAGACCGTTGCCCGTTGGCCAGTTGCTGAGCCAGCCAGGAGCCTGAGGAAGAGCGGCAAGTCAGCCTCTGAGGGGAGGACTTTCTCGATGCCCATCACAGCGATGTGCACCCGAGGTGCCGTCGTGGACAAACGGCTGTTCCCTTCGTTCTCGACCAGAACGAGCCGGCCCGTCTCCGCGACGGCGAAGTTGACGCCGCTAATGCCAACCTCGGCCCGCCTGAACTGTGTCCGGAGGTGTCTTCGAGCCTGTGAGGTCAGCTCCTCGGGCTTCTCAGTGTAGGTGCCGATGTTGTTCTCCTCAAAGAGCCGAGCCACCTGGTAGCGGTTCTTGTGGATGATCGGCGTGACGATGTGGCTCGGTGTGTCGTGGTCGAGTTGGACGACAAACTCACCAAGATCGGTCTCGACAACGTCATACCCTGCGTCGGCCAACGCATGATTAAGATGGATCTCCTCCGTCGCCATGGATTTGGCCTTGACGATCACGGCTCCTGGCCGGCAAGACTGTCGGCAGAGGCCCAGGATGACCGACCTGGCTTCTTTGGCGTCTCGGGCCCAATGGACCACGATCCCGTTCTTGTGACATTGTTCCTCAAGGCTCAAGACCAAGGGCTTGAGATGGTCAAGTACGTACTGTCTTGTCCGTGCTGCGGCAGACCGGGCCGACTCCGGGTCAGGGAAGACCGCGGACAACGTGTCGATTCGCTGTTGCGTCTTCGTCGCAGAGGCATCGTGGACACTCTTGCCGGTAGCCGGATCCAGGTTCCTGACGAAGGCGTCGAACGGGTTCACAAGGCGTCTCCCAATACCGAGGCGACGTGCGAGAACTGGAGCGGCACCCCGAGGCGTTCCGCGAGGCCCTGAAGGTGCATCAAACAACCCATGTCACCTCCGACCACTTCTGTCGCACCCGATGCCACAATTTGACTGAGTTTCTGCTGGCCGATTCCCTTGCTTGTGTTCCCATGGGTGACTGAAAACGCTCCGCCAAAGCCACAACACTGCTCGGTTTCGTTAAGCGGAAGAATCTCCAGGTTCCCGACGAGCCGAAGCAAGTCCTCTTGTGTGCTCCCAAGGCCGAGCATCCGACCGTGGCAAGACCGGTGGAAGGCGACGCGACGCTGGTTTGGAAGCGCCTGCCATCGTTCCACGTGAGCCACATTCCTCAGGAACTGGCAGAGTTCGAACACAGGCACTTCCGGCTCAACACCCAACATCTTGAATCCCTCGCGCACCATGGCCGCGCACGATGCGCTTGGTGTCACAACTGGGTCATTGCCCTCGAAGAGACTGCGGCAACGCTCTGCGACTTGTTTTGCAGCTTTCCAGTCGCCGGCATTGAACGGGGGCTGTCCGCAACAAGTCTGCCGAGCGTCGAAATGAACCTGGCAGCCAACGTGCTCGAGCACCTTCACAGTGGCGATGCCGACTTCTCCGTAAAACGCGTCGCAGAGGCAGGTCAGCATCAGGCGAACTTTCATCATTCACCTGTTGGTTGTGACTCGTCCAGGTGAAGGCTTTCGGTCACCGCTGTGAGTACTGAATCGAGGCATTGGTCGCCGACCGAGGCAAATTGGGCGGCCAAGTTGCCCAGGACGGTCGCTTCGACAGGCCCGGCAAGGACAGGCTTCTGGCAAGCGTCTGCCAGAGCCTGGCAGAAGACTCGACTCCGGGAGCCACCGCCGACAACACGGATGCGCTGGACGTTCCAACCGATGGTCTTTTCAAGGTGCGGCAAGTTGCGAGCGATGCAATCGACAAGGCTTCCCAGGGCGGCTTGCGCCCATTGGGCGGAATTCGACGGCGCCACGCCGAGCAGGGCTGCGCACGCTGCTGGCATATCCGTCGGATTATAGAGAGATGTGTCGTGTGGATCGAACCTTTTGGTGTACGCCTTGTCTCGGGTCTCCAGCCATTGACCGACACTCTCTCGTACTCCGAGCTCATCGTGCAACCGGTTGATCACATAGAACCCGGGTATGTTCTTGAGGAACCGGATTGTCCCGTCGAAGCCCCACTCGTTCGTCCACCCACCTGACTCGGCCTCGGGCGTCGCCAAGGGTTTGTCGAGGACGACCCCCAACAACGCCCATGTGCCGACGTTGAGGTAGGCATCGCCTTGGGACAACGCCCCGACTCCCAGGACGGCTGATCCTGTGTCGTGGCTTGCGACTGAGACAATGGAGACGCCGTTCGACGAGAGCGCGGTTCCACCACTTGGTACAGGTTGTCTGTCCGGAAAAGGCCACCCGACCAGGTCGAAGGCTTCGGAGCACCAATGCCCGTCCAAACCCATCAATTGAGTCGTGGACGCTTGGGTCCACTCGTGGCTGCGCACGCCGGTGAGATAGAACTTCATGAGATCCGGAATCAAGTGCCACTGGGACCGGGACGGTAGGGTCGGGTCTTCTTCCTTTCGGGCCGCGAGCTGATAGAGCGTGTTGAACGGCTGATGGGCGATCCCTGTGAGTTCGAAGAGTTTTCTGCGATGGACCGCAAACTCTTGGTACTTGGCCGTGTGTGACGGATCGCGGTACATGACGGGGCCGCAGACCAAGTTGCCCGAGCTGTCGAGGAAGCCGTGATCTACGCCCCAACTATCGACGCCGAGCGTCGCCCCCTGTTCCTTGGCATACGACTCGGCTTCCCGACAGAAACCAACCAATAGGTCAATGTTCCAGCACCGCCCACGAGGTTCGTTGGCGATCTGCCTGACGACCTCAAACGTAACCTTGCCGTCCTGTAGCTGTCCGATCGCGTAGCGTACGGACGTCGCGCCCATATCGACCGCGACAGCCTTCAGCGTAAGAAGCCCTCCCGGTTACCGCCGTCCACGGTGATCACGCATCCGGTCGTCCGAGAGGACCGAGCCTCGCTCGCCAGGTAGACCACGGCTTCTGCCACGTCGTCGGGCGTGACGTCGACTTTCAGCATCGTCCTATTGCGGTAGTGCGCCTCGATCTCGTCAGGTTGGATCCCTAGCGAGGCCGCCGTCTGTTTGCGCCATGCGTCGTTCCAGATGCCGCTCCCGATCACGACAGCGTCAGGGTTCACCCCGTTGCAGCGGATCGAGTCCTTGGCGTGATCCACCGCCACGGACCGCATGAGGTGGAGTTCAAACGCCTTGGCGGCCGAGTAGAGGGCGGCGTTAGATCCGACTGCGACCCCGTTCTTAGATCCGACCACAACGATCGAGCCACCTGTTCCTTGTCTTTGCATGAGTCGAACAGCGTCAGCCATCGTGTCGAAGTAGGCCTTCATCAGGAGATCGTTCAGGAGCTTGTAGTCGTCTGCCGAGGTCGCAGCGACAGTGCCCCTTCTCGCATTCCCCGCGTTGACGACGACGATGTCGGCACCGCCAAACGCAAGTGTGGCCTCCTCGAACGCCGATTCGAGCGCACCGGGATCGGTCACGTCGCATGTGACCCCGATGGCGGTTGGGACGCCTCCAACCTTCTGAACGTCCTGGACGGCTTGGCCGAGTTTCTCCCCGTCCCGGTCCAACATCACGACGCACGCTCCCAAAGACGACAGTTTGAGGCTGGTCGCACGGCCAATGCCCTGTGCGGCGCCAGTGACGACGGCGACTTGGCGCGAAAGCTCCTTCTCCGGCGGCATCCGGCGCAGCTTGGCCTCCTCGAGCTGCCAGTACTCGATGTCGAACGCTTCTTGTTCAGGGAGCGAGACGTACGTGGAAACGGTTTCGGCCCCCTTCATCACGTGAATGGCGTTTCGGTAGAACTCTCCCGTCACGCGGGCCTCTTGTGGGTTCTTCCCGAGTGCGATCATGCCGACGCCAGGCACCAAGACAACGCTCGGGTTGGGATTTCGCATCGCTGGCGAATCGGGCCTGCGACAGCGGGCGTAGTAGGCTTCGTAGGTCTGTCGGAAGCCGTCGAGCGAAGCGTCCAAGTCATCGCCCGGCTGATAGATCATCGGCCGTATCTTGGTGCGGAGGAAGTGGTCGGGACAGCTTGTCCCCAGGGCAGCGAGCGGCTCCATCTTGCCTCGGGACAAGTAGTCAAGAACCTCCGCGCTCGTGTCGACTTGGGCGATCAGGCGCTTGCCCTCGAACCGGGTCTTCCCACGGATCCGAGGCAAAAAGTCCACGAGGAACGAACGCGGATCTGCATGCCGGTCTCGGACGACTTCCCCAAATGGGTGCGTCGAAGTGGTCTTTGCATCGATGAATGCCTGGGCCTTATTGATCAACCGGATGGTCAGTTCGTAGCATTCCTTCCAGTTGTCGGCCCAGCAGATGAATCCGTGCGACTGCATCAAAGCCCCCTTGATCCCCGGGTTCTCCTTGATCAGGTCGCGAAGCATGAGCCCCAGGTCGAAGCCAGGCCTCTTCCAGGGTAGCAAACCCATCTCGCCGCCCCAAACCTCTTGGTTGAGACGCTCGGCGTCTTTGCTTGCCGCGATGGCAATGACGGCGTCGGCGTGCATGTGGGACACGGCTGGGAACGGGACATAGGCGTGGAGTGGCGTGTCGATCGAACACGCTGTTGGGTTGAGGCCGAAGACGCAGTGGTTGTAGAGCGGTACAACGTCGTCCTCCTGGAGACCGCGAGCCTTGACCAAGCCTTCCAGTGCCAAGACGCGCTCTTGGTACAAGGATGCGAAGTTGGCTCGGGTCGCGGTACCGAGGTCCCCCCCTGATCCTTTGACCCACAGGACTTCGACATCCTGCCCAGTAAGGGGGTCTGGCATGCGGACTTTCGCCGACGTGTTGCCGCCTCCAAAATTTGTGACCCTCTTGTCGGAACCCAAAAGATTCGACGCGTAGATTAGTTCTGCGACCGGATCCAACGAAGAGGAGTGAGAGTCGTCCCAAAGAGACGGAAGCAGGGATTCGGTCTGGCCAACCATGGCCTGATTATGGCTT
The DNA here is from genome assembly GCA_029781035.1 of Armatimonadota bacterium. Lineage (GTDB taxonomy): Bacteria > Armatimonadota > Fimbriimonadia > Fimbriimonadales > Fimbriimonadaceae > JAEURO01. The sequence continues at coordinate 83,835 of JAKOXK010000075.1, forward strand.
GTCGGAGTCCTGACGCCTGCGCCGTTCTTCCAGGAGCCTAGTGGCCGCAGAAGTGTGCTTTGACGGTCTTGCAGTGGGCGTAGCAACTGGGCGCGGCACCTGCTCTTTCGGTGTTCGCAGTGGGTGCACGGATTCCTGTGCGTCAGTCCCTGGACTGACCCGGTTCTTGGCTTCCTGGAGCCGGGCCAGGGTGGGAGTGGGCACCGGCTCCAGCCCTCCTTTTCGCCTGCGCAAGCGGACCCAGAGTGCAGCCAACATCTCGGCGAACGGTATGGCAAGGCGCCGGATCGCGATGTCGAACGGGAGCAGAAGGGCTGCGGCGAGGCAGAACGACTGCCACAAGTCTGTGAGGGAGACGCCGAGCCTTTTGACAGGGCGGAAGGCCTCGTCGGGGCGTACGAGAGCAGCGCCCCCTGTCAGAGAGGCCAACGTGTTCATGAGGGCGGTGTTCGTCCGATAGCTTCGGTATTCGGGAGGGTAGGGCACCGAGAACCCACTTGCACTGACCCGCCTCTGTCCACTGGCGCTGTTTTCGGCGACCGACACGATGTAGCTCCCCAAGTCCGTTGCCGGAAAGGAACCGGTGAAGACCCCCGGAGCCTCCTGAGTCAACTGCACCTCGATCGCGTTCCCCATCGGGCCGCTCACGCGGACTGTTGTGTCGGTGGCCGAGACCGGATTCCCCAGGCGATCGGAAGCCTTGAGCTTCACCTCCCCCTTTCCCGCAACCTGCGACACGTTCAGTTCATAGTCGTTCTTTGTGGACTTCCGGGACATGGACCGTGCCGCTTGGGCCCAGAACCTCCCAAAGCCTTCCCACCCGACCCAGCGGGACGCCCACCGCGCCTGTGCGTCCGACGTAAAAGCGATCGACGTGCCCAGCCCATACTGCCAGGTGGCCAGTATTGGATCCCTCTTGGGGGACACAAGGCCGACTCTGGCCAGGGGCCGCGCGTCAGCCAGACAGTAGGCGTAGAGGGCGGGGAAGCCTGAGGCAGTGAATCCGCGCAAGATTTCCTCACCGGGCCTCAACTCCGGGACAAAGACCATCTCTTCGATGGCAGAGCGGGACATCAGGGCCACGTCTTGAGTCAGGATCGCGGGCAGTTTTCCCGCCGACTTCGCCAGGTAGAAGCGTCCGCCACCGATGGCCGCCAACTCGCGAAGGAAAGCCACGTCTTTGCCGTCGCCGATCGCCACAACCGATGTCGTGATCTTCTCAGCAGCCATGGCCGCCACCATCGCCAAGGAGTTCCCGTGACTGTCCACGTCATCACCGTCTGCAAGCAGCAAGAAGTGCCGAACTTTGGTGTCGGCCGCTTCCAGTTTCTGCATGGCGAACTGCACAGACGGCTCGCAATAGATGCCGCCAGCTCCTGGTCTCAGTTTCTTGATCTGGCTGATAACGGCTGGCTTGTCCTTCAGCTCCTGGATGGGAGCGACCAGTTCGATCCCGTCAGAGCTTCCGGCAACACCAACGCGGTCCAAAGGCGAGAGCATTTTGACGGTCTCTTCGGCCGCTCTGCCCGCCAACTCGATCTTCATGACGCCGTCTTCCTGCATTCCCATGGATCCTGAAGCGTCGATCACGATGAGGACCGTCGTCGATGGGAAGGTCTTGCGCTGACGGATATTAAGGTCTACTGGCAATGCCTCGGCGACCGGAGTGCCATACCAGCCACCCGGCAGAAACGAGTTCTCGCCCCCGACCATGGCCAACCCGATCCCGGTGTCGCGGACGGCGGCTTGGAGAAGCTTCATCTGCGCTGATGCAAGGAACTGAGCGTTCAGGTCGTTGAGGATGACCGCATCGTAAGCTTGGAGCTCGTCAGCGGTGACGGGAATGCTCTCGGGGCCGTGCAGGACCACGTCGATCCCTTGCTCGGTCAGGGCTGTGGCGAGTTCGGTCTTGGACTTGTCCCCCTGGAGGATCAGGATCTTGGGCTTTCCTCGGACGACAGTGAAGCTTGAGCCGAAGTTGTTGCGGACGTCGGTGTCCTCGGGCGCCTCGATCGTTGCCCTGTAGCGATAGAAGCCCGCCGAACCGAGCTTCTGTTCAATGGAGAACGTGCTCTTTCCAGGTTCGAGCAACACGGGTTGGCGCGAAACCACCGCGCCATCACGGTCGATGACCAGGGTGGCCTGTTGTCGAACAGTCGATTCGACAGTGACCCGGGTCATGAACGGTTCGTCGGCACGGCTTTCGTTGGGCGTCTTGAGGTCGACCACAGCCACTTCGGCCCTCCGTTGCTTGGTCCCCAGTGAGACCGTGTCGATCGGGATCTTCTCGCTCGACGCGACTTCTGCGGCTTGGGCTGCATCGCCCTTCGTCTCGTTGCCATCGCTCAACACGACGATCCGCTGCGCCTTGCCTTGGGGGAGGGTCGCCGCGGCCAGACGGAGCGCTGCAGCCAAGTCGCTACTAGACCCATCCACCTTGGACTGAATGCCCGAGAACGACCTTCGGCCCGCGCACGCAGAGTCCAGGACCGGCTCAGCGCCGAAAGCCACGACGCCTCCCACATCGTCCGGGCGAAGTCCTGCCAAAGCCCTCTTGACGAAATCGTCAGCCATTTGGCGGTCTACATCGCTGACACTGTCGGACCGGTCGACAACGAACATGGTTGCGACACCTTTGTTGTCCCGGGTCGCCTGGGGCCCAGCCAAGGCCGTCACGATCAGCCCGACCAGGATTGACCGCACGGCGAACGCCAAACGCTTGCGAGGCTTGGCCATGCCATGGACGTGCTTCCAACTCCACCACAGTCCTGCCCACAGCAAGGGGATCGCCACAAGGAACCAGGGAGCCGTAAACCGGAGCATCAGGATCTCCTCGCGTACACGGCCCACTCGACACCAAGGACGAGGACGACAAGGACGAGCGCTGTCCGCCAATAGTCCTCAAAACGAGTCAACGACGACGATCTTCGGACGGTGGAGTTGCCCACTTCAAGGGCTTTGCGAGGTTCGATCGATGACTCGGTAGGGCTTCGGAGACTCGCATAGACCGGCACTGTCTTGCCGCCGAAGGCAATCGTGTAGCGCCCAATCCGGTCGAGAGAGCGGACGACGTACCGCCCATCGCTTGGGGACAGAGTGGATCGCCCACCACCCGGGCTCGTGACCGTGGCGGGCTCTGTCCGGGGCGCAGCGAGGGCAAAGGTCTGCCCACTCCGGACGGAAAGAACGTTCGAGGATTCGCGACCAATGAGAAAGTCGAGGATGTTCCCGATCAAGATGGGGAATCCAACACTGAGAGGAAAGTCCGACTCTAACGGGGAAAACGACACATAGACTTGGCGTTGCAGGGCATCGCTCTCGATGACCAGAGGGCCCTCTTTGGCTTCAGCGACGACCCGACCCGAACCGGTTGCGCGGACCTGCTGCATGGTCTCGATGTAGCAGTCCTCAAGGTCAACTCCTCGCATGAGCGGGGTGTTTGCCGCATTGAGGAACGTCGGGCCCTTTGCAGATCCTTGGAGTGTTGCGGGCGTGCCGTCTCCGGCAGAGGCAAAGTTGAGGATCCCCCTGGTCTTGACCCGGCTGGAGGCCACTCCGTCGAACACGACGATGTCATAGCCGCCGTCACCTCCGCTTTTCAGGGAGTCAGGGAGCGCCGACGCCTTGTCCAAGACGACTCTCGGATCGAGAGCGAGGGCTCGCTCAAGGAAGAAGTCTCTCCGTGTGACGAGCAGGACCTTGGCCGAACTGGCCGGGTTGGCCAAGGTCACACCGTAGTCGTCGGCCGAAAGGGGATCGCCAGCGTCGAGTCTCGCTTCGACGATGCTAGCCCCTGTAGGAACCAAGAACGTCTTGCCCCACGTTTGCCCAGGCCCGATCGTGGTTTCCACGCTGTCCACAACCCGACCGTCGGCCTCAAGTGTCACCGATCTGTGTGCTGGCTGAGCACCATAGTTCCTGACTCCGATGTAGCCGTAGCGTCCCTCCGACCCCTCAGTGGTGCCCAGTGCCTGGATGCCGACGTTCTCCCCACTGGATCCGATCATCTCGTAGGTGACGGAGGCTTGGCCCGGGGAAAAGTCGTCCACCTTGTCGAAGTCGCCATCACTCAGGACGACGATCCTAGAACCTGCCGTAGACCCGACGATCGCTGCAGCCAACCGCAGGGCTTCACCCATGTCTGAGGGAGCGTCGAACCGGTGGAGGGAAGTAAGCGCCGCACGCTGCTTCGTTGGATCGTCGCCAAGTGGGAAGGCGACTCGTGGCGTCGGCCCGGCCTCGATGAGCGCCAATCGGTCACCTGGAGACGCGGCTCCAATCATCTCGCCGACAGTGCGTTTTGCGATGTCGAACCGGCTGGGCTTGACGTCGATGGCACCCATGCTGGCACTCGCGTCCAACACGACCACTGTGACCTTGCCTGACAGTCCCTTCTGCTTGAACTGGGGCCGCGCCATTGCCAGGACGCACGCGGCCACTGCCAGAAGCTGAAGGACGAGAAGCCACGAGAATCGGAGCTTCTGAAACAGGCTGTTCGCCCGGATCTCCTCCGTTCTCTGTGGCCACAAGAACACGGCGGGAACCTGCACGTCGCGACGCCTCATACGGAGCAAATAGAGCGCCACGACCATGCCACAGAGCGGAACGAGCCAACTGAAGGCTGCGGGGTTCTCGAAGTTCACGGAGCGGTTCCCCCACTGAGTGTCATGAGAGCCAGCCCTCCCGCTTCCAGACCTTCTTGACGACGGATTCCAGCGTCGAGGCCGTCGACGTGAGCGCGTAGCGCCCACCAGACCGTTGGCACTCGGCGGAGAGCGTATCGTTGTGGGCCGAGAGGTTGCTGCGATAGTCCCTGAGGGAAAACGAGTTGACGGTGACCTCAGCCTGACCCGAAGTCTCAACGTCAAGGAGCCTGAGGTCACCTTCCAAGTCGGGATCTAGCTCAGGTTCGCTCAGGACTTGGAGGAGCCAAACCTCGTGTCCGCGAGCCGCGATCGCCCTCAATCCAGCTGCGCATCCCGGATCCATGGCATCCGACAAGAGCGCCACGACTCCGATGCGGGCTCCCGAAGCGGCAAAACTCCGTAGCGCCGCGTTCAAAGGGGCTTTGCTCTCTGGCGCGAGCGACTTGAGCCAACGGTCGAGCCGTGGATACGCGGCCGGGCCCCTCAAGGCGGTAGACCGCGGCGCTTGGGTGCCGAGAGCCGTCGTGTAAACGGCATCGCCGCCCCGCAACGCGACGTAACCCAAAGCGGCAGCCAGCTCTCGGGCCCTGTCCAACTTCGTCGGGCTCCCAAAAGACATCGATTGGCTCACGTCGAGAAGGAGATGGACCGCGAGGTCCTCCTCGTCGCGGTAGGTCTTGGTCACTGGATGGCCAAGGCGAGCTAGCACGTTCCAGTCAAGGTGTCGAAGGTCGTCGCCCTCGGCATACTCGCGATAGTCGGCAAACTCAATCGAGACCCCCTTCGCTTGGGTGACTCGCTCTCCGCGCACGCTGCCTGCGAACTTACGCCGTGGCTTGATCCTCGTTCCGTCAAGGATCCTGAATTGGCGGGGATCAAGGACGAGGTTCATCGGGCCTTCCAGACAAAGGGCGCGGCAGCGTCAAGAGCGGCCAAACCGGTCAGACTCCGATCGGGTCAGCCTTGCCGATTTCGGCCGCTTTGACGGACTCGTGGACAAGTTGGTCTGCCGTGACGCCGTCAGCTTCGGCCTCAAAGTTGAGGATGACCCGGTGGCGGAGCGCCGCGACGGCGGCCTTCTTCACGTCTTCCCTCGCCACGTTGAACCTCCCATCGAGGAGCGCGTAGACCTTCCCAGCCGTGACGATGGCTTGCGCCCCTCGCGGGGACGAGCCGTAGCGAGCGTAGCGCTTGGCAAAGGCAGACGAACCTTCACCTTCGGGATGGGTCGCGACAACGATCGAGAGGGCGAAGTCCAGCACGTCGCGCGAAATCGGTACGTCACGGACTGTCTGTCGCATCCGCAGCACGTCGTCGCTACTGGCCACGACCTGAGGCTCGGCAGAGGCGCTCCCGGTCGTCCGTTCCACAACTTCGAACAGGTCGGCCTTCGAAGGATAGGGTACGAGGAGCTTGAAGAAGAACCGGTCGAGTTGAGCCTCCGGCAGGGGGTATGTGCCTTCTTGTTCGATCGGGTTCTGAGTCGCCATGACGAGGAAGGGCTCTGCCAGCGTGTGTTTGGTACCGCCGACCGTGACCGACCTCTCCTGCATGGCTTCGAGGAGCGCGGACTGAGTCTTGGGTGTGGCTCGGTTGATTTCGTCAGCGAGGATCATGTTGGCGAAGACCGGTCCACGCCGGAACTCGAACACGCGGTCTCCTGTCGGGCTGGAAGCGAGCACGTTGGTTCCAGTCACGTCGGCCGGCATCATGTCCGGAGTGAATTGAATACGACTGAATCCAAGTCCGACTGATTCAGCCAGGGTGCGGACCAAGAGCGTCTTGCCAAGCCCGGGCATTCCCTCAAGGAGCACGTGGCCGTTGGCTGCCAGGCAGACGAGAACTCCTTCCACAACGTCGTTCTGACCGACGATGACCTGTGCTACTTGGGTTCGGACGGCTTCGAAACACTCTCGAAACCACCGCGCCGTGTCCTGTGCATCAAAGGCGCTCATTCATTTGCCTCCGCTCAAGGACTCAAAATACTCCTTGACCCGCTTCTCTTGGTCTTTCGGGATCTTCCCACCCGACATCGCCTTCTCAGCTGCTTTCCTATAGGTCGGGAGTACCTTCTGATAGGGCACACTGGATCGGTTTCCGACCTGTGTCGGCGCCTTGACCGACACTGACCACTCTTCGCCCTTGTCGTTTCGCCACTGGCCTCGGACTCCAACCGGAGATGTCTGGCCCTTCGTTTCCATCTCGTGCTGACTCTTGTTGACTCGACCTGTGTTGGCGAACGAGTCGTCGTCGGTCTTTCCGTAGGCTCCTTCGTCGTCCGACGACCCGCTCTGGCCCTGCTGGGAGCTAGGAATCATCCCGAGGGAAGTCATCATCGCCTGCATGGCGTCAAGACTCATCTTGCCGCTCTGCATCTGCTTCAGGGCGTCCTCCAACGCCTTTCGGATCTCTTCACGGGCTTTTGGATCCTTCATCGCCTGCGTCAGCTCTTCGATCTGCTTTTTCAGCTCCTCAAGATCCTCTTTGGTCGGAGCTTTGCCCTCTTGGGCCATCTGCTGTGACTTCTGACGCATCTTGGCGAGCAGTTCCTGTAGTTGCTTCATTTCCGGCATCTGCATCAACTCCCGCAGGGCCTTCATTTGTTCGTCCGTGAGTTTCAACGCTTCACCGAGCTTCTGCGCGTCCCGAAGCTGCTGTTGCAGACGCGCACGCTCTTGTTCGGCAGCTTTCCGCTCGGCTGGCGGCAGCTTGTCGATACGGTCGATCTCCTTCTGAATGGCGGCTTGCCGGACAGCCGCAGCCTGCCGGAGCTTCTCCCGTTCGTTGGGCGTCATCTGTGAAAGCCTTTCGGCTGTTCGGGTGAGCCCCATGTTCTTCAGCTGTTCCGAGGACAGTTGGGGTGCAGGCGCAGAGATCCCCGAGTCTCTCATGGCCTGGTCCAGAGCCGCCTCCTGATCGGGAGTCAGGTTCGTTTTCTCAAGGTCTTCGGGCTTGAGGCCTGAGTCTTCAGCGAGCTTCGCTTGGTACTTGCTCAAAGCGGTCTCCGCTTGTTGAGCCCGCTGTTGCGCGGTATCGGCCCGATCCTTCGCCTCCTGTTCCGCCTGCTTTGCGAGGTCGTTCGCCTTGCGAAGGGCTTCCTCACGGTTCAGTCGTCCGTTCTCGAGTTCTTGGGCGAATCGAGTCAGATCCGAGGCGAGCTTCGTACCGGTAGGGGCTTGAGCCTTCTGTGCCGCCTCGGCGACGGGGGCGGCGACCCGCTCGACCTTTTGACCAGCTACTTTCAACTCAGCTCGCTCAGAGGGGGTCTTCGGGCCGTGAACGACCGGCGAGTTGCCCAGTAGGAAGATGCTCGCGGCCAAGACCATGAGGGCAAGGGCTGCAATGTGCCATCGGCTGAGGCGGACCGGATAGATCGATTCGGGCACGACGGACTCGAGGGCCCGTCGTGCGTCCTCTGACTGGGGTCGGTCGAAGACGGTGGTGGATGGTCTCACTTCGACCGCGGTCTTCACGCGGTCCTTGAGACGTGCCCGGACGTCGATTGACCGAGCGAGTGCTTCGTCCGGCACACGGCGCAGGAGGCCCGCAACCAACCCGGCGATCCCGCCCAGACAAGCCAAGAGCCCGAGCCCGCGCCAGTTCGTATACCAAATGCGCGCCCAGTCCAGGCAGGCCCAGCCACTGGCTAGCGCCGCTCCCACGCACACGCCGATAGCAAGTCCTCGCCAGGCGTTGAGCCAGCGGACGCGCTTTCGAAACCGGTCAAGGCTTTCGGCGACTGGATTCATCGGGCTTTCTCCAACTCAAGACGGGCGCGGCGACGAGACCGTTCTGACAAGAGACCGATCACGATCGCTAGAATCCAGATCACGGCCATCTTTGGCATAGCGGCTGTCATTCCATTATAGGGGAACGACCAGAGGTTGATCCGTTCGGTCCAACCCGCAGGAAGTCCCCAGTTCTGGCTTCTCGACATGTTTTCAAGTACCAAGAGGACGAGCAGTGGTACGAGAAACATGAGAACGAAGAACAGGAGGTGCAGTTTGCGGCAGGTGTCGATCCCCTGTCTCCACGCAAGGCTCGACGCT
>JAKOXK010000081.1 GCA_029781035.1 Armatimonadota bacterium
GCGCAGGCCCGCCCCGATCATGCCCGTCGTCGTAGTTTTTCCGTGGGTGCCCGTCACGGCGATCGTCCTCTTGCCTTCCAAGAGCCAACCCAGCACTTGAGACCGTCGAAAAAGGTCACAACCCAGCGATCGCGCCGACGCCACTTCGGGCGAGGTGTTCAAGTCGATGGCATCGGTGAGCACGACTGCGTCTCCTCGCTCCACGAAGTCGCCCGTGTGGCCGATCCAGACATCGATCCCCTCAGTGCGGAGCTCTTCGATCAATGGAGACGGCGTCGAATCCGTGCCTCGCACCCGGTAGCCCCGGTGCTTGAGCATACGCGCGATGCCGCTCATCCCAGCACCGCCGATACCCACGAGGAAAAACGATTCCTTCGACCGCAGTGCGCTCCGGTCGGCAAACTCCGTTTCGATCTCGTGCTTCGTCCTCAAGAGACGAACGCTCCCTTTTCGACTGTTTGTCCGACCAGGCTCAAGATCCGGTCGAGGCTGTCAGGCACGTCCCAGGCTGCCAGTGAGTCGGCAGCCCGTTGCCTGCGCTCGGAGTCCGTGATCCATGCCAGGATCCTAGGCTCAAGGGAACCTGCGACCAGGTCAGTTTGATCGAGGATGTCCGCCGCACCCATGTCGACGAACTCCTGGGCGTTGACCCGTTGGTGGTCTCCAAACGCGTGCGGATACGGCACCAGGACCGAGGGTTTCCTAAAAGCCGCCAGTTCGGCCAGGGTCCCCGCGCCAGACCGGCAAACAGCCAGCGAACACGAAAAGAGCGCCGAAGCCATTTCCTCGGCGTCTAGGTATGCCTTGATCGTGTAATCCGAACCGACCGCAAGCTTGCGCAGGCTGTCCATTGTGGACTCGTAATGGCTCAGACCTGTCACGTGGAGCCATTGGACTTCGGACCGGGCCATACGGACTGCGGTCGCCAGCGCCACGTCGTTGAGGGCGATCGAGCCCTGAGAGCCCCCCATCACCAAAACGATTGGCGTTGCTCTTTCCAATGAGTGGGTCAGGGGCAAGGTGCCCTGTGCGCTGTCCCTCAAGGCCTGTCGGATGGGCATGCCGGTCCGGACGACTTTGCAGCCTGGAAACCACCGAGCGGTCGAATCGAACACCGTCGCAACGGCCCTGGCTCCGCGGGACAGCAACCGGTTGGTCCGACCGGGCACTGTGTTCTGCTCGTGAATGACGTATGGGATGCCGAGTTTTCGGGCCGCGTTGACAACGGGCGCACTGGCATACCCTCCCGTCGAAAAGACAGCATCGGGCCGTCTCTCGCTCAAGAGCCGGACGGCACCCTGCGTCGCCTTCAGGAGGTTGATGATCGATCGATAGCCCTTCGGTGTGTAAGGCCGGTAAACCGGCCCGCTCAGCAGGCCGTCAAACGGCATATCGATCCGTTCGCACTGAGCTTTTTCAATGCCACGAATGGAGCCGATATAGCGGACTTCCCAGCCCCGTCGGCACGCGCCCTGTGCTGTCTCAAGCGCGGGAAACACGTGCCCGCCGGTCCCACCGCCGGTCACGACCAGTCTCATCCTCTGTCGCCTCCTCTCGGCCTTCTCGCAAAACTGATTGACACACTCCAATCGCCATCCAAAGAGCCATGAGGCTTGAACCCCCGGCGCTCACAAAAGGCATGGGGACACCGATCGGCGGAGCAAACCCGTTCGCCATCACGATGTTCGTACATGCTTGAATGCCGATCCAACCGGCCACACCGCCAAGGACCAATTTACCGAACCGGTCGTCGGTCGCTCGGGCCAGAGTCATCAACCTCCAGGCGATCCCACCCATGAGCGCCAGCAAGCCCAAGGTGCCCACGAGTCCGAGTTCCTCAGCGATGGTCGTACTGATGAAGTCGGTCGTCGGTGCGGGCAACGTGTGTTTGGCCCGACCTTCGCCAAGGCCTACGCCGAACACGCCTCCCTTAGCCATGGCCGCCTCACTCTGGGTGGTCTGGTATCCGATGCCATCTATGTTGTCAACGCTCCAGCGCTCGCCATGGTGCAAGATCCGATCCATACGATAGGGCTCTTTCCATACGAGGACGCCTACGATCAAAGCACCGACCAAGGCCAGGGTGGCCAAGGAACCGCGGCTGACACCGCCCAAGACGAGGACGACACCGGAAACTACGACGATGACGACGGCCGTCGCCAAGTCGGGCTCGGCCACGATGAGCCCAGCCGCCACCAGAACGAAGATCAAGGGCCACGACCTCGCAACGCGAGGAATCCAAACCCAATCGAGACGCTCGGCCCAATGGCGGGGAGGATGGGGCGGCTTGGGCGACGGTCGCCGTGAGGCCAGGACGACGGCCAGGAGCAGGATCACCGATACCTTGGCGAATTCGGCCGGTTGCACCATGAGGAGTTTGAGGTCGATCCAGCGCTTTGCACCGTTGATCTCGGTTCCAACGACCTTGACCGCCACGAGTCCGAGGATAGTGACGGCGTAGAAGACCCACGACAGAACCCTCCACTTCTTCGGTGCGATGAGCCAGCAACCGAGCGCGGCCACGAGGGCACCGATCAGAGAAACGAGCTGACTACGAAACTCACGCGGGACGATCATGCCGTCGGCGGCTGCCCGGGCATATCCCGAGTCGAAGATCGCGAGCAGCCCCAAGACCGTTGCTGCCATCGCGAGCCAGAACAGCCAAGGATCCCATCGGATGGACTTTGTCATCTCCTGCTCCTCATCGTGGCGTCGCCGCACCTTGAAGCCAAGTCCCGGCCATTTCCCGAAACGCGTCGCCCCTCTCTCTAAAGTTGCTGTACGGATCTGCGCTCGCGCAACCCGGTGCCAACATCACGGTATCTCCACTGACGGCTGCCCCGCAAGCGGCTTCAAAGGCGGACTGCATCGTTTCAAAGTGCGGCCAATCTCCTTGGAGCATCGCGTTCATCTTCTCCGGATCGGGGCCGAACAAGTACACACGGTGTCCGGTTTGCCTCAAGTACTCGCCGACAGGGGCAAACTCGAGGTTCTTGGTCACACCGCCGATCAGCAGGTGCTGCCGGCCTTTTGTGCTCCGACTGCTGGCGATCACCGCAGCCGGGTTCGTGCACATCGAGTTGTTGATGATGGTAACTCCGTCACGGACGCCCAGTCTTTCCATCCGGTTCGCCAGGCCCTTGAAGCTGTACAGCGCCTCGAGCATGCCAGCGTTGGGCCGCACGACGCGTGCGACAATCTCCCAAGCCATCATGGCGTTAGTCACATTGTGCTCACCGAAGAGCGGGAGGTCGTCCAGATTCGCTTCCATGTCCGAGAGCCAAAGGCGGCCGCCTTCCCTTCGCGCGACGCCGCTGCCCTGTTGACTTCCAGACGGACTGAAAGTCACGAGGGTGGCGGGGCCCGCCAAATTCCTTTCCACGTCGGCGAGCGTGACTGATGGTTCGTCCAGGTTGACGATGACCGAATCGCCCGTCGTCATCGCGTTGAAGAGACGGAGTTTCGTTTCGAAGTAGTCCTCGAACCGCCGGTACCGGTCCATGTGGTCGGGAGTGACGTTTGTGACGGCGGCCGCAGAAGGGCGAAAGGTGTTGGCCCATTCGAGTTGGTAGCTGCTCACTTCGGCGACCAGAAGTTCGCCTTCACGTGCCTTGAGGGCTGCCTCGGTCAAAGTCTGCTCGGGATATCCGCTGCCTGCGATGTTGCCGCAAAGGTGGGACGTACGTCCGGCCCCGCTCGCCAAGAGCCACATCATGACGGTGGTCGTGCTCTTGCCGTTGGTGCCCGTCACGGCGATTATTGGAGCCCGGGCGATGTGATAGGCGAATTCGACTTCGCTCCAGACTTCCCGCCCCCCACCGACCATGTCCCGGATCGCTGGGTGGTCGCGCGGGAATCCCGGAGAGACCACGAGCAAGTCAAAGTCTGCCGGATCGAGCCGTCCGTGCCACGCGGTGACCGCCTCGACCCCGGCCGCATCCAGGTCGTCGACAGCCGCGATTAGGGCAGGACTATCGTTCGGCTTTTGATCCAGCACCGTTGGGCGTCCGCCAAGAGCCAAGACAGCTTTGCCTAGGGCCAGTCCGCTGACTCCCATTCCCGCAACCGCCACTCTACGGCCCGAAAAGTCCCTCATCCTTGACCCCGACTATCCACCAAGATCCGGTACCAGCCCACGGCGAAAACGCTGCACACAAACTGGAAAAGAATGAAGCTCCAGACAACCCGTGATTCAGGCCATCCACCAGCTTCGAACCCGTGATGGATGGGAGTCTTGAAGGGAAACAGCCTCTTGCCCTTTCGCAGCTTGGCGGACGCGACTTGAAGGGGCACCGGGACAATCTCCAGGATCAGTAACAGCGATGCCAAGAGTCCGGGCCCGAGGAGTGCCCAATCTGCGCGGTTTGGATCGTGGAACACGGTCGACTCGACAAAGACGAGGCCGAACAAGGCACCGATGGGAAGCGAGCCCACGTCCCCCATGAAGACCTTGGCTGGCGGCGCGTTGAGAAACAGGAATGGCACGAGCGCCATGACAAGGGAGATCAGTTCGACGGACGATCTCGATCCCATCATCATGAGGCCGAGAGCGAAGACAATGCCGACCCCCCCAGCCAGCCCATCCATCCCGTCAGCGAAGTTGTAGGCGTTGGCAAAGAACAGGATCGAGAAACCCATCAAGGCGATGACCCCTAAGGGTGTTCGCGGCTGCATGCACCACAGTGCGAGGATCGGGACAATCTCCATTCCGAGTTTGGGCATCCATCCTAGTCCTCTCTTCCCGGGGATCATTCTCGGCACCCAGTAGTCATCGAGGAACCCGATGAAAGCGAACCACGCCACGAGTCCCAATGTGTAGCCCGCACCGTCAACTCGACCCGCCAAGATCCCGGCGATCAACCCGATGACGACCATGAGCCCGCCCATGGTCGGCGTGCCTTGTTTCACAGCGTGCTCGGGCACATACTCGCTGATCGTCTGACGGCTCTTAGCCCGCTTGAGAAGGTTCAGAACGATTGGAGCAGCAAGTCCGGACGCGACAAAGGCAACGACTGCGGCAACTAGAGTCTTGATCCCATCGCCGCCCATCAAGCCGGCTCCTCGAGCGCCCGCTCAAGGCCAAGGGCCCGGCTCCCTTTGACCAAGGCGACGTCCCCTGGCTCCAACTGCTTCAGGAACTCCCGGACATGGGAAATATCAAGGTCGGCGTCGCTCACAATGTTCCGTGCCGGATAGCCAGCCATCGTAGCCTCGTCGGCGATGAACCGGGTCGGGCCCCCGGTCAAGAGGACAAGTTCGATCGGCGAGGCAGCCAGCGCCTTGCCGACAAGCCGGTGACCACTTTCGGTGAAGTCTCCCAGTTCCTTCATCTCTCCGAGCACGGCAATCCGGCGCCCCGAGCACGGCACTTCCGAAACCGCCTGAATTGCGGCGACAGTGCTGTCAGGACTGGCGTTGTAGGTGTCGAGGATTACCGTAGCGTGCGCTTTCTGCACGACCTCCAGTCGGAGGGGCGGCAGTTGCGCAGACTCGAGGCACTCGATCGCCACGCGCACGTCCACTCCGGCCGAGTGGGCGGCCAAAACGGCGGCGGCGGCGTTTCTGGCCTGGTGCCTGCCCAAGGCGGACAGCTTGACCTCACCCACTTGGCCATCCAACGAAATGCGGACCAGGCACGCGTCCCACGAGAGCGCCCGATAGCCGACGACACGACACTCTGCCTCTTGCGAGAAACCAAAGGACCTGACTTTGGCATGTGAACGGTCGCAGAGATCGGCCCAGAAGTCGTCTTCGCGCCAGATGACAGCTGTGCCCCGTCGTGGCAACGACGACAGCAGTTCGGCTTTGGCTTTGAAGATTCCCTCGCGAGAACCTACTTTCTCAATGTGCGCAGTGCCGATGCACGTCACGACACCGATCGTGGGTTTGGCGAAGGCGGCCAGATGCGCGATCTGGCCAAAGCCTCTCATCGCCATCTCGACGACGGCGACGGCTTTGCCCTCTGCGTCCTCCCAGACCAAAGGTGACGTGTACTCCGTGTTCTTGTTGGCTGGGCTCTTGAGCACCGGTCCCAGGGTCGAAACGGCGGCAGCGGTCATTTCCTTCGTCGTTGTCTTGCCGTTGCTACCCGTAATCCCAATCACGGGCCCTTCAAAAGAAGCTCGCCGCCAAGCCGCAAACTTCGCGAGGGCGTTGACCAGGTTCTTGACCAAGATGTGCGGGACGTCAACCGGGTGTTCGACGAGCGCGGCAGTCGCACCGGCCTCGGCCGCTTGTTGGACGAAATAGTGCCCGTCGTGAGTGGCGCCCTTGATCGCCAGGAACAGGTCACCGGTCTTGACCTCCCGGCTGTCGAGGGCAAAACCGGCGATCATCCGAAATGGCTCGACGCCATGGATGGAACCCCCGCAGGCTTCCGCGAACTCGCCAACCGAGATTGGCTTCAAACCCCGACTCCTGACCGCTTCTGCAGTGCCTTGCGCGCCATTTCCTGGTCGCTCATATGATGTTTGACCCTCCCGATGATCTGGTAATCCTCGTGCCCTTTGCCCGCAATCACGACGACGTCACCTTCGTTCGCGAGCTCGACAGCCTTGGCGATCGCGGCCTCACGGTCTGGCTCCCTCAACCACTCGGCGGCAGCCACAAGCCCAGGCACGATCTCGTCGATGATTGCGTTGGGATCCTCTGTCCGAGGGTTGTCAGATGTGACGATCGTGAGGTCTGACAACCGGGAGACGACATCCGCCATCTTTGGCCGCTTGCTCCGATCCCGGTCACCGCCACAACCGAATACGGTGATGATCCGCGCGGGGCCGATCTCTCTGACCGAGCTCAGCAGGTTCGCGAGGGCGTCCGGAGTATGGGCATAGTCGACAATGACGCCGAGTCCCAAGTCGTTTTCAACCGCTTCGAACCGGCCAGGAACAGGGGGGACAGTGCACAAGGCTTCGAGCGACTCCTCAGGGCTGTATCCCAATGCCGTCAGTGCAGAGAGGGCGGCAGTGGCATTGGCCACGTTGTAGTTGCCGCCGAACCGGAGCTGACCTGCGGGGCCACCGTCGACCGATAAGACCAGACCATCCACTCGAACGTCCGTTCCGACGGCGCGGAGCATGGCGTCGCTCGCCCCAAAAGTGAATGAAGGGCAGGGCAGGTCGGGAAGCCACCGACGCCCCACTTCGTCGTCGATGTTGAGACAGGCCGCGAAGTCCTTGTTCGATGCCGCCGCATACTCCGTGAAAAGCAGTTTCTTGGCAGCCTCATAGTCCGCCATCGAGCCATGGAAATCGAGGTGGTCCTGTGACAGGTTCGTGAAGACCCCGACGTCGAACCGAACGCCTGCCAGTCTCCGCTGGTAGAGGGCGTGAGACGACGCTTCCAGGACGAAGGCGTCACAGCCGGCAGCCCGGGCTTCATCGAACTTCTGCCAGAGCTCGACGGGAAACGGGGTCGTGTTCTCGAGGATCTGCATGTCCCCTGTCGTCTGAAAGCCGAGTGTGCCGAGGTACGCACTTGGGCACCCCAGTTCGACCAAGGCGTTCCGCACCATCCATGCCGTGGTCGTCTTCCCGTTAGTGCCGGTGATCCCGACCACTGCCATTTCGTCCGATGGCCGGCCAAACGCGGCCTCACAAATCCGCCCCAAACCGAAGTTGAAAGCTTGTCCCTCGTCCACGAGACCGAGGACGGCTAGACCCAACGAGCGAGCGACCGCCACGGCTTCGGACCGGTGGATGACGCAAGCGACAGCCCCGGACGCGGCCGCATCCGAGAGAAACTCGTGCGTATCGCGCGTGGCGCTCGGCATGCAGACAAAGAGCGAACCGGGCTTTACCGTGCGTGAGTCGGCTGTGACCCAAGACACCATCGGATCGGCACCCAAATCGGCTGAGCAACGGATGGTCGCCGATTCGACGATCTCGGAGAGACGCTTAGGAATCACTGGACAATCCTACCGTCCCTCTTTAACGGTCGGCGGGATGCTGAAACGGCGGATCACCGACTTCGCAATGTCGACAAACACGGGGCCTGCGACCTGCGCGCCGTAGTACTGGCCAGCCGACGGCGAGTCGATCATGACGAGCACAACGGCCTTGGCGTTCTGCGATGGGACGAGACCGACAAAGTTGGCGACGTACTTCCCTTCGGCCGTGCCCACTTTTTGAGCTGTCCCTGTTTTGCCCGCCAACTGGTATCCGGGAATCCGGAGAGTTTTGCCCGTACCGTGGTCGGACTCGATGACGGATTCCATGAAGTGAACAACAGTGTGTGCTACCTGCGGACTGACCATTTGCCCTCTGGGCTGTGCGGGTATCGTTTGGTCGCCGATCTGCTTGATCAGCCTGGGCTTCATCATCAGACCATCGTTAGCCAACATCGCATAGGCCGCGGCCAGGTTGACGGGGACACAACTCATGGACTGACCAAAACCGTTCGTCGCGGTCTGGAGTTCGGTCGCCGGATCCTTTCGGTTGTAGATTCCGGCACGCTGTGACGGGAGGCCAATGTCGGTCTTCTCGAAGATTCCCAGCTTGTCCATGAAGGCCAGCAGTCGGTCGTGACCGATCTTGAGGGCCCATCTCGCCGCGCTCACGTTGCAGCTCTTGGCGATGGCCTGGGCCAAGTCCACATCACCGTGGGCTCGGTTCCCTTCGTGGCTTGCGCAGTGGATCACCCGCTTACCGACAGTCATCTGTCCGGAGCAGTAGTCGTGGTCGGTCGGAGAGAGGGCTCCACACTCGAGGCCTTCGGCGACGGTCAGGATCTTGAAAGTCGAGCCGGGCTCGTATGCGCCCATCGTGGCCATGTTGAAATCGTCGCCTGGATTCCAACTCGCCTCAGGATCAAACGTCGGCCAGTTAGCGACAGCGAGAAGGTCGCCGGTCTTGGGATCCACGACGACTGCACAGCCGGACTTCGCCTTGTTTGACTCGACTGCGTTCCGAACCGCCTGCAATGCCGCCGTCTGCAGCGTGGTGTCGATCGTCAGTGTGACGTTCTCGCCGTTGCTCTTCTCTCGGTAGCTCTGATCCTTGTCCGCGACAAACGTACCGCTCCGATCAATAAACCCACTGTACTGACCGTCTGTGCCCCTCATCAAAGCGTCCTTGCTTTGCTCGATGCCGGAGATCGGCTTGTCCCCCCGCATCGCACCGACGATGCCGGCGGCGACTTCCGCGAACGGGTAGTCCCGAATCTGACACCGGTCGAGAGAGACTCCGTCGGCACCCCAATCGCGCCTGACAGACCGCACTTCGTTAGCCTTGTCCACAGAGAGGGGCGTGCGCCAAACGCGCATAGCGGCGTCGTTGCTGGGAGCCTGAAGCTCGGAGGCTGGAAGTCCGGTGGCTTCGCTGAGCGCGGCAAAGAACGCAGGGCTCTTCGGCATTTTCGTGTAGTGAAGGCCCAGTTCGTAAGCATCTTCACTTTGGGCGAGGATCTTCCCGTCGGACGAGTACACGGTTCCCCGTCGGGCAGGGACTGTCGTAGACAGGTCGAAATGGGCGTACCGGTCTGCCTCGTAGAGCACCTGGGCCCGATCAAGGACTTGGACGCGAAGCTGACTAAAGGACGCGACCGCGAAGAGTCCGCTCAGGCTCCAACCGACAAGGTTGAAGCGGGCGGTGTCACCGGTTCTCTGCGGCATCGTTCGCCCTCGCTACCGTCACTGTGACGTCGAACTTTGCACCCTGGGCCTTGGCGACAATCGCCTTGAGCGGCTGAGCTACCTTCGGCAGGGCTTGATAGGGGGCCACGAATCCACGTGCCAACGACCAGTCGTCGACAGCCTTCATCGTTGTGAGCAGTTCGACCTTGTCACGCAATCGTGCGACCTCGGCCCGTGCAGTCCGGGCCCTGCCGACGGACCTCACCGAATCGCGACGGGCGTTCTCCTTCATCGATTGACCCAGAAGGGTCGAAGCACCAAAGGTCACACCTGTAGAGACGGTGAACAACGCGGAATAGACGGCCAATACTGCCCCTACGCGCTTCGCCTCCGAAATCCCCTTGGCCGGCCTCCGACGGCCTCGCGCGGCGGGACGCCGACGCTCAGCCGGCCTACGGGGACGATCTGCTGGAAAGACGGGAGCTGCGCTCACGAGACCCTCCTCAGTGCGCGCAACTTCGCGCTACGGGCCTTGCTGTTGGCTGCGATCTCTGCATCGGTCGGCACGACAGGCTTTTTATGGACCTCTTCATAGCCGCCTCCGCGACCAAGGTCTCGGAATGCATGCTTGACGGCCCTGTCCTCGCCACTGTGATAGCTGAGAACGCACATGACGCCTCCCTTTTTTAAAATGTCCGCGATCCGCTTAAGCGCCTCTTCGAGCTCGTCCAGTTCCTTGTTCGTATGGATGCGCACGGCTTGAAACGTACGGGTTGCAGGATGTATCCGCTTGTCCCGTTTGGCCGCGGGAATCGCGGCGTGGACACATTCGACAAGATCTGTGGTCGTGCGCAAAGGCCGGACTTTCCTTCGCTCGACGATGAATTGAGAGATCTTGCGCGCCCACCGCTCGTCGCCCAACGAGAAGAGGACGTCTTCGATCTCTCGTGCCGAAGCCCGGTTCAGCCAAGCGCTGGCCGGCTCGCCACGGGTCTTATCGAAGCGCATATCGAGCGGCCCCTCCCGCAAGAAGCTGATTCCATACGCGGGATCCTCGATGTGTACATTGCTGAGGCCGAGGTCTAGCAAAACGGCGTCAGCGACCGGATCGCGCCCTGTTTCGACGCAGGCGCGCCGAAGGCACTCAGGCAAGGCGCGATAGTCCGAGTGATAAGTCCTGACTTCAACGTTCTTGAGCTCGGCGAGTCGTTTCTTTGCCTTGTCCAACATCTCTTTGTCCCAATCGAGGCCGACCAACAGACCGCCTGGCGCGATCATCGTTCCCATCTCCGAGGCGTGCCCGGCGAGACCGAGCGTGCCGTCCACGACCGTTGCGCCGGGAACCAGCGCCAACGTCTCGACAACTTCCTGCAACATCACCGGCACGTGGGTGGCGTTCACGCTTGCCCCCTGAGTTGGCGGTAAGCCCGTTCGACCGACTCCCTGCGGTCCTTGTTGTAGGTCTCCGGATTGTCCTGGTAGACCGCGAACTCCTGTGACGCCCAAATCTCCACGCGTCCGGAGATGCCGATCACGCGGGCGCGGTCCTTGAGCTTGGCGAAGTCCCGCATGTCTTTGGGGACCAAGATCCGCCCCTGCTTGTCGAACGTCTCGCCGACTTGCGCGCCACCGAACATCAGTCGCTCAAAGGTGCGGCGTGCGGGATCGAACGGATCGGCCTGCTTGACGATCGCCGCCAACGCGTTCCACTCGTCTCGGGGGTAGAGGATCAAACAGCCGACCTCACCGCGTCCGATGACAAAGGGCTCTCCTACCCTGGTCCGGAGATCGCGGCTGACAACGAGGCGGCCTTTGCCGTCGACTGCGACATCGTCGCCGCCAGCCATCTCGCTGAACAGAGGAGTCTCGTTCTCGGCCATTGCGGTCTTCCGGCCGGCGTGTCGGGGATTAGTGGGGGGCCGCCTTCCGTGGCAGCCCCGCCGCATTCCGTTCCGAGCACCCCGCCCGGGTCTACGGCCCTCGTTCGCGTCCTGCTCTCTACTGCCGTATTGCTACTCTACACTAAGTCTTACCACTTCTTACCACTTTGCATAGAGTTTTTCATGTTTTTTGCCGCTAACGACTACGAGTTCTGCTATGATTTCTGCTAATTATTGGCATTCTAGTTCCTTTATGTCTACTATATTTGCCAAGAAAAAACTGGGCCCTTCAACAGATCAACAGGTTCAATGCTGATCAAGTGATACCCGCTTTTCGTCAACTGGTGGTAGAAGGTGGTAAAAATCGGCCCCCAAAAGCGAGCCGGCCCCCAAAAGTGGGGGCCGGTTGAGGGCAGGGACGCGTTTCGAGCGGGATACTAGGGATCTTGATGTGGCTCTGACCCCTTAAGCGCTTCCTTCGTCAGGTTCCAAGCGCCAACGATCGAGGCCAATGCCACGGCCATGGCTACAAACGAGTAGAGCATATTCATCGAAATCCACCGCCCTCCCGTGTGTTGTTTTCCACCCCTGTTCAGAATCGGTGTGCAGGGGTTTCCGGTGTCCTTGCGGGTCTTTGGGCGAACTCAGGCACGGTTGCTGACGGCGAACATGACAGCCGTGAAGTTTCCGGCTAGCAAGAGGACTGGGGGGCCGCGACGGGCTCAGAATTTCCAGCTGTAGTCGAACCGCAGGTTCCAGTTCTGAAGGTTCTGGTCTGCCGGATGGGACAGTTCCCAGTTCAGGTTCGAAAGCTTGAAGCTTAGGGACTGGTTGGCGCCGGGTCTTTGGACGAATCCGAGGTTAAAGCCGTGCGAGCGCTGCATCGTGCCGGTGGCGTTCGACTCGGCCATGATGTACTCGAGCACGAGCGGTGAGGGGTTGTTGGCGAAGAGAGTGGCGCCGAGCTTCAGCGACGTGACCTGCTGGTTGTTCGCCTCATTGTAGAACTCCTCGTAGCCGAACCCGAACTTCGTCCTGGGGTTGCCGTCATAGTTGACGCCCCACTTGTTCGACCGTGTGGGCGTGGCGATCGCTCCCAACATGGCGTTGTTGTTATCTTGGAGCGGGTTCGTCAGAAGGGTGTGGGTCAACTGCCAGTGCTTGAGGGGTTCGGCGGTGATGGTGTAGTTGCGCACCATCACTTGGTCGCCGAACGGAAGCGTGCGCAGGTTGTACTTGACGTCGGCCCGAAGCCAGCTCTTGCCCGAAGTGTCGGTCGTGAAGCTGAATACTCTGTCGATCGCGCGGTCACCAGCCGGTAGCGACTGGCTCCGGTAGCCGACGGCGAAGGCGAACGCACCGACCTTCGCGCTGACGCCCATCGTGTTGAGTTCTCTTTGCCAAACGTCCATGTCGTGCACGGTGTCGGCGCTGTAATTCAGCTGCACCTCCTGCAGGAATCCAAACCGGAACGGCTTGACAGTCGAGAGACTCACTTTGCCCAGACTCTGGTCACGTTGGTCGTCCCACCCGTTGTGCTGGTAGCTGGCACCGCCCAAGTTGAAATCGCCGATCTGACCCGGGGAAAGGCTGACTTCGCTCTGCGACGTTCCCTGAGTGTCGCCCTTCATGTTCCGGACGGCTTTGTAGTTGAAGCGGAGGTTCTTGCCAAAGTCCACCCAGAACCCGTAGTCCCGGTGAGTCTCGTCTGGGTTGGCACCGTCCCGGACGATCCGCGTGTCCGTCACACTCAGCCCAACCTTGGGTGTCAGGGCCTGCGACAGGCTGTTGCTTGTCGTGGTCTCGTGCTGACCGTTCTCGTACCGGGTAAGGCTGTGCTCGGTCCGGATACTCGTCGTCTTTGTCAGTTGGTTCTCGTAGATGACGCTTTGAGTCGTGCTGTCCGGATTCTGATCCTGAGTCCCGTCGAAGGTGGCTGACTGATGCGACACAGAGAGTTTGCCAGCCGAACCAAAATCACGGTCCAGTTGCATCGTCTCGATGTGTTGGTCCACCAGCGGTTGAGTCGGATCCGTTTGCTTTGCCATCGTGTTGGAACCCGTCAGCTGAGTGCGCTTGTCAGGGTTCCACTTGAACGAGAAGAGCGAACCGAACCGGCCAAGGCCGTTCAAGCCAGCAAACGCCTTGTCGTCCTTGAAGTTGACTGCCAGCGTGGGCAGGATCTGCCAACTCCCTGTCACTTCCGACTGATCGAAGCCGACCATGCCGAGAAGGAAGTCACGTTCTGGGTCGACCATGCCGGGAAGACTCGCAAAGGTCGAATCTACGTTCCGGTGAGTGTAAGTCAGGTTGAAGTTCTTGTCCGTGAATCCAAACCGGTCGCGACTGGCCCCACCCGTCATGTCTTCGGCCGACATGCGGCTGTAGGACAGCGCCTTGTGTCCGCCGAGCGCGGCGTTCAGGTTAAAGTCGGTCTTGTCGAGTCCGGGCGCAGTACCCAGGGTCTTCTGCTCGCTGAAGAGCAGTTTGCCAGCGTCTGTGAAGTTGCTGCCCGCTGATTGCTGCCGGAGCCCGACGGTCACTTTGGGGGTCGTCAGACCGAACTGACGTACGGTCAGATCGTCTTGCTGGCCTTGGATGTCTTCGGTGCGGGCCGTTAGCGACGATCCTTTGCCCATGTCATAACCGAGGTTCCAGGAGGATCGAAGCAGCCCGGCCGCGTTCATCCATCCGCCCATGTCCGGACCCTGTGGGTTCATTGTCGGATCGAGCATGTGCACGATCGTGCCGACATGACCCTGGATCTCGGGGCCGGCGAGGGAACCAAGGGCGGCGAATCCGGGAGCGACGTCGAGGATGCTGTGAGAGACGTCGAACTTTCCGTATTTCAGCGAGAACGCGCGCGCGTCGAGGTCGCCAGCGTCCGTGCGGACAACATTGTCGGACCAGCTGAGGGCTGGGCCGTTCTTCGGCGCGATGCCGAAGGCCATGTTCTGACGGACGAGCCCGCTTTCTCGAGCCAACTGACCTCGGTCGGCCTCACGCAGGTCGTTGAACCGGTTGAAGCCATTCTGAACCTGCTGATCGCTAAACGCCGCGGTCAGCCATGGGTTCTTGAAATCAAAGTTCCGTCGGTAGAAACCGAACCCATCCAGAGTCTCGACCTTTGTCGAATCGTACTTGAGCGAGCCAGCTTTCCAATCCTTGCCCAACTGGAACGACTGCCGGTCGAGGCCGCGCTCCTTCATCAACTGGGCTTTGTCGCCCTCGGCTATGTCTTTGAACCGCGTGAACCCCGGATCGACCTTTTGGGTATCGAGTTTGACGTTGAAGCCGAACAGGTTCGCCCCGTAGTTGCGCCACGTAATGGAGCCTTGGTCGTCCCCGACCGTCTTGAACCCAGACGACAGCCCAAGAGACTTGCCACCTAGCCCATTGAACTGCAGTTCAGACCTTTTGAGCCCTCGCTCATTCGCAAACTGCTGAACCTGGTCTGGAGTGAACGATGAACCGTCGAACGCTGAGAAGCCACTGAACTTGTCGCCGATGTCTTGGTAGGTGCCCGTGACCTTACCACCCATCAAGTTGGCGCCGACCTGCTGGATGATCGCCTGGGACTTCCCTTCTTCGATGTTCGGATTGTCCTTGACCTGCTCCCCAAAGAGGTTGCTCGACCGCACTTTCTGGCGTTCACCGACCATGAAAAGGCCCTTCAGCGAGCCTCCGCCAGCGAAGTTGAACGCATTGTTGAGGCCGTACACGTTCGACGATAGGACGGTTCCGTCACCGAGTCGCTCGGTCAGGCCCATTCCGAGGATCATCGACGTGCCCTTGGTCATTTGGTACGTGAAGCCTTGGAACTTGTTGCCGCTCGTTCCCAAGCCGAACGTTCCGGTCGACCCCGTGGCCTCGTCATATCGGTACTGGACAGTCACCGTCTGTCCTTGGCGCACCGGAACCTTGAGGTAGACGACGCCGGCGACGTAGTCCATATAGTAGTCGGTGTCCCGGACGAGAGTCCGCCCGTCCATCTGAACCGACTCTGAACCTGCTTTCAGGTGCCCGTAGCGCAACGTGACGGAAGGACGCCCGACTGCCACGGTGAGCTGTTCGAAGTTCGTGCGGCCGCCAATCTCATTGGTCTGAGTCGACGTCTTTTCATCGACCGCCGGCAAAGCGATCTGGGCCGACCCCGATGTTGGGGCCAGCGCCATCACCCCTGTCCCGAGAACCAAAAGGTTCGCCAGCGTAGTGCGCACGGCTTCTAAGTACTATTATCGCTCAACTCGACCGTTCATTACCCCGACCCGGCCGTTCAGCAGCGAAAATACTCGCCTCTGGTAGTAATGACGTCGGTGCTTTGACTAGGTTTCACCTTATTACCTGTGACCGTAGAAGACATTTCGCCGATGCTTTAAGGCGGAGTCATGGAAAGGCGAGGGAACGTCACGATCAGCTTCACCGAAGAGGAAGCTTACGAACTTTTGACCCGATCGATCGGTAACGACGAAGAGGACAACGCCGCGTTTCAGTCTGCGTTGAAGAAGCTCGCCGCCGCGATCACTTCCGTCCACCTCAGGGCTGCTTAGACAGCCAACCACGTGCGGGCAGCATGACTTCGTTCGACCGCATCAAGAACCCGCTGGTTCTGATATCCGTCCTCCATGTTCGGGCTCGGGTCTTTCCCACTCGCGATCGCTGAGACCGCGTCGGCCACCAAGTTCACAAAGGTGTGCTCGTATCCAATGATGTGACCGACCGGCCAATAGTGCCCGGCATAGGGGTGGTCAGCTTGAGTGGCCTGGATCATTCTGAAGCCATGGGTCTCGCTGGGATCATCGTTGTTGTAGTACTCGAGCTCGTTCATCCTCTCCAGGTTGAACACCAAGGACCCTTTGGAGCCATTGATCTCGAACCGGTTGTAGTTCTTTCTACCGACAGCAAACCGACTGGCCTCGAACGTGCCCAAGGCTCCATTCTCGAACCGGGCTAGGAACATTGCGGCATCGTCCACCGTGACGTCACCGGTTTCCGAACTCGCCTGTGCCCCCAGCTTGTCGTCGATGGCCCCCGCCAACGGTCTCTTCGTGATGAACGTGTGGAGCGTCCCACAGACTTCTTTGAAACCGCCCACCAGGTGACGGCCAAGGTCGATGATGTGCGAGTTGATGTCCCCATGGGCCCCGCTTCCCGCTGTCTCCTTCTGCAGTCTCCAGACCAAGGGAAACTCAGGGTCAGCAATCCAATCTTGCAGGTACACCGCCCGCATGTGATAGAGGGTTCCCAGCCTTCCCTCCGCGATCATCTTCTTCGCCAATGCCACAGCTGGTGCTTTCCGATAGTTGTGGAACACCGCGCTCGGCCTGCCGCTCTGCTTGACCGCGTCCCGCATCCGTTGCGCCTCCTCGAGCGTGTTTCCGATCGGCTTTTCGCAGAACACGATTTTTCCAGCAGCTGCAGCGGCACACACGATCTCACAATGGCTGCTCCCAGGGGTGCTCACGTCGACCACGTCGATCTCCGGGTCATTGACCACCCGGCGCCAGTCCGTCTCGTAGCCCTCCCAACCGAGCCCGTCTGCGGCAGCCTTGACCGCAGCCTCATTGCGACCGCACAAGGTCTTCATCCGCACCTGCAGAGGCAGATCAAAGAACCGGTTCACCTGCCGATAGGCATTGCTGTGGGCTTTGCCCATGAACTGGTAGCCGATGAGTCCGACGGTCAGAGTGGGTTTCGACATTTGGGCCGAGTTTATCCTCGGAGGTGAGTGCCGAAGTGCGCGGTGCACCAAACTACCCCGCATGACGTCGCCACTGGCTCACCGAATCTATGAGGCATGCTCGCTTCTCGCAGAAGCGACCGGGGCGGCGGTCGAACGGGTCGACCCGTCGCTCCGACCGGCGTACACGAAGATCGGAACGGGAAGCGCCGTCCTCTGTGGTCCCGGATCGCCCCTCACTCAATGCAACCGGCTCTTCTTCGAATCCGAGTTCGACCCGAATCAACTCGACGAAGCCGAAGCGTTCTTCGCCGGACGGACCGACCAATGGGAGTACTCCGTCACCCCCTTCCAGGCGCTCGAACTCCTGCCCGCCGTCATCGAACGTGGATGGACTCAGGTGAGCTACGAGAACGTGATGGTGCTCGAGCTCGCTTCGCTCGACTTGCCCGCAGTGTCGACTTTGCGGGTGACACGGGTTTCTCCCCACGAGACAGCCACGTGGGCCAGAATCGCGACCGAAGCTTTCTTCGGGTCAGACGTACCTGTTGGACTCGAAAACCTGTCTACTGTCATCGCCCACACGGCTGATACGCACGCCTTTCTGGCATGGGAAGGAGACGAGGCAATCGCGGCGGCGACAGTGGCGGTCACGGGCGCGACGGCCTATCTGGGTGGCGCGGCGACTCTTCCTCAACATCGGGGCAAAGGTGCCCAGGCCGCCCTCTTGCGTTCGCGTCTCCAGTTCGCTTCCGATAGAGGCTGTGACCTAGCAATGTGCGAATGCACTCCGGGATCGCAATCTCAACGGAATCAGGAGCGCGCCGGATTTCGAGTGGCTTACACCAAGCTCGTTCTGACTCGTCCGCCCCGGAACTGACGCAACTTCACCCACCGTGTCATCACCCATGCTCGCTGCTGCTCTGTTTGCCGTTCTCGGCCCACAGTCGGACCGGGCTCGAGTGGGAGTTCGTGACCGACGAAACTGATGTTGAACAGCTTCGTGTTCGACGTCGTAAGAGATCCGGCGATCTACCTGAACCTCGCCCCTCAGGAGACCAGGGCGAAGCTCGGAAACACGATGGCCCTCGAGTTGCGCTGCATCGGGTAGGCCAGTTGCTGTCCCAGTCCAAAGGCGGCGGCCGAATTCGAGAGACGAACTTTGACCCGTCCAAGCTCGGATGGTTCAGCCTGTCAGAATCATAGAGTTGAAACCGCCTTATCCGGCCTTTCGAATCGGCCCCGTCGACGTGGCGCCCCCTCTCCTCCTAGCTCCGATGGAGGACGTCACCTCGTTGCCGATGCGACTCCTCGCAAAACGGATCGCTGGCCCAGGACTCGTATTCACCGAGTTCGTGAGCGCCATGGCCGTTCACTACAAGGCCAGGAAAACGTTCAAAAAGCTCCGCATCCATCCGGACGAGCGACCCTTGGCGATCCAGATTTTCGGTGGCGAACCCGACGTCATGGCCGAAACAGCCCGTTTGTGCGAGGAAGCCGGTGCCGACGTTCTGGACATCAACATGGGGTGCTGGGTTCCCAAAGTGTGCCGCACCGGCTCTGGAGCAGCCCTCCTTAAGGATCCTGAAACAGCACAAGCCATCGTCGGGGCCGTGGTCGATTCGGTCGCGATCCCGGTCACTGTCAAGGTCAGGGCTGGCTGGGATTATTCGCTGTTCGCTGCGCCCGACCTCGCCAAGCGGTTCCAGGACGTTGGAGCCCGGATGATCACCTTGCACGCCAGGTTCGCCAAGCAGGGCTTTGAGGGCGAAGCCGATTGGCAGCTCATCCGTGAGCTCCGCAGAGCCGTGACGGTGCCCTTGATCGGAAACGGCGACGTCAGGACACCCGAGGACGCCCGCCGCATGATGGACGAGACCGGTTGCGACGGCGTCATGGTCGGTCGTGCCGCGATCAGCAACCCGTGGGCCCTGAGGCGGATCCGCTGCGGTCTGACGGGCGAGCCAGAACCGTCGGGACCCACCATACGAGAGCGTGTCATGACCGCCCTTGAGCACGCGAGAATGACCATCGAATACGAGTCCGTGGGCGAGTCGGATCTGAGGGACGCTGAAATCCGTGCTATCCGCTCACTGAGGGGGCAACTACCCCTCTATATCAAGGGCGAATTCGGGGCCGCCGAGATCCGAGGGCGCCTTTCGACTCTGGACTCTTACGCTGAACTCGAAGACACGCTTAGCCGCTATCTTGAACAGTGCGAGCGCCATGCGCCAGCGACCACCTGAAACCGTGCGGCCCGGGAGGATTGTCAGTCCGGCCCATGGCCACATCGATCACGGCGGCGAGCCGCATACGCTGTTGAACCCGGTGTGGGCTTCTGACCGCCAGGGCGAAACTCGAAACTAGCAGCTTCGACCGAACGCGCCCGTAGGCGGCCCGCCCTAGGTTCCGTCTCGCACACAGAAGGCGGTTGCGGGCCATGAGATAGTGACGCCACGCTTCGAACTTCCCAGTCGTCGGGCTCAGCTCGTGGACGGCCCTGGCGCCCCGGTGCGCCTCGAGCGACCATCCCGCGGCTTTCGCCCGCAGTCCCCAATCGACGTCCTCCCAGTAGAAACCAAACCCAGGCCACAGGGGCCCGATGGCTTGGCAAGCTTTGACGCGGTACAAGACGGCCGCTCCATCTACCCAATCGACCTCGACAGGAGCAGCTTCCTGCAAACACGACAAGGGTTCGCCTCCCAAGAGGATCTCGGCCGACCACCGAAAACGGTCAAATCCGCCCCCAGCATGATGGATCGTTGACGGGTCGTTGGCCCGAATCTGTAGCGGCATCACGGCAGCCAACGTCGGGACGGACTCCAGGCGTTCGACGAGAAGCTCGACAGCACCGGGTTCGAACGCCGCATCGTTGGTTAGGAAGAGGAGCGCCTCCGCTCCGCTGACAGCCGCCCTCGCGACGGCGTCGTTCACGACCACGGAAAAGGGCTTGTTCTCGCGCTCGTGGATCGACTTCAAGTTCGGAAACTGGTCGCGGACAGCCTCGATGTCCTCCTCTCGTGCCCCGTTGTTGACAATCTCGACGGACTCTAGCGCGGCGACCGAGTCGACAGCTCGTCGCAAGAGGATCTGCTCACGATAAGTGAGAACCGTGGCTTGCAGCCTCATGGTGCCGCCACCTTGTTGTCGAGTAGGCGTGAAACCTCTTGCCAGACCGTATCGACCGCCAACCCCGCCAGGCACGAGGCGTCGCACTCGTCGTACTGGCGGCAGCTTCGATGGCACTCAGCCTGGATCAGCCTGTTGCCCGTACCGAACGGACTGTGGTCTTCGGAGTGCGTGGGACCATAGAGCACGACGGCTGGGCATCCAGCAGCCGCGGCCAAGTGGGCTGGCCCGCTATCGTTGGTGACAAGGCAACGGCATCGCGAGAGGAGTTCGATCGTTTGGGTCAACGAGAGCCGGCCGGCCAAGATCCTGTCGGCGGAGAAATGTGGTCTGAGAGCGAGGGCCTCCGACGGTCCTCCAATGAACAGGCCGATATGGCCCGAGAAGGAAGCTTGTTCTGCGATCTGAACGAACGAAGCAAGGGGCCACCGTTTTCTGGGGTCTGAAGCGCCCACGTGAACGCCGACCAACGGGCGATCGAACTCACTGATGGCCGAGTCAACGGCGAGAACGTCCGCTTCGCTGCGATGGACAACCGGTGTCCAGTCGTGGCAGTCGCAGCCAAGCAGCGTCAGTACGTCGGCAACTTCACCGGGCACTTTGCTCGAGCCGTGCCTCTCGGGGACTGACACGTCCCAGACCTCGCCCTTTGGGCTTTGTACGCCCGCAACCGTCCGGACTCCCGCAAGTCGGACCATCCGGAGCAGAGTCCTCTGCGGATACGAGAACACAGCGAGGTCGTAGGGTTCACGTCGGGCAGCAAGGACGAACCACAGGCGGTCACTCCAAGTGTTGGGGCGCTGGGCGACGCAGTCACACGCTCCACTCGCCATGAAGATCGGCATCGCGCTGTCGCTTGTCAATACGGTCAGATGGCATTCCGGCCAGCGGTTCCTGATCCACCATGCAGCGGCGGTCAAGTTTACGGCGTCTCCGATGTGGGGGTGGCACACGAACAGGATGCGGGCAGGCTGTTGGATTGCCGAACCGACCATTGGCGGCGAGTCTACCGGCAGTGCCAAGCGTCCTGTTTCCCGGCTCGAAGGGTCTCCGTCATAGTTTCGTCGGGACTTCCAAGTAAACTCCCCCCGGCAACGGCGATGTTGTTCCGTGCATTAATCCTGAGGGCTGCGGGTCTCAAACCCGTCAAATCGATCGTCACCAAATCGTTCTTGTTCCGGCCCTTGGTCCGGCGCTTCATCGCGGGTGAGTCGCTTCCAGAAGCGCTTCACGCGGCCGAAGCCCTGGCATCGACGTGCTTGAACGTGACGATGGACCAGCTAGGCGAGAACGTCGGCTCTGTCGAGGAAGCGGAGCGGTCAACCGACTCCTACATTGGCCTCGTCAAGAAGATCGCCGCGAGCCCCCAACACGAGAAGATCAACATCAGCATCAAGCTCACGATGTTGGGGCTGGACCAGGGCGACGACGTCGCAGAACGAAACTACCGCCGGCTGCTGACTGAGGCCGCCCAGCACGGCCTCTTTGTCCGTGCCGACATGGAGGCCAGCGCCTACACGGAACGGACGATTGCGATGGTCGAGCGGGTGTTCCAGGACTTCAAGAACACGGGGACGGTCCTTCAAAGCTACCTTCACCGGATCGACGCCGACGTCGAGCGGCTAATAAAACTGGGTTGCCGAGTGCGCATGGTCAAAGGGGCGTACCTTGAGCCTGAGGACATCGCGTTTCAGGAGAAGTCGAAGGTCGACGAGAAGTTCGTTTCGGCCTCCAAACGCCTGATGCAGGCAGGCAACTACCCGGCGATCGCGACCCACGACGAGAAGATCATCCAAGAGCTCAAAGCGTTTGCCGAGACCGAGGGCATTGACAAGTCGCGGTTCGAGTGGCAAATGCTCTACGGTATCCGGCGCGACTTACAGGATCAGCTGCGAGATGAAGGCTACAACGTCCGCGTCTACGTCCCGTTCGGCAGCTCTTGGTACCCCTATTTCTCCCGCCGCTTAGCCGAGCGTCCTGCCAACATGCTGTTCATCGTGCGGAGCCTTTTCAGGAAGTAGGAACCTAGTCATTGTCAGGAGGGGCCATGCCGGTATCCTATCGCACTAATGGAGCTCATTGAGGCGCTCAGGAACAGCTACCTGACGAAAGGCATGACCGACGACGACGTCAAGGAACTCGTCGCGTTGGCTGAGTTCGTTGAGCGAGATGACCTGCAAGACATCGTCCACGCGAACGAGGTCTCCTTCGATCTCTACGTGCTCCTGGACGGGCATGTCGAGGTCACGACGGAGTCCGGCGACATCATCAGCCGCCTGAAACCCGGGGCGATCATCGGCGAATTCGCCTTCTTCGAGGACGGGGTGCGGACCGCGACCGTCATGAGCGTCGGTAAATCCCGCCTCTTGCATGTGAATGGGGCGAAGCTTATGCAACACATCGATGCCCATCCCTCCGTCGGCATGGCCCTCTACCGAAACCTCGGCAGGACGCTCTGCGACCGGCTGCGGTCCGCCAACATTCAGATCGAGCGGCTCGTCAGTTCGCTCTAGCTTCTCTGCTCGACCTCTTGGTCGGCCTGTGCTTCCGTCGCCGGATGAAGGGCCGTCGTCTGGGCGATGCGTGCCGCTATCCGCTCTGTCAGGTCGCGGATAGAGGCATGTCCTCTCCGTGCCAGAGCCATGAAGGCCGACCATCCCACGACGAAGGCGCCTGCAACAATGGCGAGATACCACCAGCCAGGCGACTTCGGCATGTGCTCCGCGAGGTTCGAGCAGGTAATGATAGTTGCGATAAACGCTGGATAGAGGGTGATCAGCGCGGCAAACAATGGAAACGAGCGGACGCGCAGACGAGTCCGGCCGTCTCGTGAACTGACTTGAAGCCTCCCGATTCCAATGCCCGACGTCACCTGTGACGTCAACATCCGGCCCACTTGGCTGGCGAAGTGCGACCGACGGCGAGGACCGATCTCCTCCATCACGACGTCAAAGTCCTCGAGAGGCAACTCACCGGGGATGACCTTCTCGAACTCTTTGGCGAAAGCGACGCCAAGAACGTGTGGCGTGCCGTCGCCGGGGCCTTCGAGCCGCTCTTGGATCGCTCGGTCGAGATAGGAACTGTCAATACCCATCTCGCGCGCAACCCGGGCCAGTTCCTCACGGGAGACTCCGGGTACATAGCGGGTGGCGTCTGTTCCCGTACGCTCTTGAAGCTCGGCCGCCCGCTTGACGATCTCTCCGACTTCCTTTTCGCTAAAGAACTGCTGGCCGCTCATGCGCTCCTATTTGTACGTACCGCGACTGCCATCCGTTTTCCTCATGTCCGCGGGCGGGCGATCCGGAAATCATCCCCCAACGTCCATGCGCTGGAATTGGTCTGTGCTGTCTGGGTTCCGGTACCGTTCCTGGAAACGGCGACCGAAATGAGGTTCCCCAATGCCTCGGGGAGCGAGGACGACGGTTGCCACTCCCCAAACTCACGAGCCAAGAACCCGGTGTCGAAGGCGCCCGAATTGAACCCGGGGTGGCTCAGAACATCGAGCAAGTACGCGATGTTCGTCTGAATCCCGATTATGTGAGTGTCTTCCAAGGCACGACGCAGTTTCCGGACCGCGTGGTCACGGTCTTGGCCGCTGGCGATCGCCTTGCCCAAGAGAGAGTCGTAGTGACGCGTGACCTCACTACCGGTCCTGAAGCCAGTATCGAACCGCACGCCTGGCCCGTCCGGCACAACCATGCCAAGGATCGGTCCAACGCTCGGCAAGTAGCCTCGGGCCGGGTCTTCAGCCACGACCCGGGCCTCAATCGCGTGCCCCTTGATCGACGACCGGTCGCCCTCAAGCAGTCCGGCAGGCAACCGAAGCGCTTCGTTTGCAGCGACTCGAATTTGCCATTCGACTAGATCGATTCCCGTGACAGCTTCGGTCACTGGGTGCTCGACTTGAAGGCGTGCGTTCACTTCAAGGAAGAAGAACTCTCGAGAGAGATCGTCGACCATGAATTCGACAGTGCCGGCCCCCACGTAACCTGCAGCGGCGACTAATCGGCGCGCAGCCTCGCGCATACGCGACCAGAGCTCGTCCGTCATCACGGGCGACGGTGCCTCTTCGATCACTTTCTGGTGCCTTCGTTGCAGCGAACACTCCCGCTCGAAAAGGCAAGCAACGTTTCCGTGTTGGTCGGCGAGAACCTGGATTTCGATGTGACGTGGTCTGTCGATGAGCTTCTCGACCATCATCGCGCCGTCGCCAAACGCTTTGAGTGCTTCCTCGCTCGCCAGTGCCAGCTCGTGGTCAAACTCGCTAGGCTCCCGGACGACCCGCATGCCTCGACCGCCGCCTCCTGCGCTCGCCTTAAGCATCACGGGGAATCCGATCTTCTCTGCAGCCTCTCTGAGTTGGGCCGCCGTGGCACCCTCTTCGAAGTAACCGGGAGTCACGGGCACCTTGCACTCGACGGCGAGCTTCTTGGCGTCGATCTTGGCTCCCAGTCGTTCCATCGCTTCCGGGCTTGGGCCAACAAAGGTCAGACCGGCCTCTCGACACTGCCTCGCGAAGCTGGAACGCTCGCTCAAGAAGCCGTATCCTGGGTGGATCGAATCGGCTCCCGTCTCTCTCGCTGCCGACAAGATCCGTTCGACGTTAAGATAACTCTGGGCTGGCTCGGGCTCTCCCACACAGACCGATTCGTCGGCGAGGCTCCGGTGAAGGGAGTTCTCGTCTGCTTCGCTGAAGATCGCGACTGTCTTAATCCCCAGCTCTTGCGCCGTGCGGAAAACGCGAACGGCTATCTCGCCCCGATTGGCGACGAGGAGCTTTCGGATCATAGACTGGATTGTGGCACGAGAAGCTCTTACGACCCGCCCCGGCGACTATCGGTTCCGCTCGGCAACGCGCTGAGCGATCGCATCGACCATGTCCGAGACCGTCTGGCGACAACTTGAGGCAACGATCTGGAAGGCCGCCCAAGCCAGGGCCATGAGCACGGTGGCCGCGACCAGGAAGTTCATCCCCAACTGAGTGCCTGTCGACGTGCCGATGTTCAGGATCAGCAGGATGAACAACACTCCAGAGGCCGGCATGAACGAAACCACGCATGCACCAATGGCTGTGGTCTGCGCGTGGATCCTCGTGCGGCCGTCGCGAGAAGTGACGGTCAGTCGTGCTTGGGCAAGGCCCTTTTCTATGTACGCCTCCATCGACTTTCCGACTAGGGGCCGGACGAGCCTGCGGTGTTTGTGCCCTATGGCTTCCAGTACGAGGTCAAAGTCGTCGATCGGCAGTTCGCCCTCGACGATCTTCTCTATCTCATAGGCACTCTTGGGCCCGATTGGGCTCGAAATCTTCCTCGCTGGTGCGTGAACCCTCTCGGCGATCGCTCTATCGATCGATTCGTAGCTGATTCCGATCTCGCCGGCCGCCCGTGCCAGTTCCGATCGGCTGACACCCAGCCCACGACCCGACTCAGATCCCTGGGTCTCCTCCTCGATCTGAGCGGCTCGCCGGACGATGTCGGCGACTTCTTGGTCGGTGAAGTACTCGTTTTGATTCATCTCGACGTTCGAAGTACTACTGGAGCGCTCTTTCCTCGGTGGCAGATTGTGGCACTTGTGCCGAACAGCGCCCACTTAGCGTCCTTGAACTTGATGCTGTCGTTGCTCGCAGACGCAGGGACTCCTCTGATGTGGTTCGGGTTGGTCTACCCGTTTGTGGCCTCCTTTGGCGTCGCGGTGATCGAGGAACAGCTACTGAAGTGGTTTTGGCACGTGCCCACATTTTTGCTGGGTCGCTGGCGGCCCGTACTGCTCGGCAATCTCGCCACGACCGCTCTTGGGATCATCCTACTCAATGTCGCAGGGGTCTGTGCCGCGCCTTTGCTGGGATCACGACCGATCGAGCGGGTCGGCGTTTTCACGACCGTTCTCTGGTCGGTTGCGTTTATCCTGACTGTCGCCGTCGAAGCCCCTTTCTTCGGATGGGTACTGGGCAGAAAGTGGACTTCCAAGAGAACCTGGGTGGCGAGCCTGCTCTGCAATGGGGTGACCTATGCGTTGCTCTGCTCGATCGCTTTGGTCTTAGGAGTCAATTCGGTGGGTCACTCAGTCAAGGTCGTCGACGCGTCGGCCATACCTGCGTCCATCAGCGGTTGGGTGTACTTTGTCCCGGCCGAGGGCACGACAGTCGAGCGAATCCGATTCGACGGCAGTCGGCGGGAAACCACTTCTTTCCGGATCCGGAGCGCCGAGGGGGTGGCCGTAGAGACCCTCGACCTCAAAACCGCCCGGCTTGTCGCGTTTGAAGGATCTGAAGCCCGGGTGTTGGCTGCTCGTTTGGGTGCGGGCGGTCAAGCGGCCCTTAGCACCTTTCGGAAGGCACCCGATTGGGGAGTTCCTGATCATTGGAATCGAGACGACCAGTACTACATGCCCGTGCCCGACTTCACGCACGGCCCTGGATGTGACCCAGCGTTGGCACGGTTTCGTGCTGTGAACTGGGGCTGGCCCGACCAGGGTGCCGTCTTCACAGACCTGGCCCGGAACCAGTCATTTAATGTTGCCGCGGGAATGCCGTTCCTGTCGTGGTCGTGGCGCGACTTGACGGTGCTTCCTGACGGGCGGGTGATCGGGGCTCTGGGATCCCAAATCGTGGTCGTGGACATTCCCAGCAAATCGATAGCTTGGCTGGCCAATGGCCGCTCGCCGGCGGTGCTGCTTGACAAGCCCGCTTGGGTCACTCGATAACGAAGCTGGCAGCCCGCTTTTCCAGGAACGCGGCGACACCTTCTTGGCCCTCGTCACTGGCGCGGGCACTGGCGAGAAGCCGCGCGTTGTGATCGAGCAGGAACGGGCCCTCGACGCACATCCTCTTGGCGGTGGCGGCCGCATAGGGCCCGCACTTGAGGACAGCCTTTACCTTGCGTTCGACGGCCGCATCCAGGTCGACGATGTTCGTGACCTCATGGACCAGGCCGATCCGCTGAGCGACGGTGGAATCGAATGCCTCGCCGGTCGTGAACAGCCACCGGGCGTTTCCTGCCCCGATCTTGGGGAGCACGAAACCGCTGATGGTGGCGGGGACGAGTCCAAGCTTGACTTCGCTGAAGGCAAAGAGGGTGTTCTCATCGGCAACAGCGACGTCGCTGGCAGCGACGAGCCCACAGCCGCCTCCGAACGCCGCACCGTGGACACGGGCGATGACGACCGGCCTGCAGGTGGCGATGGTCTCGAACAGCCGTCCCAGCCGCATCGCGTCCTCGTAGTTCTGATCCTCGGTGTAGGCGGCGGCCTTCTTCATCCATTCAAGGTCGCCCCCTGCGCTGAACGTCTTTCCCTCACCGCTGAGGACGACGACTCGCGTGCTCTCGGATAGACCGTTGAACGCATCAGTGAGCGAGGCGATGAGTTCGTCGTTGAACGCGTTGCGGACTTCCGGGCGATCGAGGGTGATGCGGGCGACCGATCCGTCGGAGACGACTTTGAGCATAGTACGAGTATGGCGCGGAACTTCTCGGTTCATCGCCCG
Source organism: Armatimonadota bacterium (assembly GCA_029781035.1). Classification (GTDB taxonomy): domain Bacteria; phylum Armatimonadota; class Fimbriimonadia; order Fimbriimonadales; family Fimbriimonadaceae; genus JAEURO01. The sequence goes on from JAKOXK010000081.1 coordinate 27,744, forward strand.
TGGGACGGAACCCGGCCGGAGGTACGCTGAGGTCATGCCAAAGCTCGTTCTCATCCGACATGGAGAGTCGTTATGGAACCTTGAGAACCGCTTCACGGGCTGGATCGACGTTCCGTTGACACAGAAAGGAGAAGAGGAGGCCAAAAGGGCGGGAGAGCTCATTCGGGGAATCTCCATCGACGTCGCATACACCAGTGCGCTCAAGCGCGCGGCACGCACGCTCGACATCATCATGGCCACGACCCCGCTCAGCGTCCCCATCATCAGCGACAAAGCGCTTAACGAACGCGACTACGGAGACCTCAGCGGCTTGAACAAGGACGCGATGCGGGAGAAGTACGGCCCTGAGCAGGTTCAGATCTGGCGACGGAGCTATGACGTCCGGCCACCTGGTGGCGAAGCCTTGAAGGACACAGCGGCTCGGACGTTGCCGTTCTACGAAAGGGCGATCCTGGGTGACTTGACGCAAGGCAAGAATGTGCTCGTCGTAGCCCACGGAAACAGTAACCGTTCGATGGTCATGAGCCTGGAGAAGATGACGCCCGACGAAATCCTAGCGTTGGAGTTGCCGACGGGCGTTCCACGGGTGTACGATCTTGAGGCCGACGGAACGGTCCGGTCAGTGACCGTCCTTAAGTGACGCATGCCCGACGACCCGAGCCAACTGACGGTCGAGCAGTACAAGGCTCTGCAGAACAAACAGCAACTTGACCTGCTGGTCGTGCTGTGGTACGTGAACATGGCATTCGGTGCGATACCGGCCATGATCGGGTTCTTTTATGCGGGCATCGGACTCCTCGTCGGGTTGATTCCTGAGGAAAACGGACATTCGACTTCTGCGCTCCCATCCGCGATCCTGTTTGGCTCCTTCGCCCTGCTTGGGCTGTTCCTCGTGTTGGTCAGTGCGGTTCTCGTGACCTTGAGTTACCTGACGGCCCGGTCGATCAAGGCCAGACGTAACTTGACACTGATCTACGTGGTCGGAGGTCTCAACTGTCTTCACATGCCATTGGGTCTTGCCCTCTCGGTCTTCACCTTCATCGTCGTGACACGACCAGAGGTCAAGTGCGAGTTTGTTTAGTCTGAGACGCGCCGGATGGTCTTGATCCGGTCCCCACGCTCGATCTTGTCAATGACGGATGTGCCCTTCACGACGCGCCCGAACACCTCGTACATGCCGTTCAGGCGGAAGTTGTCGGCGAGATTGATGAAGAACTGGCTGTCGCCGCTGTCGTCCATCGGGCTTTCCAAGGCCATGCCCACGGTGTACTTCTCGTGGGTGAGGTCGTTGATCTCATAGGGCACGCGTGTGCCGCTGCCTTTGTCCTGAAGGCCCGTCACCTCACCGTACTTGCCAGCGTGTTTCCTGGCAAATGCCGAGGACACCGTCTTCGAACTGGCGTCGCCCGTTTGGATCACAAATCCGGGGACTTTCCTGTGGATGAGAAGACCGTCGTAGAACTTGTGATCCACGAGGTCGAGGACATGCGCCACGAGCTTCGGAGCTTGCCCAGGGTATAGCTCGATTACGAACGATCCCTTACTTTGGATGGTGACGTCGATCTCAGGCTGGGTCACTGGCGTTGCCACCGTAGCGGCCAAGAGGGCCAAAAGTGCTGGCATCCTCCGATTCTATCCGGCATCAAGCCGGTGCAAGTGATTTCTCGAGCGACTCAAGTTGGTTTGTCACTTTGTCTTCGAGCGACTCGGTCGATTCCCGCTTTCGCCGCTCTTGCCAGGTGTCGGAGAGCTTGGCAGCGGCAAAGCCAGCCGCAAACCCGATGAACAAGAGCGCAAAGTTCCTCACCACTCGCAGATTTTGGCTCAAAAAGCAGAACGCCGAGCCCGTCTCGTAGGGCCCGGCGTTCTCTGTCTGTCAGTCTCGACCTTACGGGTCTATGTAGAGGTAGCCCGATCCAACGCCCAAGGACGACTCGGCTGTGAACTGGACGGCGATCGTTCGTGACACCTGGCTGGTCGCCACGTTGAAGTTGCCGGACAGTTTCCCAGCTGGGATCGTGATCTGACTGGATCCCACGACATGTGCGAAGTTCGGATCACTGCTTGTGATCGTCACGACCAAGCCGCCACTGGGAGCGGGACCTTCGAGGGTCACTGTTCCAACGCTCGACTTGCCACCTGTCACACGAGACGGGTTGAAGCTGACGGACCCGATGCCCGGAGCCCGGACCACCAAGGTCGCCTGTTTACTCGTCGGCGCGAGGGCCGCGGTGATCGTCACCGGGCTCGTCACGCTTGTCGCGTAGGTCTTGATCGAGAAGTTGTACTGACTCAGGCCAGAAGTGACTGCAAGAGTCGCAGGAACCGTAGCCAGGCTCGGGTCACTCGATGTCAGTGTCACCACCGTACCGCTTGGCACCTTCTGGCTGAAGGTGATCGTTCCCTTCGAGTAGCTGCCGCCCAGGACAGAGTCCGGGCTGAGAACCAAGCCCGTGATGGCGGGCGGGTTCACAGTCAGCAACTTGCTGTCCTTGACCTTGGATGAGGCGATTGCCGAGATGGTCGTCGTCCTCTGGACCGGAGTGTTCCGCGTGAAGACGGTGAACTGGGCCGTCTTGGTGAACTCAGGCACCGTGACGACGCTGCTCGACACGTAGCCGGCTGCCGTGTTGCTTGAGGAGACCGTCACCTTCATGCCGCCTTGGGGCGCGGCTTTGCTCAGCGTGATGGTTCCTGTCGGGTTGACGGCCGACCCAATGACTGTCGAGGGGTTCAGGCTCAGCGTGAGGCTGTTGCCCCGCACAGTGACCGCCCGATACTTGTCGGAGTAGCCCGTCTTCTTCGCGTGGATATTCGTGTGCGTATCGACCGGAACCACATTGGTCTGGAAGGTGAACGAGGAACTTGACGTTTGTCCTGGCCCGACGGTGACCGTCGGACTCGACAGCGTTCCCGCTGCGGCGTTCGTGTTCACGATGCTGATCGTCAATCCACTCGGGCCGGCCGGCCTTGTCAAGGTGACTTGACCGGTGATGATCTGCCCACCTTGAACGTCCGTCGACGGGGTCAGCACCACATCAAGGATGTCGATCTGATCGATGCTCAAGGTTCCGTTCGCCGACGTCGTACCATCCGTTGCCTTCAACGTCGTGAAGCCCGAAGTGATCGTCAGTGGTGCAGTCACCGTGAAGGAGGTTGACGAGACGCCAGCCGGGACACTCAGGACGACAGGCAGTGCCTGGCCGTTGACGAGCGCTCCTGCGTCGCCACTCACCTGGGAGATCGTGATGTTCCTGGCTGCACCCGTTTTGCCGTTGAACCGGACTGTGGCAGTCGAGTCGTCACCACGGTTGACCTCGCTTGGATTGAAAGTGAAGTCCTTGATCGTGGCTGGATTGAACGTGATGAGCTTGCTCTTGCTCACCCCCAGGAACGAAGCCGTGATCGTGGCTGTCGTTTGGGCGGTCACGCCGTTCGTCGAGACGGTGATCTGAGCGTTCTTAGCGTTCTGAGGAACCAGGACTTGCGGCGGTTGCGGCAAGTTGATGATCTCAGGTTTGTCGGTGCTCAAGAGCACGGGCACCCCACTGGCAGGCGCGACGTCTGACAAGTTTACGCGCACAATCAGGTCGTTGCCACCCTCTGTCACCAACGGTGTGACCGACATGTCTGACAGCCACGGTAGGACGGTCAGTCGCGTCTCCTTATAGTCGTTGTCCAAGATCGCCTTGATTGAGGTGACCTGGTTCGACGTGACAGGCAACGAGTAGATCGTCGCAGTGGTCGAGGTTGCGCCCTCCGGCACCGTGATTGGAAGCGAAAGCACGCTGGTGTTCGGATCCCACGACGTGGCCGTCGCATTCGAGGTCGTCAACGTCATGTTGACACCGCCAGCCGGGGCTGGATCTTCGAGAGACACGGTCACCGTCGAAGTTGCTCCGTAGCCGCCAGCGATGTTCGTCGGGTTGACGCTCAGGCCGCTCATTCGAGGCAGAACGACGCGGAGTTTGAATACCCAGCCGTTCGAGGCGCCGTAATTAGGCTGCGACGGGCCAGGGCCACCCAGCGGCATGGAGGTCTTGAACGCGTTCGGGGTGATGTGGGCTCCGATACCGTTGTTGACGCTGAAGGCAATCGTCGTCACGAAGTTGTTCCAGACGACCTGACTGTATCCTGCGACCCAGCAGCCGCCCACAGAGTCGACGAATATGTCGTTCACGCGGTCGTCCGAGTCTTCCCCAACATAGCTCGAATACTGCAGGGCAGAACCTGCCGGGTTGAGCACGGTGACGAAGCCATCAGTCGTTGACGGGACATTAGAGTCCGGAGCGCCCGTGTTGGTCGCGTCCACGCTCTGGTCGCCGCCGTTGTAGTCGGGGTCGATCGCCGTTTCCGGATCACCGTTTGCTCGGTCGGTCGTGGTGATGCTGCCCGGAATCGTTGGTATATAGAGTCCTGGGAACGGGCTCGTTATCGTAAAGCCACACACGCCACCCACGTAGCAGTTGTCACGACCGTCCACTGAGATGCAGGTCGGCCAGACGTTGCCGGATGTTCGAAGGCCGGTGGAGTACGCGATCTCGCTGGCGTCCGCCGAGAGCTTGGTCACGTAGACTTGCGGAAGTCCCAGGTCTTGCTGGAACGCGCCTGGAGTCCTCTGGAAGTTGAACGATGCGGTGAAGCCCGTCACATAGACGTTGTCTTCGTTGTCGTAGGCCACGGCGCGGGCGTCGTCCTTTCCGGCACCGCCCAAGGTGCACGCCCAGTGGCCCACACCTGTCGGGTCCAGTTGCACGACGTAGCAGGTTCGGTTTTGAATCCAGCGGCCGCCTTGGAACACGCCCGTGACGCCTGAGAACACACCGTCCGTCGTGGTGAACGTCGGATCGGCTGCAGCGCCCGTGTCTTCGACCGTCGTGGCGTCGATGTAGCCGACCAGCGTGAGATAGTCATCCTTATTGACCGCTCCGTTGTACTGGACGACGTCGACCTTTCCGCCGACCATCGTCTTGTACAGGACATTGAGGTCGCTGTCGTATCCAATGACCCAGCCAGCCTTTTTCGCACCGACCGAGTTGTTGGACAAGTAGTTCGTAAAGCCGTTGCCCGTGAGTGTCGTCACCGTGGACTCACCGAGAACGTAGACCCGGTTCGTCTTGGAGACCTTGATCGAACGGAAATTGGCAGGAGTGACGTTGCCCGGTTCGTTCACATAATGCGAGTACTGCGGTTGCACGCCCCCAGAGGCGAAGATGAACTTGGACATCCAGACGCTGTTCGCGGGAACCTTCGCGTTGTCGGCACCAGCAAAGTCGGTCGAGTTCGTCGAACCGCCGACCCACAGCGTGCGGGTCGTCTCATCGAAACCGATTCCCATGCCATAGTCGTCGCCGCTGCCGCCCAGGACAGCGGAATAGGTCACCGTGTACGCGTTGCCATCGAGTTGGCACAGGAATGCGTCGAGTCCGTCGACGTTGTACTTGTCGTACGGGCCAGCCGAGATCGGAAACGTCGGCGAGCTGGTCACACCTGTCATGTACAGGTTGCCGTTCGACTCGGCCGTGATCGCGGTCACGACCTCGTCGGCGTTTTGCGTGTCGGTGCCTTCGCTGCCGACATAACTGCCGAAAACGGCGGGGTCAATGACGAGCGGAAGACGGGGGTCGTAGGATCCCACGTCCACTTTTACGGTCTTGTTGGCAGTCACCACAAACCGGGCTGGAACGGCGCGGTTCGTGTTGCCAACGGGCTGGTACACGTGGAGGTCAGCGAAGTTGAGCGCCCCGACGGAGGTGCCCAGTTTGAGCTGGGAACCTTGGTTGACGGCGATCGAGTCAGCGCCGTCGAACGACATTTCGACCTGGTGCGGATCATGGCCAGGGTCGACAAGGATGTCGTATCGGACAGCACCGTTCTTCACATAGTGTCGGACGTGGACTCCCGAGTAGATCGAGCTGAGATAAGCCTCGGCGTAGCTCTTCACGCCTCGGGCCATGTGGTTCTGGCCCAGGAAATAGTCCATGACGCCAGGCTTGGCACCGTACGCTTGGCTCGCGGGCGTGGGGTTCGCGCCGACAAAACGCATCCGAACGATGTTCCCCTTGCGTTCGATCTGCTCGAGCGCAGCCACTTTGTCGTAGGCTTCGCCGGTGTTCGGCGGCTTTTGCGTCGTACCAAACTTATACTGGTCGACGACGATGCCGTCAGACGTGACCCAATAGTCGAGGCCCGGGAACTGTGCCAGGTATCTCGCCTGCCCGTCCCACTGACCACGGTTTTCACGGAAAGCCATCGCCTGCTGTGCCAGCGGCGCGTTCATTGGATTCGGCCCCTTTGACGGAGCCTGGGCCAACGCCGCCGATGCCAGGCTGACTGCCCCCAGTCCGAGTGTGAGTAACTTCGAATAATTCCTGTTCATTCGATCCGCTCCACTGCGCCATCCGCCGCATCCTTGGCTTCGACGCAATGCCTCCGGGCACGACCGAACGGGCCGCGCCAGGCGTTCCTAGATATTCTAACTCAAACCAAAGACGAAAAGACAGGGGTGGTTTGTTCTCGTGTGTTCTCCCTTTCCAAATAAATCTGGTTTGGGCTCGGCTCAGAGCGGCCGGAGCGGCTCTGGACTGTGGAAGTGGGCGTTGTCGAAGAAAGGCAGGCCGAGGACCGACGAGTACCGATGAGCCAGGGCCGCCATCGGACCGGCCATGTGGTTCAGCGACGCTCCGGCCGCAAGGCTGTGTAACGATTGGCCAACGACCAAGAGAGGCATCCGGCTGCCCTTCCAGTGCAAAACGATCCTGTATACGACGACAGGGCCGGTCGGCAGGATCTTGGCCTCCGACAGCAAGACCACCGCGTCCAAGTCGTTCAAGCGGCCGCGGGTCCACCTTTTGAGCGGCCCTTTACCTTCGAGGCGGTGAAAAGTCCGCGCCCTCAGATCGCAAGTCATACGCTCGTTCGAGAGGGCAGCCCAGACGCCGGCCAAAACCACCGCGATCCCCGTCCAGAGCCGCCACTCCGGCAAACCAAAGCCGTCGAGCCATCGAACGAACAACCCTGATGCAGCGACCAAGGCTCCGCCGACAAGACAGATCATGACCAGGCCGTCGTACCAGTGCGGCGGCGCAAAGACCAGCTTCTTGTCTTCGCCGATAAACCGACCCACGAGCGGAGTTTCCAGACCGATCTTCAGACGTGGCGTCAGACGCCTTCCTTCCCAGCCACGAGGCTCTCCACCAGTCATCGCCGACCAGTCTAGGCCAAAATGCGCTGTGGCCGCACGACTCCAGTGGACGAAAGCCGAGAAGCTGGTCGTGTTCGTCGCGTGGCTCGGCTGGACGTTCGACATCATGGATGCGGCGATATTCAACCTGGCCAAGCAGCCTCTTGTGACCGAGGTGCTGGGTGGACCAGTTGCCTACCAGCGTCAAGGCCCGGCGGTGGAAGCCGACATTCTGCGCGTGTTCCTGATCGGCTGGTCGCTGGGAGGGATCGCGTTCGGCTGGTTGGCGGACCGCTGGGGCCGTTTGCGCACCCTGACGTTGACCGTTCTCATGTATTCCGTCTTCACCGGGCTCACCGCGCTTTGCCACAGCCTATGGCAGGTGGAGGCCGTCCGGTTTGTGACCGGACTCGGCATAGGCGGTGAGTGGGCGGCAGGGGCAGCGCTTGTGGCCGAGTCGGTCTCCGAAGACAAGCGGGCGCGCGCCTCGTCATGGCTCCAAAGCGCCGCTGCGTTTGGTCCCGCCTTTGCCGCGTTCGCCAACTATGGTCTGGCGGGTGCCAGTTGGAGACTGCTTTTCCTCGTAGGGGTGTTGCCCGCATTCGCCACGACAATCGTCCGCCGATTCGTCCGCGAGCCCGAGCGACCGAGCCAGGAACGGGCTTCCGACCAAAGATCCGCGTTTCCATGGAAAATGGCCGTGATCGCTCTTGTGCTGGGAACTGCCGGCATCGCAACGGCGCAGAACGTGTCGTTTTGGCTGCCCAACCTGGTTGCGGCCACAAGCCCGGGAGTCACGAAGGCCGACCTCCAGACCCGCCAAAGCTCGGCTCTTCTCTCCCTACACATCGGGACCCTGATCGGCGTCTTCCTGGTGCCCTGGCTGTGCAGCCGGTGGGGTCGAAAAAAGACGCTCCTAGCGAGTTATGTGCTGGCGCCGGTCTCCGTCGTGGTTGTCGCCAGCATCGCGAAGACTTACGGCCTGCTCCTCATAGCCGCTCCTCTGATGTCCGTCTTCACGATAGGGATCAGCGCTGCCTTCGTCCTCTATTTCCCAGAGCTCTTCCCTAGGGTGCATCGCGCGACGGGGGCCGGTGTCGCCTACAATGCCGGGCGCATCTTGGCCTCTGCATTCCCCATCTTGACCGCCCAGTTGATAGCCGACAGCCATGGGGACGTTGCCAAATCGGTGGCCCAGACAGCACTGATCCTCGCGGTCGGCGCTATCGCCCTCGCCTTTGCCCCGGAGACGAAGGGCCAACCGCTTCCCGTGTAAGGAGTCCCAAATAATGAAGGAAGGTGCCCGGCGATGCCGGACACCTCGTCGAAAAGTGACTCCGCCGAAAATCAGGGCTTGGGGGCGCTGACCTGAAGGGCTTGGGTCGCCTCGCTGATCGCTAGGTCGATGAGTTGACTGGCCTCTCTGACGTATCCGCCAAAGGGCTGCGTGACCTTGCCGAGGTCCGCCAGCGCCGCGCGCAGTTGAACGAGCCCTTGACGCATCATTTCGTCGCTCTTGGCGATCTGTTGAGGTGAATAGCGATTCCTGTTGAACTCCTTGACATTCGTGATCCTCTTCAACATGGCCTGAGCACTCTCGGTCGGCGCGGGCAAGCCGGGCCGCCAATTGTAGGCGGCACGTAGCTCTTGGATCGCCAGCTTCGTGATCTCCATCGCACGGTGGCGGTGTCCGTCATAGATCGGCAGAGCGGCACGCATGGCCTTCTCGGCTGACCGGCAAGCTTTGGCCGCAATTTGGATCGCGGCGTGGTCCGAATCTTTGCTCGGTACCTTGATCTTGTTGCCTGCCTTCTTCCCTACGTGCGTCGGGTTGGCCGGATGGCCGGGACGGTTTTGGGCCAGGACAGGCGCCGTGCTGATCGCAAACGCCAGCAGGGCCAGAAACATCGCTCTTCTCATGGTTTCATTCTCCAAACAAAGGCCTAGAAGGCCATGCCTGAGAGGACGCTCGCACCTTTCTATTGTTCAGGTGGGACACGGACCAGTCATCATACGGGCATCATGTTCGCGTTCCTCGCTGCCGCCGTAGATGTGACCGACCAAACCTCGATCTGGGAACAAGTCGACCAGAAACGACTCCAGGCGACTGTTGAAAAGCTGGCCAGCTTTAATACACGGAACACGAACACCCCGGAACTCGGGCAAGCTTGTGATTGGGTCGCAAGCCAGTTCCAGGAGATTCCTGGTCTACAGGTCGAAACCATACGGTACACACTGCCCTCCAGTCGCCGCGTGCCCGTCACCAAGGAAGTCCCTGAGGTCGTGGCGACCTTGCCGGGGAAGACCGACCGGACGCTCCTGGTAGGTGGCCATGTGGACACGATCAACATGCAAGCGGACATCGCGACAGGACGGGCTCCTGGTGCCAATGACGATGCCTCCGGCGTGGCCTTGACTCTGGAGTTGGCGCGGCTCATGGCCAAGCATCAATGGAACCAGACCATCAAGTTCGTCGCGTTCAGCGGCGAGGAACAAGGTCTGGTCGGCTCGACCGCCCTCGCCAAAATCGCGCACGCCCAGAAATGGAACCTTGAGGCGGTCTTGAGCAACGACATGGTCGGCAACAGCTCGAACAAAGCTGGACAAAAGGACAGCAAGCACGTGCGTGTGTTCAGCGAGGAAGGTGCGACCCACGAAAGCCGCGAATTGGCTCGGGTCGTCGAGTGGCTCGTTCGCCACAACATCAAGGGCTTTGGGGTCAAGCTCGTGTTCCGACGGGACCGTTTCGGACGCGGAGGCGACCACACACCGTTCGTTGAACAAGGATTCAGCGCCGTGCGGTTCGTCGAAGTCCACGAGGAATACAGTCGCCAACACACACCAGATGACCTTCCGCAGTATGTGGATTTCAGCTATCTCGCGAACAACGTGCGCGCCAACGCAGTTGCCTTGGCGTCATTAGCCCAGGCGGGACCGGCTCCAACCGACGTGCGGATTGTCCGAGACCAGTCGCAAGACACCACGATCCACTGGAAGTCGACCCCTGGAACCCGATACGCCCTCTACTGGCGTGAGACGACCAGCCCAGTATGGGAAAGCTACAGGGAGGTTGGCGAGACGAACGAAGCGAAGGTGACCCTTGTCAACAAAGACGACCATGTGTTCGCTGTCGGCGCCGTCGGGGGCATCCCGCAGGAGGCTAAGTAGCCCGCTTCTTCGATTTCGGCTTGGCGCCATGAACGGGCCCGACTGCTCGTACGATGTCCGCTAAGGCCAGATCCACCAAGCTCCTGGCGTTTTTGAAGGAGAGGCTGCTCACGCTTTTGACCCTTGCCAGATCGGTCTTGGCTGCCGACAAAGCCAAGCCGGCTCTATTGAAAGACGCATCACTTGCTGCTGCCTGCACGGCCTTCACAGAACTGCGGGGCTTCTCTTTGACATCGGGGATCTTCCTCAGCTGTTCATTGAGGGCGGCCTCTTCTCGCTGTCCGCTCATGGCGCGGTCGCGCGGCCGGAACTGAAGCGCGACGGTCAAGTCGTCGACGGCCAGCTTGACGAGATAGTGGACCCGGTTCTGGCGACCCCCATAGATGGGAAGAGCCTTGTCCACGAGTCCTTGGGCTTCCTTGAGGTGGACCATCGCCGAATTCATCGCTTTCGGGTCGTCTTCCTGGTGAAGCCGGGCTCCATTCGCTCGACTGACGTTGACCGCGAGGACACAGAACGACAAGACCATGATCGCGCCGATCTGGAGACGTGTCATCGGCGAGAGTATGAAGGATCCGGATGGGATCTAAGCGGATGTGTCCTTCGTCACTTCCTCACCTGGGCCCGAAACCGCCACTCGGGTTTCTGCCGTATCCTTAGTCGTGGCCAGCAAGCCTTGCCTCGTTCTTGTCGTCGGCCTTCTCGGTCTGTCCGCTTCCGCTCAAGAGCCGACTCTCGTGACAGAGGCGTACAAGGCTCTTGCCAGCCAGCCGTACTGGATCCACCCCAAGATGAAGGGCACGGTCGACACGGGGGCCGTAGACGCCATCATCCGCAACACTAAGTCGCTCGCAGTCAAGCTGCTCGTTGTCCCGGAGTTGGGCCAGAAGTGGAGGTCAGGCAGCACGGAACTGAGGGGAGCCTATGCCAAATGGCTCTTCAGGAAACAACTACACCTGAGCGACGCGGTGTTGGTAGTCGGCACCCAACATGGCATCACAGCCTATAGTGACCGGTTGCCAGAAGCGGCCTTGTTGACCTTGAACAACGATGCGGCCAAAGTAGGCTCAGCCTCGGACATGACTCCAGCCTTCACTTCGCTGATCGCTGCCGTGGTCCGGGAGCAGGCCGATGCCAGAAAGGCTTTCGGGAAGCAGGTCGATGCCACAAGCCCTCAGGGCCTTCCCGAAGAGAAAGGGTCGGCTGTTCCCCTGCTCGCAACGGGAGGGATCATCGCCGTGGTCGTCGGTTTGGGATGGTTCGCCACGAAACGCCTCCGGTTCAGCTCGAGCCTCACACGGGCACGCGGCTACAAGGACAAAGCCATCAACGGCATCGCTTACCTTGACGGTTACATGGATCTGCTGCCCGAGGGCGAAGCAAAGCGGACATTGGAGAACGAGCGGGAATCGGCCGCGGCCGAGTTTGACACGGGGCTCAAGCTGTTGGAACGGGCAGCAACCCCCAACGACACGGACGGTGCCATCCTCAGGTTCGAAACCGCGCATCAGCACGTCTTGGCCGGCAAGTCGGTCATCGAAGAGGCTACCGGCGGAACGTCTGTCGCCTATGCCGAGGCGCCAGCAGGGTTCGAAGACATCGACGACCCAAGGATATTCCAGCCGGTCAAGAACGTCTGCTTCTTCTGCTCCCAGCCAGGAAAGGGTGATCTGACTCCGGTGACCATCAATGCGCACGGTCAACGCAAAACCGTCCTCGCTTGCCCCAGGGACCTCGCCACTCTGAGATCGGGCCAGGAGCCGCAAGTCGCGGGCAGGACGACGAACGGCACGTTTGTCCCATGGTATGGCGTCCAGTCGTACAACCCGGTCACGGACTACGGCTCACAGTCGTTCCTTTGGGACATGCTTGCTCTCAGCGCCATCGCCGACGCCGCTTCTTCACACCACAGTCACGATGACGGGGGCTCGGGCTGGACGTCGCCCGACCCGTTCGGTTCGCCAAACCTCGGTGGTGACTGGACTACAAGCACAGGGTCTTCGTCGTTCGACGCCGGTGGTGGCTCCTGGGACGCAGGAGGTTCCTTCGACTCAGGTGGCGGCTCTTGGGATTCAGGCGGGGGCGGATTTGACTCTGGCGGTAGCGGTGGTGGCGACTTCTGACGGGCCGTTGATCGTGGTCACGCCGCCAGCAAGTCGCCCGAGCGTCCGGTGTCCAATTCACGGGTGACACGTTCGACCTTGGACCTCACTTCGAGGAAGGCTTCGACGATCATCGGGTCGAAGTGCGTACCAGAAGCGCTCACAAGCGCCGAAATTGCAGCGGCCTCGTTCAATGGCAGCTTGTAAGGACGTTGAGAGCGCAGGGCATCGTACACGTCGGAAACCGCGACGATCCTGGCCGCAACGGAGATCTCATCGCCCGAAAGCTTGTTCGGATACCCGCTGCCATCCCACTTCTCATGGTGTTGGAGGGCGATCGCCGAGGCCAAGCTCAAGCACGGCGAAGACAGAGAGCTGACCATCTCAGGATCCGCGTTCACGCAGTCAGGGAGGAGACACGGGCTGGCCAGAATGTCGTGACCGATCTGGCAGTGCTGTTGCATGACATGACGCTCGTGTCCGGTCAGAGGACCGTTCTTCTTGAGGATCGCGTCGGGGATTCCGAGCTTGCCGATATCGTGAAGTGGTGCTGCCAGCAAGATCAGATCCATGAAGCTTTGATCGAATCCAAGTGCTTTGGCTATCAGCCGTGAGCTGTAACCGACGCGCAACGTATGGTTGCCCGTGTCGGCATCGTGGATCTCGGCCGCCTTGGACAGACGAAGGACCAACTCTAGGTGCGACCGTTCCAACTGGACGGTGCGCTCACGGACCAGGTTCTCCAGGTGCGAGTTCTGTTGCGCGAGGTAGTCCTGCAACGCCTTAAGCCGCAGTACCGATTGGAGTCGAGCCATGAGGTCTTCCGGCTCGACCGGCTTGTTCAACAGGTCGGTCGCTCCGATCTCAAGCGCCTGTCGCTTAAGGTTACGATCGTTACACCCTGTCAGAACGATGATCGGGATCGACTCCCATTCTGCTTTGGACCGTACTCGTCGGATCAACTCCATTCCGGTCGTGCCCGGCATGTTGTGGTCAGTGACCAGAACGTCAATGGGTTCGACCGACATCTGGGTGTACGCAGATTCGGCGTCTTCTGCGAAGCGGCAATCCCAGCGCTCCGTCTGATCCCAGAGCATTCGGCTGATCCCTTTCCGAACATTGGGCTCGTCATCCACGAACAGGATCACGGGCCTCATGCCGCATCCTCCAGCGGATCACTTTCACCAAGTTCCAAAGGAACGGAAACAGGCAAAGCGATCGTGAACTCGGTCCCCTTTCCGAGCACTGACGAGAACTCGATCGTGCCTCCGTGTCTCTCGACCACGTTCCGGGTGATGGCCAAGCCCATGCCGGTTCCGACTCCGACTCCTTTGGTGGTGAAGAACTGCTCAAAGACCTTCTCACGCAGGTCTTCCGGGATTCCGTTTCCGTTGTCTGTGATCGTGATCGCCACATGGTCGCCGCCCATCGCGGACCGGATTTCGATCAGTCCTTTTTCATTCGTGTTGCCGACTCGTTCCTTGATTGCGTGGGCCGAATTCACGACAAGATTGACAATGACTTGGCCCACTTCGCCCGGATTGCATGGAACCATGGGCAGACTTGGCAGCAGGTCCATCCTGACGTCGGCGACCGATTTCCACTCGTGACGCGCGACGATCGTCGAGCTTTCAATGATTTGATTCAAGTTGGCCATTACCCGCCCCGTCACGCCGGGGTGGGCAAAGTCGCGCATCGCCTTGACGATCTCTGAGATCCTCCGGATACCGTCGAGGCTCTCCTGTACGGCCTCAGGCACTTCGTGCAGCATCTCACCCAGCCGCATTCGGTGGGCGTCGGCCAAGACCATCTTGGCATCGGCTGGTTGGAGGCTGTCAGTCGTAGCGTCTTCGAGTGCTCCGGCCATCCTTTCCAGGATGCGCGTGTACCTCTCGCTGACAGTCTCGAGAAACCGTAAGTTGTCGCCAATGAACTGGACCGGAGTGTTGATCTCGTGTGCGACGCCTGCTGCCAGTTCCCCGACGGCCTGCATCTTCCGGGCGTGGACCAGGTCGGACGTGCGGGTCACGATCTCCCGCTCAAGGCCCTTGTTGACCTCCTCAAGCTTCTTTCGGGAGCTGCTTGCGAACCCAATGAACGACACGGTGATCAGTGAGACGAGTGCGACCATAAGCCCGGCGACCCAATGGAACTGGTTGGCCGCCACAACGTCTGGCCGTGTCGTGAATCCTGTGTCTCTGCGCCCTACCCAAAGCCACCACGGACTCATGGCGCCTGCGACCCTGACGGGGAGAATCTGACTGTAGACGAGACTATCATCGGGCCGGTCCCCACGACCCTCGCTAAGGGCCTTTCGAAACGGCCCAGACTCTCGAAAAGACTCCTGGAACCCTGTCTCACTGTTGATGACACCATATTCAGGCGTCGGCAGGGCCTGGATCAGCTGCGACGTCAGAATGACTCCGGACACACAGCCTTGGAGACGGCCGTCCAGTCCGTAGTAAGGCACTGAGACCACGATTCCCGACCTCGTCCAGTTGTCCGGGTGTTCCGAGGAGTAGTTGGAGTTGTCGCACGTGATGACCTCGCGGCTGTACTGAATCGGATAGACGAGCTTCTGGACTTGCGCTTCGGTCGGGTACTTCTTGACGAACCAGTCGAGCTGGTGCCGCATGGCGCGATACTCGTACGTTTCGACCTCGGCCACTTCGTCGGAGTCCCGTTGCCTGACCTTGGAACCAGCGGTTTTGCCAACGATCCGATCATCGAAAGACTTGAGTGGCGCCCCGTATTTCGCCGACAACGGATCCACCTTGTCAGGCTGCATGTCAACAGGGACAATATAGAGCTCGGAAAGGCCGACTGTCGCTCCCAAGCTGTGATAGAGCTCTTCGGTCGCCTGGTTCGAGTCCTCGCCCATTTCCTGGCCCGGTTTCGACAGCCTGCGGACTCCGGGAAGCCGGGCGATCGTCTTGAGGCCAAGGGCGATTTGACTGAGAGAGGAGCTCAATTGGTCACGGACTTGCTCGGCCGACCTAGCCGCTTCCTTTCGAAACGATTGCCGAGCCGCCGTCAGATCGGCGTTCTTCTTCCATTCAATACCGCCCCAGGCCAAGGCTGCGACTGCCAGGAATCCGGCAGCTTGGAGGCGCGGACGAGCACCAAGCCATGACAGGCTCGACCCGTAGCCTCCTCGGCCGAACCAAAGCGGCGGCCGGGGCTCCTTGCGGCAAAGTTGACGATATTGCACGGAAACGGTTATCGAGAGTATCGGTGTTCGAGAGGTGCAACAACAGGTAAGCGTGACTTCCAAGACCAGAGGTCGAGCGACGTGACCAAGCGTGTAAGGTGAGCGCTCAGAGACACCTCACGCTTGCTGACCCTGGAAGTTTGCCAGGCACAATCGGCCGGTCTGTGGCGTATAAAGGTGACATGTCGCCCAAGGCCTGGCCCCTGCTCGTGTTGACCCTTCTGTCGCCTCTGGCACACGCCCAATGGGATCGTGTTTACGTGGGTGCGGGCGGTGAACCCAACATTGCGACGGACGGAAAGGGCAACGTCTACGAAACCTGCCACCTCAACGCACAGTTCTTCACGAGCCACGACTGGGCCGCGAGCTTCACCAGGAAAAAGTCGTTCAGCAACGCCTGTTGTGACTTGGCGGTCTTGACCACAGGGACGGGCAGCCTGTTGGTCACCTATCTGGCTGGGTCGGTGACCGGCATCAAGAACTGGGTCTCGACTGACTTTGGGGAAACTCTCGTGGCCGGGACGGCACCCTCCGGCAGCCTCGACCGGGAGTGGACCGGGATCGATCCGTCTTCAGGCGCCATCTACATGGACTACTCGAACGGATACATCGGTGGGCCGGCGTCCTCAGGTGTCTATTGCTCCAAGTCGACCGACGGCGGGCTGACCTTCAGCGAAACGGCACGATGCGACAACGAGACCGGCAATAACCATGCCGTCGACCCATACATGGCCGTTGGTACGACGGGCAGGGTGTACTCGATGTGGACGTCGACGTCTGACCTCAACACGATCGACAAGGTCGGGTTTTCGTATTCGACGGATGGCGGTGCCAGCTTTACTGGACACAAGACTCTGTTGACGTTGAACAAGGCTGGTGACACCCAAGAGCGCTGGATGCTCGGATCCATTGTCGCGACTGGACCGAAGCGTGTCGTCGCCTTTTTTGCGAACTACATGACGGTGAACGTGGACGGGGTGGACTACCTTCCGTTGCTTGTCTTCTACTCGATGAGCCTTGACGGTGGCGTGACATTCACGGCACCGATGCCCTTGTCACCGATGGAAGAGATCCAAACCGCGATCCGCTCGTTTGTGGCCAATAAGCTTGGCAACGCTAATGTTCCGTACTACGTGCAAACTTTGGCGTGGGCCTGTGCCGACCCATTTGGCCGCCTTCACGTCGTCTGGTGGGACAACCGCGACGGACAAGCGCTCTTGAACGCTCAACCCTATGACCAGTGGCACGTTCGGCACGCGGAAGGCCTCGTCCCATTCGGCAAGAGCGAGCGCGTCAGTGGCGACGTCGTGATGCTTCGACCTCCCCTCGACTTCATCGGCTGCGCCGCCGATCAGTCGTACACGTACGTGACATATGTCGAGACGCCCAACTCGACGAACGACTGGAACTTCACGGGAAACCTGTATGTCGCCCGGAAGCCAACAACACCGATTGGGCCGATCCGAGTGTTCGCTCATTGAAGAATGTCGGTCGCGAAGCCGCAGCAGGCAGCCTAGGTCCGGCCAGAATCAGGTTGTGATTGGAACGTATGCGTTTATAGGCCTCTTGGGTCTCCTGTCCGCCCATTTCCAGGACAACGTCGCCATCAAGCCAGCTGACCGTCTCGGAGAAGATTGGTGGAAGCAGCGCCATGAACATTGCGTCGAACTGACCAAGCAGGGCGGTTTCGACCTCGTCTTCCTTGGGGATTCGATCACCCAGGGATGGGAGGGAGGTGGCAAAGCCGTCTGGGACCGCGAATACGCGCCGCTGAAGGCGGCCAACTTCGGCTTCAGCGGCGACCGGACCGAGCACGTCCTTTGGCGTCTTGACCACGGAGAGCTGTTGGGCCTCAAGCCAAAAGTGATCGTCATCATGATCGGGACCAACAACGTCGGTCACGGATCTTCCAACCCTCAGCAGACCAGTGTCGGAGTCAAGGCCATCATTGGCAAACTTCTCACCGCCATCCCTACCACCAAGATCCTCCTTTTGGGCGTGTTTCCTCGCAGCAACCAGCCGGACGATGGTATGCGCAAAGCCGTGGATCAGATCAATGGGCTCATCAAAGGATTCGCTGATGGAAAGAGAGTGTTCTGGGACGACATCGGCTACGCGTTCCTGCGACCAGATGGAACGCTGAGGACCCCTTTGATGCCGGATCAACTTCATCCCAACGATGCCGGGTACGAGATCTGGGCCAAAGCCATGAAGCCCGAACTCGACAGACTGATGGGTGGGAAGTGAGTCTGTGCGCCCCGCCCTCGGACTCATTGTGACGTTGTTCGTCGCATCCATGGCCACGGCAACCACCCACAAGGGCGCGACAGTACCTGGTGTGGCCCAGGCGCTGGCCCATCTGGACAGTTACAACGTCGTCTGGAGCACCCCCAGCCAGGATGCTTCGGGCTCGATGCCCATTGGAAATGGCGCCGTCGGGCTGAATGCTTGGGTCGAGCCTAACGGCGACCTGGTCTTCCTCATCTCTAGAACTGACTCCTGGAGCGAGTGCAACCGACTGTTGAAGGTCGGACGAGTGCGTGTGAGTGTCCGTCCCAATCCGTTCGTGGCTGGGAGATTCAAGCAGGAACTGCTTCTCCGAGACGGGCGGATCCAGGTGACCGAGGGCCGAACAAAGGTGACTCTGCTCGTGGACTCCGGCCAAGACGTCGCTTGGGTGAGCGTCAAGAGCCCAACCCGAGTCCAGGTTGTGGCCAAGCTCGAGGACTGGAGGTCTGAGCGGAGAGTTCTTCAAGGGGACGAGCTGTCCTCGAGTTGGACCATGCGTGACGCCCCCTCGACCATCGAAGTCTGGGAGTCTCCAGACACGGTCGAGACCGGGCCGACAGGAGTGCTCTGGTACCACCGCAACGCTTACTCCGTGGCCCCGATGACCCTCGAGAGGCAGGGGCTCGAATCCATCGCGCACCTGGCACCGGATCCCATGCTCAACAACACCTTTGGTGGACTGATGTGGGGTCCCACGTTCAAGAAGACGGGAGACGGCGCGCTGACGTCACGATTGGCTCAGGAACACGAACTAGCCATCGCAACCCTTCGATCACAAGTGCCGACGGCACAAGAGTGGGTACGGAGCATTCAGGTGTTGCGCTCGAAGGCAGGCACGTTCACAGCGGCCAAGGCGAGGACTGCCGATTGGTGGAAGGCGTTTTGGAGCCGAAGCTGGGTGTTCGCCTCGGGAGACACGGCCTTTGACGTGCCCGTGAACAACCATCCATTGCGGCTCGGAGCCGATTCAAGCGGAGGCAGCACCTACGACGGGACGATCAAAGCAGTCCGCGTTTTCGACGGTCCGTTGGCGGACGAAAGGGTCCACCAAGTCTACGGCGACATTCCTGTCGCCACGCCACCTGGGGTCCAGATGGTTCTTGCGGTCTGGGCCGACGGCGACCGGGCTGCGGTTCGAACCCTCGACACATTCGACCATCTTGCGACGAGCACCCTGGACGATCCGAGCCCCTACCGCATGACCTCCCGGTCGCTCGACTTCTCGGGCAAGGGACTCGACGTCCTCAAGAAGGTCCGCTGGCAGCACGGCTTCACGATCACGGCGTTGGTCAAACCACGAAAGCTTGGTGGACGGATTGTCGACAATGTGACTCCGGGAGGGAGTGACGGCTTTCTCTTCGACACGTACGCTGGAAAGTTGCGCTTGATCGTCGGGCCGCAGACTCTCGTTGGTCCCGCGCTGAAGTCAGAGGTTTGGCAGGAACTCGGTGCATCATACGACGGTCGTACCGGCCAAATGAAGCTCTTTGTCGGCGGGAAGCTCGTTGCCGAGAGTCCGTCGGATTCAACGACCAAGAGCCTGGCGACCCGTGGCTATGTTCTTCAGAGGTGGATGACGGCCTGTGCAGGTCGTGGTGCGTTCCCCATCAAGTTCAACGGCTCTATTTTCACGGTGGATCCGAAGTACGCTGGCGGTCCCGACTTCAACCCTGACTGGCGCCGTTGGGGCGACTCCTACTGGTGGCAAAACACGCGGTTTCCCTATGAGCCCATGCCCATGAACGGTGACACCGATCTGATGCGCCCTCTCTTCCGCATGTTTGAGGCGATTGAGCCGATCTGCAAGGCAAGGGCCAAGCTGTACTATGGGGCCGACGGAGCGTACTTCCCGGAGACCGTGACGAACTTCGGCACCTATGCGAACGGTGACTACCAATGGAACCGCGAGGGCCATGCCAGTAGTGAGATCCTGAGTCCATGGTGGCAGTACGCCTGGCAGCAAGGGCTGGAGCTCGTCAGCTTGATGATCGACGCCTATGATCAGACTGAAGACAAGACGTTCCTGCAACACGAACTCTTTCCTATGGCGACCGACGTGCTCCGCTACTACGATCTTCGATTCAAGCGGGACGCAAAGGGCAAGCTCGTCATCGCGCCGACGCAGGCCGTCGAGACGTATTGGTCGGGAGTGGAAAACGACATGCCCAGTGTGGCGGGCCTCGCCTACGTGACGGACCGCCTCCTGAGGCTGCCCGGACTCAGCGGTCAAGACCGGAGCTTCTTCAAGAGAATGAAGGACGCTTGCCCCAACATTCCGACGACCGTTCGCGAGGGCGCCAAGACCCTGCTGCCTGCAGCCAAATTCGAGGACAAGCGGTCCAACGTCGAGAACCCGGAGTTGTACGCCGTCTGGCCGTTCAAGCTGTTCGGAATCGGACACGGGAACGAGGCAGTCGCTCAGACAGCCTGGAAGAGTCGGATCGCTCAGGACAACCACGGCTGGCAGTACGACGGTCAGTGTGCGGCCCTGGCAGGACTGACCGACGAAGCCAAAGCGTCCCTCATGGAGAAGGCGCGCAACTCAAACCCAGGGTTCCGTTTTCCTGCCATGTGGGGGCCGAACTACGACTGGCTGCCCGACCAGTGTCACGGTGGCAATCTGATGCTCACCATGCAGAACATGCTGATGCAATGTGTCGGGGACAAGATCTACGTGCTCCCGGCTTGGCCGAAGGACTGGGACGTCAGCTTCAAGCTCCACGCCCCACGGAAAACGACCGTCGAGGTTGAGTATGCAGGCGGCAAGGTGAGGTCTGTGAAGGTGACGCCCTCCTCCCGTCGAAAGGACGTGGTCGTGCAGCCAACCCTCTCGACGTCGGAGCGGTGACATGACGAAGCCGGCCGTGCCCAGGATCGACGGGATCATCGCCCGTGATGCTCCGGTCGCGGTGGTGTTCCGCAGGGGCCCTTCGCGCTGGACGCAGTTGTTGAAGTGGAACCTCGAATCGGACGAGGTCACGGCTGGTCAGTGGATCCGAGCCCGGGTGTACACCGATTTCTGTGACTTGAGCCCAGACGGTCGTCGGTTGATCGCCTCGTTCTCGGACTACAGCCAGCGACGCCGCGACATGGCCGCCCAGCACAACCTGAAGTACGACTTCATGGCCTGCACCTGGACGGCGGTCAGCCGGCTTCCCTACTTCACCGCCACAGCCTTGTGGTTTGGAGACTCGTGCGGTGGAGGTGGAGGCTACTGGGAAGCCGACGATATCCTGAAGTTACACGGACATCCAGAACCGGCAGAAAGGGCCAGCCAGCCGCCACCCTCTGTGACCGTCAAAAAAATCGGCCGAAACGAAGGACGCGACGCCGTTCTGGACCACCGGCGCCGAGCGCGCGGCTGGGAGACTGTCTCAGCCTTCACTACGACCATGGAGCCCCCACGCTTGACGTTCAAAGAGGTCAAGCGGGACTTGATGGATCTACTGAAGGGCGATCCCAAGACCCGTTCGAACGCCGTGTTCGATCTCTTCGCTGGTGCCGTGATGCCGCGCTGGGAGATGAAGGACAAAGGGATCTATATCAAGCCTTTCAAGGGCGGAAGCCTCCGCCACGAGGAAGGGCTCCGCCGCGAAAGTCGCTGGCCAGAGCACCGCCATGTCTGGCAGTTGTGCGGACTCGGAGGCGACGTCGTGAAGGAGTGGCGTCCCCTGCCCTTCCAGCCCCAGTTCCTCGATGTCGACCACTCTGGCCGGGTGGTCTATGGCGAAGACGGCTGTCTGTGGGCCTGGGCCGACTTTCCATGGGGTGCCCCTACCCTTGTCGCCGACCTGCGCGGAAACAAGCCCACGAACGTGCCGCCACCCGACTGGGCTCGCGAATGGTGAGTTCAAATCCCGGCATGGGTGGCTCGGCGCTTGTTGACCTTGTCTCGAACGACCAGTCCGCCGACCCCAAGAAGGATCATGACCGCGAACAGAATTCCATTGACGAACTTCTGACTACGGACCAGGTGTTCGAACTCGTCCTGCAACCAGGGCGGCTCGTAGTGCGGCACAGGCTGATAGCCGTTCCAAAAGTCCGGGTCGGTGTCTGGATGACGGCCTTGACGCAAACGTACCAACATGAAGTCTTGCCGGTGTTTGACATAGGAATCGGCGTTGGCCCTCAATGCCTGAAACTCACGCTCCTCCAACGAGTCGAATGTGAGGTGTAGAAACGAGCTTCTGTCCGTCCAGATGGCTTTCCTGCCCTGTCTGAACAACTCTCGTGCCCGTAATTCTGCCAGGTAGAAGGTTGTCTTGCTCTTGACTATCAGCCATCCGCTCTTCGCCAATTCGGCGAAAGCATCCGGACTCTCCCACGCCCCGCCGAGGACGATCAGTCCGGCCCAGCCGTTGACGATCTCCTTTTTCTTGAGCCCGTCGACGGCCAGGGCACCGGATTCGGTTGGCTTCTCGGTTCCCCCTACGACGGCGATGATCCTGTCCATGGCGGCCAGCTGCACAGGCTCCCTTCCAAAGTGCGCGTCAGGCTTGATCCGGATGGCTTTGGCAATGTGGTCGCGACCGGCTCTGGCCTCCTCGACTGACCGGATGCTGGCACCTTTGTGCATCCAATCGTGAAAGAGCACGGTGCCTAAGTTAGCGTGGTAGCTGTACCAATGGTAGCTGGGAGCCTGGTTTCCCAATTTGTCGAGGACTTTCCTCTTCCGATCCATCCAGATGACCGCCATTTCATCTTGGCCAAGCCTGTCGAAGGCGACGGCTATGTCGTCGTAGTTCTGAAGGTTGGTCGGATCAGAGACCACGGCTGGAATGAGACGGTCGATGCGCATCCGATAGTACAAGGTTGGATTGCGGTCAAAACGGCCGACAATCGTGTCGATGAGGCTTGGAAACTGGCGTTGCGCTTGTCGCAGAGAGTCCGAATCGTTGAGGCATGCAGTAGACGATGCCGCGAAAACCAATGCCAAGCCAAGGGTGGCTTGAGCGCGGACCAGAGACGTTCGGCTCGGATCAATCATGGAACGACCGTATCTCACGAAGACGGGCCAAGACCTCGCCAGGTTCGGCGTGGCGGCCGAGTGCTTTCTTGGAGAATATGTCGACGCCGTCACAACTGACTTCGAAGACTCCGGCTCCAGACGGTACGAGCAGAATGCTTTTGACAGGGTGGACTTCGCTGACAGTGGGACGGAACGCCTCGATGATTTCGGCCGCCAGACCGACGGCCCGTGGGGTGTAGTTTCAAGCTACGCAGAAGGCGATCTCGATCTTCATGTCCCAGCATAGCAGGCAGCATGAGCGTCCTTGATGGCGCTCAGTGCCGACCACGCTAAACTGGGTCAGGTGTCGGATGTTGGCTTTCTTGCTCGCTGCGACCGTCTCCCTCGCGCCCCAGGTCGTTGTGGTCGACGCCAGACACGAGGATGAGGGATCCCAAGTGGCCCTTGCGACTCTCGAGGGCCAGGTCAACGTCAAGACGGCCCGGCTCTTCGTGGTCTACCGTGACGAAGACGCACCTTGGGTGCCTGTCCTTGAGAAGCGTCTAGGATGCCGGTTCGAGCCAATGAGTCTGAACCAAGCGCTCGAGCACTTCCGTACGGACGTGAAGGGTCAAGTCTGGTACAACCCCGACCCTCTGTTCCGGTTCCAAGTCAACTTAGCGACGACGATCGCTGGTCTGGAGCACGCCATAGCCACGCCGCGTGACCTCGGGCTCAAGACGCTCGTTGATTTGCACGACAACTGGCTTCCCAAGGACGATCTGACCGTGTCGGCAATCGAGAACTGGCTGCCGAAGACGAACCTGAGTGCGGTCGCGTATCTTGACGACGGCCTTCCGTTCTTTCGGGACTTGATTGCCCAAAAGGAGTGGTTTGTCTTTGACCTCGACCCGCTCAACAACGAGTTTGAAAAGGGGCAACTCGCCAAGGTGCTTGCTCGGTACCCACCACTGACCCCTGTCTTTGGCTGGGGCTCGGCCAAGTACGCCGATCCCCAAAAGGGCCAGAACGATGTGGCGGTCGAAGACGCCCTTGTGGACCGGCTCTCGCGGCGAGACCAATTCCTGGTTCCGGCCGACTTCGCCGACAACGTCAGCTTCTTCTCGAGGCTGCCTGCTCCCAAGAGGCTCGAACAGGCCAAGACGGGCCGAAAGGTGCCAACGGCCCGTGCCTATGTGACGTTGATCGTGAGCGACGGGGACAACCTACAGTACGATCTCAACCACATGAGGGCAACGTGGAGCGACCCGGCGCGGCCCAAAATCCCGCTGGGCTGGACGGTCTCACCGCAGTGGGCGAACCTTGCCCCGGCCGTACTCGACCAGTACTACCAAGAGGCCAAAGAAAGAGGAGGTTGGGACGAGCTTGTAGCAGGGCCGAGCGGCTTTGGGTATGTGAACCCAGGCTCGATGACTGCGGACGCCCTGGGAGCGTTCTGCAAGAAGACAGCGGACGCGAGCCGCAAGGCCGACTTGACGTCCGTGGTGACATTGGACCAGCGGGGTCGACGGATCGAGGACGTGCGTCGTTGGGTCGCAGCCTATGGAAAGGCGGGAGTCAAGGCTCTGTGGCTCGCCGACATGCCTCCCCACGAAGGCGAAGCAGGAGGGACAACGTATCTGGGCGAAGCCGTGCGGCTGGGCAAGGACGCGGCAACGGCGGCCAGAGCCGTGAACGGGCGCGCCAAGGACCACAGATTCACGTTCGTTTACGTCTTCGCCTGGGAGCTGTCTGCCCCGATGCTAGCCGACTTTGTCGCGGGCCTGGATAAGGACATCGCCATCGTGTCGCCCTCCGAGATGGCGGGTTTGATGCGGGCCAAGAGCTAGTTCTCGTAGCCCTCATCAACCGGCAGGCCCTTCTTGGCGGCTGCCTCGACCGACCGGCGGTCACAGGTCTCGTTCTCCTCATGGCCAGCGTGGCCTTTCAGCCACCTGAACTCGACGTCATGGCCATCACAGAGCGAGAGGAGGCGTTCCCATAGGTCGACGTTAGCGGCGCGCTCACCACTCTTGACGACCCATCCCTTCGATCGCCAACGCTTGGCCCAACCAAGTTCCACACTGTCCCTAAGGTACTTTGAGTCGGTCCAAACCGTGACACGGCAGCGATAGTTCAGGGCTTCCAAGGCGGCGATCGCCGCCATGAGCTCCATCCGGTTGTTCGTTGTCCGACGAAAACCCCCGACGATCTCGCGGCGCTTCTCACCATGAACCAGAACCGCACAGTAGCCGCCCGGTCCTGGATTGCCCTGGCAGGCACCATCGGTGAAGACAGTGACTTCCTTGAGCGGGCCGGGCACGCGTGAATGATACTCCGGTCTGCTCCGCTGCCCTGCATCGTTGCAGGATTCGTGCGATCTCATTGGCCCATGGCCTCCAGTTGGCCCAAAGTGACCCTATAATGTTGAGTGACCAAAGCGCTAAATCCCGGTGAAACCGGTCCAAGAGCTTTGAGACACGGGGTAGTGGCCCCGAAAATCACTTGCGCTCGCCGCGATCCTTCGGGGCGGGCGCCATATCTTCAGCACCCCTTTCTGTCCGCTTAGCATCGGACAGACTCTCATGATCGGGACTATCCCCGGCGGGTGTCGCACGTCATAATAGAGGATGACAGGGCTTGAGGGGCGCTGCGACCCCGAGGGGCCAGGCTCAAGCCTGTCGAGCCGCCGAGAAAAAGGGGCGGCGAACAACGGCGCTCGCGATCATGCCGGTCGCGGGCGCCCTTTCTTTTGAGCGTACGCGCGTCCTAGAAAGGGCACCCAGACCGGCGACAGGAGCCATGAAAGTATGCAAGCCGTAGAAACCAAGAAGAACCAGGACTTCGTTGTCGCCGATCTCAGCCTCGCTGACTGGGGCCGCCGCGAGATGCGCATCGCCGAGACTGAGATGCCCGGACTGATGGCGATCCGCCAAGAGCTCGCCAAGGAGCAGCCCCTGAAGGGAGCGCGCATCGCGGGTTCCCTCCACATGACGATCCAGACCGCCGTGCTGATCGAGACGCTCAAAGCCCTGGGCGCCGACGTCCGTTGGGCCAGCTGCAACATCTTTTCGACCCAAGACCACGCAGCCGCGGCCATTGCGGAGGGCGGCACGCCAGTGTTCGCAGTCAAGGGTGAGTCGCTCGATGACTACTGGGAGTACACGCATCGGATCATGGAGTGGTCGGATGGCGGGACGCCGAATCTGATTCTCGACGATGGCGGAGACGCGACGCTTCTGGTAATGCTGGGCTGTTGGGCTGAAGACGACCCCAGCGTGATCGCGAACCCATCAAACGAAGAGGAAGTCGCGCTCTTTGCCTCGATCCACAAACGGCTGGGAACCGGCTACTATTCGCGCCTGCGCGCGTCCATCAAAGGCGTCAGTGAGGAAACGACCACCGGAGTCAAACGGCTCTACCGCCTCATGAAGGAGGGCAAACTTCCTTTTCCCTGCTTCAACGTCAACGACAGCGTCACCAAGAGCAAGTTCGACAACCTCTATGGTTGCCGCGAGAGTCTGGTCGACGGTATCAAGCGCGCCACTGACGTGATGATCGCGGGCAAGATCGCGGTCGTGTGCGGTTATGGCGATGTCGGCAAGGGCTGCGCCCAGGCCCTGCGAGCCCTGAGCGCTCAAGTGTGGGTCACCGAAATCGACCCAATCTGCGCTCTGCAAGCCTCGATGGAGGGCTTCAAAGTCGTGACGATGGAGTACGCGGCGGACAAGGCCGACATCTTCGTGACCGCGACGGGCAACTTCCACGTCATCGGACACGACCACATGGCCAAAATGAAGGATCAGGCGATCGTCTGCAACATAGGCCACTTTGACAGCGAAATCGACGTGGCCTCGCTGGAGACGTACCCGTGGGAAGAGATCAAGCCGCAAGTCGACCACATCATCTTCCCCGACGGCAAGAGGATCATCCTGCTCGCCAAGGGCAGGCTGGTGAACCTCGGCTGTGCGACCGGACATCCGTCTTACGTGATGTCCAGCTCGTTTGCTAACCAAGTGATGGCGCAGATCGAGCTCTGGGCGAACGGTCACCAGTACCAGCCTGGCGTCTATATCCTGCCCAAGATTCTCGACGAAAAGGTCGCCCGGCTTCAACTTGCCAAGCTGGACGCACAGCTGACGAGGCTCTCACCGGAGCAGGCCCAATACATCGGCGTGTCTGTGGACGGGCCGTACAAGAGCGACCACTACCGCTATTGATGCGCCGAACTAGTCAGGAAACCCGGGCGCAGACTTCACAAGCTGCGCCTGGCCCTGGTGGTAGCCTGGGTGGTAGGCGAGTCTCGCCAGAGCACCTCTCCCATCCACGATCGGGCCCAGTGCGCTAACGATGTTTTTCCCTAGAACGTGCTCGGAAGGCTCCGTGATCGTTGCTGTCGCCATTGCACGCGCATCGGCCAGAACCTGGGAGATGAAACGAGGCGTGATTTCCTCCGACGTGAAGGGAAACGGCTTCTCGTTGACCACTCCGTCCGTGGCCGCGGCTTTGACTCGGGCCTGCATCCCATCCAACTCCAGATCAAGGAGTTGCGACACGAACGACACCTCCACTCCGGCGACGTGGATCGCCATCTCACCGATCGTGAGTGCTTGGTCGTGAAGACGCCAGTTGAGTTGCTCGGTTGTCAGGCCGTCCACTATGTCGTCGAACCGCTTGCGGATCAAAAGCCACGTTTCTCCGAATTCGCCCATACCGTCAAGTTACCCTTCACGTCGTCGAGCACAGATCAGCCGTCCCAATCGCCCGTGTACACTCCGGACGTGTCCCAACCCACGGTCTCATTGACGCCGGAACAGGTGGCCTTCTACCATGAAAATGGCTACCTGTCCATCCCTAACATCATGCCTCTTGACGAGGTCGCGTGGATGCGCGACGTATACGACCGGTTGTTCGCCGAGCAGGCGGGCCGGGCCGTTGGTGACCAGTTCGACCTGGCAGGCACCGACGAAGAGGGTCAGGCGGCGGTGCTTCCCCAGATACTCGGTCCGGCCAAGTACGCCCCGGAGCTCCGCGACAGCAAGTTGTGGGTCAACGCTGCCCACATCGTCCACCAATTGCTCGGTCAAGACGCGCTCTTTGGCGACGGACACATGATCTTCAAGCCCGCGCGCACGGGGGCCGAGACTCCTTGGCACCAGGACGAGGCGTATTGGGATCCCACACTCGACTATACGAGCCTCAGCGTCTGGGTTCCGCTGCAAGAAGCCACGGTCGAAAACGGTTGCATGTGGTTTGTGCCCGGTTCCCATCACCTTGAGGTCTTGCCTCATCAGAGCATCGGAGGAGATGTCCGGATTCACGCGCTCGAGGTTCTTGGCGCAGATATAGGATCAGCGGTCGCGTGCCCGTTGCCGGCTGGAGGTGCCACCTTTCACGGGTCACGTACCCTGCACGCAACAGGGCCGAACCGCTCTGACGTCCCTCGGCGGGCCTACATCCTTTCGGGCGGACTGCCGGCCGTGCCCCGGCCAGACGACCGCCGATTCCAATGGAACGAGGCGAAACAGACGGCCCGCGAGGCCAGAGCCAAAGCCTCCAGAGGCTCGTCAGACTAACCCAAGTTCATGGCCATTTCGAACTGGCTGATGGCCATGTCTTCAAAGCCGGCTTCTCGCATGAAGCCGGGGCTGAGGTCATCCGGAACGGCGACTGGCGTCACGATGGCATGACCAGGGAACTCGGCCTGAAGGCCCTCGATCATTCTGCGGCCCAGCCCATGCCTGCGGTTGGCAGGCAACGTGAGGACGGTCCACAGAATCAACTTCTCATGGGAGACAGGCGTCACCAGCGACCAACTGACGCCTGCCAGCTCAAACCCCCTTGTCGGGGGACCCAGAGCGCCCAAGCTCATGGCGTTCAGCTCCCATGGCAAGTCTGGAGGGCCATGTCGCGCCACTTGTCGGCAGACAAACGACGGGTCGACAGAAAGAAGGGCGACCGGGTCACCAAGCCCGGCCGAACGCTGGTATCCGACCAGTCTTCTCGACTTGCTGAACCCGACCGCTTCGTAGAGGCCGATGGCCGCCGGGTTCTGCTCGATGACTTCAAGGACGAACCTCCGGTCGCTGCGCGCACGTGCTTCGTTCACGCAAGTCTCCATGACGAAGCGTCCAACCCCCTGGCGTCGAAATGGCTTGGCGACGCCCATGGCCGCCAGCCGGCAGGTCCAGCCCCTTCTTGCGATCAAGGTCACGGCAGCAGGATCGTCACCGACCCTCCACACGGTGCTGGCCTCTCCATCCAGACTGTCGCGCCGGAACCGCCTGTCGGCCAGTTCGGGGGTCAGGCGAAAGGGTATGACGTAGTCCTCAAAGCACAGATTCATTGCGTCGGCGAGTTCTGCCGCCGAAAGATCCATGACCCGACGCCTGCTCAGGCGATCGATGCACTCGTTCGTCATCGTGCGAGACCTGACTCTGTTATCACCATTGATCATAGCCAAGGCAAGGCCGATCATTGAGGGCCTGTGGAGATCGGATCCCTGACGATCTTCGCCTCAATCCGGGTATCCGTTAACGCTGTGCCGACTCTTGCCTACGGTGCCGACTTGGCTTACATTCACGACGTCGGTTACTCGGGTTTCGCGAACGAAGTGGCCCCAGAGGTAGGCAACATCCTGTGCGACCATGGGATCGTCCGTTCGACTGTCGTCGAGTTAGGGTGCGGCCCTGGTACGGTCGCACGTTATTTAGCGCGTCGCTCCTATCGCATGATCGGGTTTGATCAGTCGCGCCACAACCTTCGGATCGCCCGATCTCGGGCGCGTTCGGAGTCCTATCACTGTGCCTCGTTTTTCGAGTGTCCACTCCCCCGTTGCAGCGCCGTGATCGCGGTCGGTGAGTGCCTCAACTATGACTTTGACGACGGCTCGAACCTCGAGCAACACTGGGTCAAGTTACTCGCGCTGTTCGAGAAGGTAGGCACGGCTCTGGATGTGGGTGGAATCTTCCTTTTCGATTTCCTTGGGCCGGGCCAAGTCTCCCCTGGGGTTGAAAGGCTTCATCACCGCGTCGGGGAGGACTGGGCGTGCATGGCTCGATCCACGGAAGGCGTCGCGACCCAAACTCTGGCCCGTCAGATCACGGCTTTTCGGCGAATAGGTACTCGGTACCGGCGCTCTGACGAGATCCACATCCAACGACTGCACAAACTGGACAAAGTTTGCCGCGCTCTGGAAAGCAGGGGATTCGAGGTAGTGTTCAGCCGCTCGCTTGGTCATGTGCAGTTGCCGCCACCATCACGCTGGTTCGTTTGTCGCAAGGCCCATTCGGACTAACCGCGACCGGCTAAGTACGTGTTGATGGCGTCGCAGACTTGAGCCCTCCACTCGGGATCGGCAGCCGTGCCAAATGAATGCTGTCGGCCATCCGTGTCCCTTACGATCACGCTTGGCTGGCCACCACGGCTGCCTCCCAAAGTTCCTGGTCGCAGCCCAATGCGAGCGCGTGAGCGCATCATCAGTTCCACCTTCCTCCGGATCATGATCGGACCTAGTATCCTGAGCACGGTCAGCGAGTGCCCTTCCATGACCACGACCTCCCTACAGGCAGTGACGAACGCGCCGCACAGGATCGCGATGCCGACACTGAGGAAGACACAGTAGGTGCCGACCAGACCCAGCGCAGACCATCCGATTCCTCGTGACGAGCCAAACATCAGGACGGCATGCAGGAAGGTGAAACCGATCCA
Organism: Armatimonadota bacterium; assembly: GCA_029781035.1. Classification (GTDB taxonomy): domain Bacteria; phylum Armatimonadota; class Fimbriimonadia; order Fimbriimonadales; family Fimbriimonadaceae; genus JAEURO01. The sequence continues at coordinate 58,355 of JAKOXK010000081.1, forward strand.
TCCGAGGCCGAATACACCCATCGAAGCGGCTGCAGCCCAGTCCCCGTGACACCCGTCAGACATCAGCGGAGCGATCGGGCTCTCCCTGTCCGTCACGAACGAGGTGGAGGACGTGACCCGGTACATCGCTTCGTCGGCCGCCTGCTCCGCCGGTTCCGGATCGGGGCCGTAAGCACTCGGGAGGGCCATTCCCTCAATTGTCGGGGGATTCAATCAAGATGTCCACTTATCGGTGCAGTATCTTCGCCTAGCGCCCCGGCAGCAGCTCCAGCTTGACCCAGGCGAGGTTCACCGGGTTCCATGTCTCGGGAAAGGCGGCTCGAACTTCGAGCTGTGCGGCACTGGCCCGCGACAGCGCGACCTCTCCCAGAACGACGGTGTGGAAGTCGTCCCAGTCCTTCGTCTGTGGTACGGCCGCTTCCATGAGCTTCCCTGCGACTGAGACTCGGACGGCAGACCCGCCCTTGGCGGCCGCGAACGAGCCCACGATCCGATAGCGACCTGAACGGGGGATCGACAAGGACCATGATGCCCAGTCTCGAGGATCGTCCCAAAAACCAACCGTGTCCTGTCCGATGCGCGACTCATAGCTGATCTTGTTTCCGTGGAGGCGGGCCCCGTCACCGGAAAGTCGCAGGGAACCCGAGAGCCATCCCAATTCCGGAACGTAAGGATCCAGCCCCTCGATCTTCAAGACAAAGGCATGGTCGCAGGGCCGTTGAGATGGCATCTCGACCGTCAGGCCCGTCGTATCTTGGGTGAAGTGGAGGCGGCCTTTGTGCCCGAGAAGCGAGACGCTCCGAACCTCACCTTGGTCGAGGGGCAGAGCACGTACAACCGCCCTGTCTCCCGGCCAAGACAGTAGCGTCGCGTAGAGCACACGATGCTTCTGGGTGAACCGAATGTCGGCACCGGTGAAATCGGGGCGCTTGGTATCGGTGAAGGCTCCGCCTGACACTGAAGTCGGCCCTTCGCCGAACACCTTCCAGGGACGTGTGCCGTAGATGGCCTCACCGTTGACCTTCAACCACTTCCCTATTTGCAGCAGCAACTTTCGCTCGGCATCAGGAATGGTTCCGTCAGGCTTCGGCCCGATGTTCAGTAGAAGGGCACCGTTCTTGGAAACGATGTCGACGAGGTCTTGAACCAGCGAGGTGGCCGACTTGTAGTCTTGAGCCTGAACATATCCCCACGAGTTCTTCGAGATCGACGTGTCGGTCTGCCAAAACCGCGGCCGGGTCTCAGAAAGCTGCCCACGTTCAATGTCGAGGACCGCGGCGTAAGGAGGAAATGCACCGTACTTGTAATTGATCGCGACCGACTGATGGTTAGCCTTGGCCCGGTCGTAGTAATACGACGCAAAGCGCTCCAGGTACGGTTTGAACGCTGGCTCCTGAATCCACCAATCGAACCACACCAGGCTCGGCCGATACTTGTCCACGAGTTCGCAAATGCGCGCAAGCCAATCGTCCAGGAACGCTTTGCTGGGTGCGACGCTTTCTGGCTGAGCCGGGCCATAGAAGTCTTGGAGCGACGGGTCTTGAACGTCCGACGGAAACTCTCGACCGCCGTTGAAGAAGAACCAGTGCTCGGCTCGGTGGCTGGAGAGCCCGAAAACCAGGCCCTCCTTTCGGACAGCGGTCGCCAGTTCGCCGATGACGTCACGGTGGGGGCCCATTTGCTTGGCATCCCATCGAGTGATGGACGAGTCGTACATGGCGAAGCCGTCGTGGTGCTCAGCCACCGGCACGACGAACTTGGCGCCTGCAGCGACGAACAAGCGGGCCCAAACTGTCGGGTCGAATTGGGCGGCCGTCAGCTTTGGGATGAAGTCCTTGTATCCAAAAGTGGTTTGGTAGCCGTATGTCTCCACGTGATGTTTGAAGGTGTCGGAACCTTTCCTGTACATCTCCCTCGGATACCATTCGCTTCCGTAAGCCGGCACCGAGTACACACCCCAGTGAATGAAGATCCCGAACTTGCCGTCCTCGTACCATTCGGGAACGTCTATGTCGGGCCAATGCTCCCAGCCGGGTCGATATGGACCCCGACTGATGGTCTGGTCCACACGTCGAAGCGTCTCTTGAACTCTTGCATCGTCGACTTTCACGACGGCTTGACTTGCCAGCATCACGGCCCACACCACAGAGCCTGTTTACCCTACACTCGCCAACTTCCGACCGTAGACCAAATCTCGGGTAGCGACACTTCGGTGTCGTTCGGTTGGTGGCGAACTTGGAGACGCTCGTAGGCCGATTTTGGCGACAGCCTGAAGTTGATGCGTGAGGATCAGCCCTCAGACGGCTTCGCCGAGGTACGCCTCGATCACCTTCGGATCGTTCCGGATCGCTTCGGGCGGCCCTTGGGCTATTTCCTCACCATGATCCAAGACGAAGATCCGCTCACAGAGTCCCATGACGAAGCGCATGTCGTGTTCGATCAAGAGAACAGTCTTACCAAAGTCGTCCCGTATCCTGCGCACCGTCGACTGAAGGTCTTCTTTCTCCTTCTGGTTCATGCCCGCGGCAGGTTCGTCGAGCAGGATGAGCTCAGGCTGGGTCGCCATCGCCCGGGCGATTTCCAGGCGGCGTTGCTTGCCATACGGCAGGTCCGCTGAGCGCACCGAAGCCACATCGCTCAAGTCCATGACTTCGAGGAGTTCGAACGCTTCTTGTCGCAGGGCTCGAGTCTCCTTGATCGAGGGCGGTAGGTAGCACAAGGCGCTGGCTAGTGAGGTCGTGTGCCGAAGGAACGCCCCCACGACCACGTTTTCCAGGACAGACAAGGCGGGAAACAGGCGGATGTTTTGGAAAGTGCGGCAGATACCGAGGGTCGCGATTTTCGCGGGGGGAAGTCCGCCGATGTTTTGGCCCTTGAAGTCGATGACTCCACTGGTCGGCCGGTAGACGCCCGTGATGAGGTTGAAGCATGTGGTCTTGCCCGCGCCGTTCGGCCCGATCAGGCCGAAAAGGTCTCCCTTTTGGAGCGAGAACGACACGTTGTTTACGGCGACCAAGCCACCAAACCGGATTGTCGCGTTGGTCAAAGTCAGGACGGTCTCGTTCACGCCGTGACTCCCTTGCGCGCACGCAGGACCTTGGACAGCCAGTCCCAACTGAACTCATGGTGAGCAAACACGCCTTGCGGACGAAGGAGCATGAGGATGATCAAGACCATTGAGAAGATGACCATTCGCAGCATGGCGACGTCGAGACGCTGCTGTGCCAACTGGGGAATGAAGGCGAGCACGAACGACAATACAACGGCAGCGACCGCTGCTCCCACGACGCAGGCAAGATAGGCGCCAATGCGTTTCGAGACCGACTCGTGATAGTTGTTCTGTACCCAGCGGAAGCCACTGACCATGATTCCGACCGCGAGGATGCCCGCGACAATGGATGAACCTGGAATCATGACCTGCATCGTCCTCAGCCATTCGGGAATGGCAAACAGGGCCACAGCCGCCATGATTGAACCGGTGATCGACCCTGTGCCGCCCAGGACGACCATCGTCAAGATGATGAACGAGACGTCCATCTTGAATGTGTCCGGCGAGATGAAGGTCTCCGAGTGGGCCAGGAGAGCACCGGCCGCGCCAGCGAACGCAGACCCGATGACAAAGGCGGTCACCTTGACCGACGAGGTCTTGACACCCATGGCGGCGCTCGCGACTTCGTCCTCTCTGACGGCGATGAACGGCAGCCCGTGCGACGTCTTCAGCAGGTTTCGGCACACTGCGATGCAAAGCACCGCCAGCAACCATACGAGCCACAGGATCTTCGGTGGCTCGCCAAACGGCTTCACGTTCAGGCCGTAAGCGCCACCGAGGGGATCGACATTTTGAACGACGATCCGCATGATTTCACCGAAGCCCAGCGTCACGATCGCCAGATAGTCGCCCCGTAGCCGCAGGCTTGGCAAGCCGACAACGATGCCGGCGATCGCGGCGAAGACGGCACCGACTGCCATCATGACGACGAGCCAAAGAACTGGCCCAAGCGGCTGAGAAGCGTACATGTGCTGGGACACGAACCCGGCCGCGTACGCACCGATCATGTAGAAAGCCGCATGGCCGATCGAAAACTGTCCCGTGATCCCGTTGATCAAGTTCAGGCTGACGGCCAAGGTCACATAGAGTCCGGCCAGAACTGCCAAACGGTAGAGGTTGGGAAACGCGGTCTGCGTGACCACGTCCAGACCGTAAACGAACCCAAACGCCAGGACAAAAGACAAGAGCCTGACGCCCCAAAACTTCATACCTTCTCCACCTTGGACGAACCGAGAAGCCCGCCTGGTCGGAACAGGAGCACCGCGATCAGCACGACGAAGGCCACGGCATCTTTGTAGCCGCTGAATCCAAGCCAGATGACCAGAGTTTCGACGACACCCATCAGGATCCCGCCAAGGGCAGCGCCGGGGATGTTGCCGATTCCTCCGAGCACTGCGGCGACGAACGCCTTGACACCGGGCGTGACGCCGAGGAACGGGGTCAGGTTGGTCCTCAGGAACGTTGCGTACATCATCGCTCCGGCCCCGGCTAGGGCCGAACCGATGAGGAACGTCACGGTCACGACGTTGTTGACGTCGATGCCCATCAGTGAGGCGGAATCGAAATCGTGAGAGACGGCGCGCATGGCGCGACCAGTCCTCGTGTACATGACGATGTGCCGGAGAATGAGCATCAGCACGATCGTCGTGATCAGCATGATCAACTGGCCGAACGGGATATTCAGCTTGACTGATTGTCCGTTGACTTCGCCCTCGACCTTCTGCGCACTGCGTTCGAGGGTTTGGTACTTCTGTCGAAGGTCTTCGGTCGCAGCTGTCGTGTGTCCCGGCGGGTCTTGCTGCTCGGACGCGCGATACGCCGCTTCAGCCTTGCCTGCCTCGGCGTCGAGAAGCTTGGCCTGCGCTTTCAGCGCCGCTGGTGCGTCTTTGAGTGTCAGGCGGACGTTGTCAGAGTCCTTGCGGTAAGGATTCACCTGCTCGGAAATCGCGGGGGGCGGCGACTGAGGCAGGAACAAGCCTCCAGCGTACTGAAGGAAGAGCGACACACCGATCGCTGTAATGAGCGACGCGATGCGGGGCTGGTTCCGCATTGGACGGTAAGCCAGGCGCTCGATGACGACTCCGATCAACCCGCAAACAACCATGCTGACGACCAGCATGAGAGCCAAGACCATCCAAGACGACGGTTTCTCAGCCCCGTTCTTGAGCGCCTCTGGAGTGAATCCGAGCGCCCATGACGTGAACAAAGCGGCGTACGATCCAAGCATGAAAACCTCGCCGTGGGCAAAGTTGATCAGGCGTAGCACGCCGTAGACCATCGTGTAGCCCAAGGCGATCAGGGCGTAGATGGCGCCGAGCAGCAGACCGTTAGCCAACTGTTGTGGCAGGATGGAAAAGTCCAGTCCTGCCACAAGGTTCATTCCCAGGTCGTGCAACTCAGTTCTCGATTTCCTCGGGCTTGTACGACTTTCTCCAGACGAAGCCGTTCTTCGTCACTTCGACGACCAGCGCAGGCTTTCTCGGGTTGCCCCCCTGGCCCTTGAGCGTGATGTTGCCGGTCACGCCAGGGTAGTTCTCAGTGTCCTCGATGGCTTTGGTGACGTCGCGCGACTTGGTACCGTTGGCCTTCATCGCCTTTTCGATCGACTTCATCATCAGCATGGCCGCGTCGTAGCTCAGGGCGCCCATCGTCGTGCCAGGCTCCGCGTGGTACCGAGCCATCCACTTGCTCAAGAACTCCTTGACTTCTGGCCGATCCTCTTTGCTGTTGTAATGGTTGCAGAAGTAGCCACCGACGATGGCTTCTCCACCAGAAGTCAAGAGCTCGCTCGAGTCCCAACCGTCTCCACCAAAGACGGGCACTTTGAGGCCCGCCTGACGCATTTGGTTCACGATGGGGCCGACCTCGTTGAAGTAGCCGCTCAGGAACACTCCGTCCGGGTTCTTGGACTTCAGATTCTCGATCTGGCCGGCGAACTGGGTCTGTTTGGACTCGTAGAACTCCTCATGGATGACTTTGCCGCCCAGCTTCTCGAATGCGGCGCGGAAGGACTTGCTGAGGTATTGCGAATACGGCTGTTTGTTGTCGGTCATCAAGGCGACGTTCCGCAGCTTGAGCTCTTCGTAAGCGAACTTGGCCATGACCGGGCCCTGGAAGTCGTCGGTGTAGCAGACGCGGAAGATGTTGTCGCCGACTGCCGTGATGTCCGTCTTCGTCGCGCCAATGGCGATGACGGGGACGCCTGCGTCGAACGCGACGTTGGCGATCTGCTGCGTGATGCCGCTCGAAACCTCGCCGAGCAACCCGACGGCACCGTCAGCGATCAGCTTCTGAGCAGCCGACTTACCGGCCTCGGGGCTCGAGTTGCTGTCGCCCGGCATGAGCATGACTTTCTTGCCGTCGATCCCGCCCGCCTTGTTGATCTCGTCCACGGCGAGCGTGGCACCTTTGAAGCTGTCGTCGCCCCACGGCTTCAGGTCTCCGTTCAAACTGACGACTAGGCCGATCTTGATCGGGTCGCTGATCGCGTTCCCGTCGGATTTCGGGCTTGGTCGGGCCGGAGTAGAACTGGACGTATTCGACCCGGACTTCGTGTCGGGGGCTGGCGATCCGTTGCCAGTTTCCGTTGTCTTGCACCCTCCGAGCAGGCCCATTGCCAGGCCAGCCGCGATGAGGATCGATTTACCCACGAGGTTGTTTCGCATCACCACTGTCACACCTTCCGCCAGTCCAAACTGTCCGGCGGTTCGCTGGTGCGCGGAGTATACAGGAATTCGCTTCAGGACACAACCTGCCGGGTACTCGCCCGGGACTTGGCGACTTGCATGGCTGGCTGATCCGTTGTAAAGTAGTGAGACAGTGACCCTTGCACCTTTCGTGATCGCTCTGGCCCACGTGGCCCCCACCCCCGTCGACGAGGTTCCCTTCCGGATCGGCGAAGACGCCATCATCGTCGACACCACTGTCAACGACCGCAAGGTGTCGCTCATGTACGACACGGGCTTTTCAGGTGCCGTGATCCTCAGCGACAACATCGATGTCGGCAAGCCGACTGGCACGATGACGATGACGGACTTCGTCGGGTCGTTTCAAGCCAAGACGATCGCGATCAAGTCGCTCAAGATCGGGGACAAGCCGTTCGACAAAAGCGACCTGGAGGTCGTCCAACAACCGACCGAACACTACACTGCGGCCTACGGCACCCACTGCGACGGGATTCTGGGCTTTGAGCCGTTCGGCGGCAAGGTCTACCAGATCAATTTTGAGCACCGGAAGTTCGTTTTCTACCCTGATACGTACGACGTCACCACACTCAAGCCCGACGGCGTCAAGACGTTCCTCACCAAGCTCCTTCCCAAAGGGATCAACTCCCTCCAGATGAGCGCAGAGGTGTCCAACGGGCAGAAGCTGTACCTGGCCCTCGACACGGGCAACTCGGGGTACATCGTGACCCACAAGGACGCCCTCGAGCGTGTCAAGGCCTGGCCAGAGGGCAAGACCGCAGACTTCATGGGCCAGTCGATGGTCGCGTCAGGGGCTGTCAACACATTCAACCTCGAAATGCACGACATGAAGATCTTCGGAGTCCCTGTACCGAAATGCGTCGTCGGTGTCATCGATCTTCCTTCGAGCCAAGCCGATCACGACGGAACCGTGGGCTACGAGTTTCTGCACAACTTCAACATCACGGTCGACATGATCCGGAGGCGGGTCTACTTCGAAAACTGGACGGGCAAGGTTGTCGAACCCGAGTCTGCCGACGTCGGTGTGCTGGCGTTCGATGACCCCAGAGTTCATCGAATGCGGATCGTGTCGGTCACTCCAGGCAGTCCGGCCGAGAAGGCTGGCATCAAGCGCGGTGACGAACTTCTTTCCGTCGATGGTCAGGAGGTCGCAGGAATCGGTTTCCGCAGGCTGACCGCCTTGCTTCATGGACAACTGGGAACCAAAGTAAAGCTCGACGTCTCGCGTGAGGGCTCGTTGATGCGGTACGAGTTGGAGCGTGCCTACCTCGTGAACCGACCCTAGGCGGTGGGACGCGGGTCGCCGAAATCGATCGCCTTGCGGAATCGACCGACTACTTCGGCCAACATTTCGCGTGTCAACCTGCCCGTGAAGGTGTTCTGTTGGCTCGGGTGATAGCTAGCGAGCACAACGCGTCCGCTCGGATCCTCAGCTTCGGCACCGTGGGTAAACGGCGTCCCAATGGGCATGTTCAGCGCCCTCAATGTCTCTTTCCATGCCAGAGACCCGAGGCAGAGGAACGCGTCAAACCTCGAGAGCCCAAGAGTGGCCATCAAGTGAACGCGACAGGCCTCGACCTCCTCGCGGGCGGGCTTATTGTCGGGTGGGGCACAGTGGCACACCGCGGTGATCATGACCTTCTTCAGCATCAACGGGTCGTCTCTGCCCGCCGACTGGGGCTGTGTCGCCAACCCGGCTTCGTACAGAGCGCGGAAAAGCCATTCGCCGCTCCGGTCTCCAGTGAACATGCGGCCCGTTCGGTTGGCCCCGTGAGCGGCCGGAGCCAGACCTACGATCAGTCCGCCCGCGGCCGGATCGCCAAAGTTGGGCACAGGGAGTCCCCAATATGTCTCGCTGGCGAAGGCCTTTCGTTTCTCGGCCGCGACTTGGTTGCACCATCCTCGCAAGCGCGGGCAAGCCTTGCACGAGACGATTTGGCTGTTCAACGCGTCAAAGTTCATGGTGGGCGACGCCCTAGGATGATACGACTTGCCTGTTTATGAGTATGAGCATCTGCACGACGACTGCGTCCTGTGCGACTATCGGTTTGCAGCGGTTCAGGGCGTCGACGAGCCTCCCCTTGAGTTCTGTCCGTCCTGTGGCCTCGAAGTGCGCCGGGTTGTGAGTCAGATCTCGGTCGTCACGACCCAGTCGTTTGACGCTCATATCGCTGCGAAGAAGGGTTTCACCACCTGGAAGCGGTCGGGGATGGGAACGTGGGAGAAGGTTGCTGGCGACGGAGTCGACTACATCGTCGGATCCGACGGCGACAAGGCCGCTGTGACAGAGAAGTCGGCCAAAGTCGTGGATCTAAGCGAATGACAGAGAGTCGGGGATTCCCAGACATTCCTCGAATCCCGCCATCACGTTCATCGCGTGTACGATCTGCGCCGCACCGCACTTCCCGTTCCTGTCCGCCATCACCTGGATGGTCAAAAGGGAGGTGGGCTCGTCGGGTGAACATCTTAGGCGGTAGACAGCCCACGGGCGATCCTTGACCAGTGAAGCGTGCCACTCGTCTTGGTCGTTGAGTCGCACGTAAAACGAACGTCCGAAGCACTCGCCATAAAGGGCGTCGATCTCATCCCAGTCGGACGGAGTGCTGATGATGGCCATCGCCTGGGCGGCCAAGACGCCACCGAGGTCTCTCTCTTCGGTGACGACTTCTACGGGCCCCATCCCCTCGTAGGCGACCAGTTGCTGATCGACGGCTTCTTCCGCATTGGTCTGAAGGATCGGCGGCTCGTGCACGATTCCGGCGCGGAACAACGGCCCCAGAGCGATCAATCCAAGGGTAGCTACGGCGCTGGGCACCGAGAAGGCGTCGGCACAGACAAGGGGATTGTTGTCGACGAGCTCCACAAGGCCACGAAGGGGGACGTCACATGAGCCGACGGCGATCGACCGCCACCATGAACCTTGGGCGAAGTCCATCATGGCGCTGTCGCCAGCTTCAGAAAGCGACACGAGTGGATGCTGCTCAAGCAGTTTGGCGAGAGCTGGGTCGCGCGGTCGAGCCGTGACGATGGGGCTCATCACGACGTTCACGACTTGGAGGGCTTGCAGTCCACCAGGGTCACGTCGTAGATCGTGACCTGTCCGCCGGGAATGACGTCGTGTCCCGTCGGCCCCCAGCCGGCCATCGGAGGGATCGTCAGTTTTCGCTTGCCACCGACTTTCATGCCGAGGACTCCCCGTTCGAACGCAGTGATCGCCTCCTGACTCCCGATCGTGAACTTCACAGCCTTGTCGGGTGCCATCCGGTCATCGAACATCCTGCCGTTGACGAAACTCCCCGTGTAGTTGACGGTGACCGTGTCGCCGTCCTTCGCCTCGACGCCACTACCCACGGTCTCGTCTTCGACGTCAACAGTGTTCTCGTCGCCCTTCTTGACGATGTACAGCATCTTCACGTCGAAGACAAGATCAGAGTAGGCGGGGATCATCTCGTTGCCCATCGGGCCATAGGCCTGTTGCCATGGAATGCTGATCGTCCTTTCGCCGCCTACCTTCATGCCTTCAAGGCCCGTGACGAGCCCAGGGACGATGCCGGCATTGGGACCCAGCACGGCCCCGAGCGGAATCTTGTTCTTTTCGGACTTGTCCGGATCGTTCGTGTCGAACATCTGGCCGGACTTGGCGAACTTGCCCACGTACTGAACCAAGACGAGGTCGCCTTCTGCCGCCGATGGCCCGGTGCCTTCGACGGTGTCTTTGGTCATCACCTTGCTGAACAGGGAGTCGTGCTTCTCTTCTTGATTGCACCCGACCGAGAGGGACAGGAGCGCACCCCAAGCGAGGACTGCCCCGATTGACAACCGCATAGGCTCGAAAGGTTACCTCCGGTAGACTCAACATACAATGGGCTCCAAGGGTGCCTCCAAAGAGGAAAAGCGCGGGCCAGCGACGATCCAGAATCGAAAAGCTCACCACGACTATGAGTTCGTGGACACTTACGAAGCGGGGATCGCACTGGTCGGAACAGAGGTCAAGAGCCTCTTTCTCGGTCGGGCGTCCCTGACCGACGGGTACTGCGAAGTGACTGGTGGCGAAATCTGGCTCCGGCAAATGGACATCGAGCCCTATGAGAAATCGTCGTTCTTCCGTCACGAGCGTCGTCGCGACCGCAAGTTGCTCATGCACAAGAAGGAGATCGACCTGATCCGACGCCGCACCCAGGAAAAGGGACTCACGATCATCCCGTTCAAGGTCTATTTCAACGAGAAGGGCCGGGTCAAGATCGCCATCGCCCTCGCACGAGGTAAGAGGCAGTACGACAAACGCGAGGCGATCAAGCAACGAGAGACGCGCCGCGAACTCGAACGGGGCGAATGACTGGGCTCACCACTCGCCTTCAAACACCGTCTTTGCTGGGCCGGTCATGAAGACCGTGCCGTCCTCTCGATAGTCCACCTGCAAGTCTCCGCCTGGAAGTGTGACCGAGCAATACCGCTCAGTGTGCCGGTTCAGGAAGGACGCCACGGCGCATGCACACGCTCCAGTACCGCAAGCGAGGGTGACCCCGGCGCCGCGTTCCCACGTCCTCTGGAGAATGTGCGTTGGAGTCAAAACTTGGACGAAGTGGGCGTTCACGCGCCTTGGGAAGAGAGAGTTTGTCTCCAGGACGGGTCCGACGCGCTCGAGGTCAATGGTGGCAGCGTCGTCGACGAACACCACGATGTGCGGGTTGCCCATCGACACGGCCGTGCCCCTCAGGGAGGGCGAGCCAGGCGACAGCAGGCCAGCAGTTCCCGGGAGCTCCTGATCCAGAAACGGCTCGTCGGCGGCGCCCGCCATACCGATCTCTCCTCGGTTCAAACGGGCCAGCCCCATGTCCACTCTGACCTGGCCATCGGCTAACACCTGTAACACGAGCCTGCCTGCGCCAGTCTCGACCGGGATCGTGGTGTCTTCTGTCAAGCCCTGGTCACGCACGAACGTCGCGAAGCACCGGATACCGTTGCCACACATTTCGCTTTCCGAGCCGTCAGGGTTCCACATGCGCATGGCGAACCTCTCGGCCCTACCTGGTGCTGCCACAATGAGCCCGTCCGACCCGACGCCGAACCGGCGGTCACAGACTTCTCGGGCAAGTTCTGCGACCGCCGAGTCTTGGATCGGCTCTCGGAATCCGTTGACCATCACGAAATCGTTGCCGATTCCGTGCATCTTGGTGAAGTGCATTACTCCTCTTCGCTTGGATGATCCTCGCCGTGTGCGCGCTGCCCACCACCTATCTGCTTGGCTGGCACAACGCTGGTGATCGCGTGCTTGTAGACCAGTTGTGTCGGTTTGCCAGCAGTGTCCAGCAAAACCGTGAATGCGTCGAATCCTCGAACCTGCCCGCGTAGTTGAACCCCGCCCATGAGGTAGATCGTAACACCGATGCCTTCTTTGCGGACCTGATTCAAAAACATGTCTTGGAGGTTGATTGCTTTACCCATTTCTTTCTTATTAATCTCCTCGACCAAACACAATCGACAGAGCGGAATCCGCCACCTGTCTAATGCTCTCGTCTGTCAGTTGCGTCATTGGCAGGGCCCTCAGTCTCGGCTCAGACCTCAACCATGTCCTTTGACGCTTGGCGTACCGGCGCGTAGTCCGGAACACGGCTTCCTCTGTTTCAAGCCTACTAAGCCGTCCCAAAAGAAAACCAGCCACGGATTGATACCCGATGGCGCGGAATCCTGGCGACGTTATTGGGACACCTCCTTCAAGAAGATTCCTAACTTCTTCCGGCCAACCACCGTCCAACATTCGCCGGACGCGGTCTTCTAGGGCCTCGTCCAACGGTGTGACGTCTGGAAGTAGGCCCAGCTTCACCGTGCTGAAAGGGGGCAATGAGATCTGAATCCGGACCTTTGGCGTCAGAGACCGCTCGATGGCACGCCGCACGCGGGCCGGGTTCCTCTGATCGACCGCCGTTTCTGGTTCGAGCTGCAGCAACCATTGGACGAGACCTGTCAGACCCTGTTCTCGCTCGACGCTGCGGACGGCTTCCCGCAGACTTGGTTCAGGGGCCGGAGCCATATCCCCATACTGCTCGAACAACGCACGGATGTAGTAGCCGGTTCCACCGACCACGACCACGCTCCTTCCCTTCTCCCAGCAGTCGTTGAGTTCGTGCACGGCCAGTCCCACCCATTGCCCGGCGCCAAACTCCTCCGTGGGCTCGACAAGGTCCAGCAGTCGGTACCTGTCTTTGTCGACCGGTTTGTTCGTGCCAATGTCGAGACCCCGATAGACCTGGAACGCGTCGGCGTTCAGCAACTGGGCCTCGAGCGCGTCCGCCAAGTACTCTGCGACGGCGCTCTTACCCGATCCCGTCGGGCCCATGACCGCGACGAGGTGAGGAGTCACTTCACAGGCTTGACGCCGTTGGTCTTCACTTTGTCGCTACTGGCGTCGATCTCGTTCTTGAAGGTTTGGCTGCCGACGGTCTTCTCCTTGGTGTACACGCCCGTCACTTTGACTTTGTCGCCATTCTTGACTTTCGTTCCGGGGCGACCTTTCAAGTAAACGTGGACATTGTGTTTGCCGTCGTTCAGGTCAAACACGGTGTACGGCTTCTGGCTCGATTTGGCCACCCGTTCCTGGTACTTGTCGACCTTGCCCACGACGGTGACGGTCTGCTTGTCGTACTTTGCAAGGTCGCCGATCAGGACTGGCTTGCTGGGAGCGCCCTGAAATCCAATGACAAGCAAAGTGATGAGTGTGGCAGTCATGGGGAGGATTCTACTCCCCTGCGTACCGCCTTGATCGCGAGCCGACACTGGGCCTCAGGTCTGGCCTCTCTTCGCCGGTGTCCCGAGTCAATAGGGGGAGGCTCAGTATTTGATCAGGGCCCTGATCGGGTAGCCAAGCAGGTTCTTCCGCCCCTCAAGAAAGGTTAGTTCGACCATGAACCCCATGCCGCAGACGTGGGCATTGAGACGTTCCACGAGGCGGGCGGCGGCAGCGGCTGTCCCACCGGTCGCCAAGAGGTCGTCAATGATGTATGCACGCTGACCAGGGTCGATCGCGTCCACGTGCATTTCGACGGTGTTCGTGCCGTACTCGAGGGCGTATTCCTCCGTGATCCGGTCGAACGGGAGCTTGCCAAGCTTCCGGGTCATAGCGAACGGCACGCCGAGTTGCAGCGCCACAGGGACGCCGAACACAAAACCTCGGCTTTCGATACCGACGACCACTTCTGCGCCCTGGCCCTTCGCGTCCTCGGCGATATGGTCGACGACCTCCTGCAGCGCGGCCGGGTTCTGGAGCACGGGAGCCACGTCCTTGAACATGATCCCGGGCTTGGGGAAGTCGGGAACGTCGCGGATCAGCCGTTCGGCCAACAGTTCGGGCATCGCCGCTAGGTTACCTGGGCTTCGGTCATGCGGTTGCGGCGGGTGCTATTCCTCGACCTCGATGCCGGGATCCCAACCTTGCTCGCTGGCCCTCATCAGAACCGTGACGTGCATGTCGCGGTCGACTCGACTTTGGCACGAGAGTCGGAACTGACCCAGCACGCCGTCCTCCTCGAGGCAATCGTGCTCTTTCTGGCGCATCGGCGGCTCTTCGGAGTGGAACTGCACCCGGCACGTCGTGCAACGGGCGTTGCCACCACACCGGTGACTGATATCGAACCCTGCTCGCTCGATCGCAAGGACAAGCTTCGTCCCCTCTTCGACTTCAAACGTCCCAAACCCTTCGACCGTCACCTGGTGAGTCGGCATACGGGAGCAAATGCTACCTGGCAACGCAAGAAGAGGGCCCGTCGATCAGGCCCTCGGTCAGGCCGGGTGGACTGCCTCGTCGCCATAGGCTGCAAGCACTTCGCGCAGTTTCGTGATCTGTCCGATGTGGTAGCCCATGTGGATGAAGCGACAAAGGATGTCTCCGATACCGTAGGGACTGGCCTCCATCTTCTCGACTGTCGCGTCATGGATCGTGGTGCGAACAGCGTCGAGGGAGGTGAACAGCCGCGCCTTGGCAGACTCCCACGCCTCGGCGTCCGGAACCGCTGGCAAGGGTGGCCAGGCGCCTTCGGAAGGGTGGGAGACTTGGCCCGTCTCGATCCGAGCGACGATGTTCTCGTTCCAGTTCGCCATGTGGAGGACGATGTCCCAGATGCCGAGACCGTCTCTGCCCAGCCTCAACAGGGCTTCGTGAAACGTCACGTCACCCAACGCCTCTTGTAGCGGAGTGACCCAGTCCTCATGAAGGAACGAGTACTCGAAGCCGATGACAAGCAACTCCTTGATTCTTTCATCCGTCATGGTTTCATGGTGCCACAGGAGACGGAAAACCGACATGTTCGTCTTCAAAGGACCAAAGTGGCCCTCGACTCTTAGGCAGGATGCATACTGAGGCAGGAGTTTCGAATGAACGAACTCTCTTGGGGTCGGTTTCAATTCGGCTTTTTGGCCTCGTTCCATTATCTGTTCCCGCAACTGACGATGGGGTTGGCCCTGATCATCGTCGTCCTCAAATTCATCGCGACCAAGCGGAGTGACGAAGCCTACAACCGGGCCGCACAGTTCTGGGCGCGTATCTTCGGCATCAACTTCGTTGTAGGCGTCGTCACAGGCATCCCGCTGGAGTTTCAGTTCGGCACCAACTGGGCCGCCTTTTCTAACTTCGCGGGAGGCGTCATCGGCCTCACATTGGCCATGGAGGGCTTGTTCGCTTTCTTCGCCGAGTCAGCCTTTCTGGGGCTGTTCCTGTACGGTGAAAAGCGACTTGGCCCGAAGGGCCATCTCGTTGCGGCGGTCATGGTCTTCCTGGGCTCCTGGCTGTCGGGCTACTTCATCGTTGCCACGAACGCCTTTATGCAGCACCCGGTCGGTTACCAAGTGACGGCCTCGGGCGCGCTCCAACTCGCGGACATGTGGGCCTACCTCCTCAATCCCTGGACGCTGTGGCAGTACCTGCACAACATGACGGCTTCGACCGTGACGGCCTCGTTCGTCGTGGCCGCTGTGGGCGCCTACTATGTGCTGTCCAAGAAGCACCACGACCAGGGAAAGGTCTATCTTCGAGTTGGCATCGTGACGGGGCTCATCGCAAGCCTCCTCATCCTCTTCCCGACCGGGGACCAGCAGGGAAAAATGGTCGCCCGGCACCAGCCCGCTGCTTTGGCCGCGATGGAGGGCAAGTTTGAGACGAGCGACCACGCGGAGCTCGCCCTTGTCGGCCAACCCGACGTCAAGAACAGGCGGTTGGAGAATCCGCTGATCGTGCCCGCCGTACTCAGTTACCTGGCCTATGGCTCGTTCGGTTCGGAAGTGAAAGGCCTCAACGACATCCCGACCGACCAACAGCCCGACAACATCGAGCTCTTGTACTTCGCCTACCACATCATGGCCGGCTTGGGCACGCTCCAGATCTTGTTGATGCTCTTGGCTTGTTTCAAGCTGTGGCGCGGCTCTTTGATGGCATCCAAGGCGATGCTATGGATCCTCATGTTCGCCTTCCCCTTCCCCTACATAGCGACGACTATGGGCTGGATGACGGCCGAACTGGGGAGGCAACCGTGGCTCGTCTACGGACTGCAGCGGACCCTTGCCGGCGCCTCGCCGACAGTCAGTGGCGGCGACGTGGCTTTCAGCCTTCTCGGCTTTTTCGGCATCTACTTCGTGATAGGCGTCCTCTTCCTGTACTTGGTGATGCGGAAGATCGCGACCGGCCCCGCGCCGGCGGAGGTGTGACATGCAGACCTTGTGGTTTTGGATCGTAGCGGTGATGGTCGCCGTTTATGTCGTGCTCGACGGTTTCGATTTCGGCGCTGGGATCTTGCACCTGCTCGTCGCCAAGAACGACGAAGAGAGGAGGACTGTGTTCGCCGCGATCGGGCCCCTTTGGGACGGCAACGAAGTCTGGCTCTTGGCTGGGGGGGGCGTGATGTTCTTCGCCTTCCCAAAGGTCTACGCTGCGGGTTTCAGCGGCTTCTACCTGCCCCTCATGATGGTGCTTTGGCTCCTGATCTTGCGCGGCATCTCGATCGAGTTCAGGTCGCTCGAAGAGGCTTCCATGTGGCGGAGCTTCTGGGACGGCGTCTTCTTCCTGTCCTCGACCCTCATGGCGATCGTGCTCGGCGCCGCGCTTGGCAACGTGATCCGGGGCGTGCCGCTCGGACCGGACGGCTACTTCCGTGGCCCGCTGTTCACGAACTTCCTGACCGGCTCCGAACCGGGCGTGCTGGATTGGTACACAGTGGTCGTGGGCGTCTTCGCCCTCTGCGTCCTCGCCATGCACGGCGCCTTGTTCCTTTGGTACAAGACCACAGGCTCGGTGCAGGAGCGGTCGCGATCGCTGGCCCAGCGACTTTGGCTCGCCGTCGTCGTCGTGGGTGTCCTCGTGACGGTCGCGACCCAGGTTGTGCGGCCAGCCTTGTTCGCCAACCTGGTGGGCCGACCCTTGACGTGGATCCTTGCGGTCGGGGTCGCTGTCGGCATCGCCGGTGTGCCCGTGATGCTGAAGCGGGGCGAGGAACTGAAGGCGTTCCTTTCATCGGCCGTGTTCATCACTTGCCTGCTGGCGGCGACGGCGGCAGGAGCGTTCCCAACGATGCTGGCATCGACCTTGAGCCCAGCCTACAGCCTGACTGTGACCAACTCATCAGCCGGTTCCTTGAGCCTCAACGTCGGCCTCTTCTGGTGGGTCCTGGCCATCGTCCTCGCCGTGTTCTACTTCGTCATGCTTTTCCGGTCTTTCAAGGGCAAGGTCGATCTGAGCGTCGAAGGCTACGGCCACTGACGACGGCTCACACGCACCTCAGGATGGGTCCGGCACCAGTCGGGCCATCTCCGAGCACGTGACCCAGGTCACCCGGTCCTTCAGGGTGCGGTCGATGCGCTCGGCCAGCAGCTCCAGGACGCGCAGGCCGGTCTCAAGGCCGTTCGAAAACAGCGATTGCCAGTGCGTGAGCACAACCGGCCATCCGCCGGCATCGAGCACCTCGACGATTTGCCCAGACCGCCCGTCCTCGGTCAGCATCTTGTCGCACACCGCGGCGACGAAGGCTTCATCGGTCCGTGGCGAGTTGATCGTCTCCCACCACCAGTCCGCGACCGTGGCTGCGATGGCGACAAGACCAGGAGCCGCGACCCAGGGGCGGGTGGCGGGCTTGTCCCACATCATGTGGAGGAAGTACCAATGCCGCGAAGCAGGAAACACGGACCTCAACGAGGCCTGGATCGCGGCTGTGTACTCCGGTTCGACCTTGATGCCGAAAACCCAGGGCGAAGTCACGCCCGTGCAACGGTATCCCGCGTCCCTGAGGAGCTCCAGCGCGTGGGTGATGTATGGGGTCAGCGTGGCCCGGGTCTGCGTCTGCGACCACTCAGACTCGCCCACATCGAAGAACCCGCCCGACGAGAGGTCGAGGGCGAGGTTGTGGGTGATCATCTCGGGGCAGAAGTCCATGAAGGCGCCAAGCCGGCTCTGGGTCGTGCGGACCCACTGCTGGGTCAGCTCCGGCGGAAAGCCCTCGATCCCGCGGACCACATCGCCGAGCCCGGCCGGGGCCGGGACCACTGAGAACTTGCCCTTCACGCCGTGCTTTTCGACGACGTCGCAAAAGCGGTCCAGAAAGTCGTTGGGGATGTGTTCCAGCAAGGGCCTGCCGTCGTCGGTGGTGGCCGGCTTGTGGTGGACGTCCACCCAGTGGTTCCGGTAAACGTGGATCAGGGGGCACGGGTCATCGACCAGCAGGCAGATCGGAGTCTTGTCCACGGTCCAGTGTAGCCTCAGGCCGGCGATCGTGAGCGAAAACTAACGGATGCGCCCCGAGAGTTCTGCAACGCGCCCCATCGAGGCGGCGTCCCATCAGATAGCCGAGCGCCCCATGTTCACCTCCCAGTTCCGCAGGGCCAAGCCGCTCACCCTGACCGGCGCCGTTTTCGCCGGCCTGTTCGTCTCTGTCTTCTTCGGTTTCTGGTGCGGGGGGGCGCACGCCATGGGTGTCCAGGCGGCCCAAAACGCTGCGGTCTTCGCCCAGGGGACGGCCACAGTGCCTGGCGTCGTCACCGGCGAATACCGGTCGGACAGTGACCACAAGATGGGCTACTCGTTCGCACTGAAGTCAGGGCAGATGTTCGTCGGTCAGTACACGGCCAAAGACTATCGTCCGGCGGGCGCCCCCGTGCAGGTGGAGTACGCGGTGCACGATCCCATGGTCTCGCACGTGGTGGGGCAGCCGCCCCCGGGCCCGCAGCCGCTGTGGTTCGAGCTCGCCGGCTTGGTGATGGGCGTTGTCATTCTCGCCGGCATCCTGGTCCGGATGGCCCAGCTCGGCGCACCCGTCGTGGCTGTCTTGGGGTTCACCGTGTTGTGCCTGGCCTGTGGCGCCGCGATGGTCGGTGTCGGAGGATCCGTGATGTCGGGCCGCCATTACACAGTCCAGGTCGGCGACCAGGCGTGGACGACCGACGGCAGCCAACGGGAGGTCACCCAGGGCGCGACCATGCAGGTCAAGGACGGGCAGTTGACCGTCAACGGCAGGGGCTTCGGGCCGGTCCCCGACAGGGCGCACCTCTGGTTCCGCAACGACGGCATCTTCGTGAACGGCAGGCTGGTTCCGGGCAGCGGATAGGTCGGCCGCCTACAATTGCAGCACGTCGGGGGGTGGCGATCGGAGAATATCGACCAGGGCGCCCTCGCGCCACGAGGCCGACAACATCCTCGCAACCCCCCTGTCCAGCCGGCCCACCAACGCGTCGCGTAGGATGACAGCGACAGCCTGTTCAGGGGCCAAAGCTTTCCGGTAGGAGCGGTCGCTCGTGAGTGCGTCGAAACAGTCGCAGACCGACAACACCCTGACCAACGGCGAGATCATTGAGCCGGCCAGCCCGTCTGGATAGCCAGAACCATCCAGTCGTTCGTGGTGCGAGCGCACGAGCGAAAGCGAAAGAGGGTCGTCGAGAACCCCCTGCAATATGTTGAAGCCTGTCACAGGGTGCGTCTTCATCAGTGCGAACTCGCTGGGGTCGAGTGCGCCAGGCTTGAGCAGCACCGCGTCCGGAATGCCGATCTTGCCGACGTCGTGCAGGAGACAGCCAGCTTTGAAGCTCCAGCGGACCTCATCGGGCAGAAGTCCGAGCCGATCGGCAAGCACTCGGGCGTACCTCCAGGTTCGCCAGGCATGGCCCACGGTGTTCCGGTCCCTCGCCTCGAGCGCCACCACCATCGCCGTCGCTGCGGCACGGCGGTCGGTCGCGCGCTGGTCCAACGCCGCGCGGTACTTCTCGGTCGTCGACATAAGCACGTCGTACTGCAGCCTAGCCCCTTCCGTCATTCCGTCGAGTTGCCGCTTTAGCTCCTCGGTCTCTGTCTTGTCGCGGTGGATCGCCACAAAGGCGACGTGAGGCAGATAGTCGCGCACAGGGAAGATCGACTCCTTGACATACTTGAGGCGACCGTCCTTCGCCTTGTTGACGAATGTGCCGTCCCAGACTTCTCCGTTCAGTAGTCTCGACCAGAGCCGTCGATAGTCTTCCTCCGGCGTTTGTCCGCTCTTGAAGACGCTTGGGGTCTTGCCCTTAAGCTCCTCCAGGCTCCAGCCAGTGTAAGTCTCCAGCCTGCTGTTTGCGCCAATTATCACCCCTTGGTCCGTGGCTAAGACCACGCCCAGGTCTGTCGAGTCCATGATCTTGTCGATCAGCGAACCCGAAGGGTGCGACTTCAACTTGGCCGAGGCGGACATGAGCCCATGGTCCGTTTTCATTGTCGGCCAACCCCTGCGTTCTCCCCAGGGCGGGTGCCCGATCCCCTTGCTGCCACCATCCTTACTCCTCGCCCGACCAGCGCGGCCCGCGGCCCAGTGTGTCGAGTAGGCTCGACGCGTCTCTCATCGCTTCCAGCCCGATCGTTTCCAAGTCCTTCGTCGCGAGGCCGATGCGGTCCAGGGCGAACGGATCCATCTTTTCATGGTCGGCCCCGGCGAACGGCGGACAGCCGATGCCCGAGGCCAGCCCGCTGGCCACGTTTGCCATGTCGACGGCCGACTGGTAGAGACCGCTGGCAAGGCTCGGCGAGTGGTGGTGTCGGATGACGTCCTTGACGTTTTCTGGAAGCTGGAACTCGTCCGCGATCATCAGACCGACTTCGATATGGTCGGTGTTGTAGTAGTACCGCTCCACATCACAGAGCCTGGCGCCAGGTGTCTTGGACAGGGTGTTGGCCACCATCTGCGTGGAATCGGACGCGAAGACTGCCAGGAAGAAAAGCCCGATGTCCTGCATCAGCCCTTCGAGGAAGCGCGCGTCTTCTGTGCCCGGGGCACACCGCTGGCCGAGGCGGGATGAGACAGCCGCCAGAGCCATCAAGCGCCGCTGCAACCGCGCTACGTGCGAACCTGCTTCATAGCGCCTCGCCACGTAGCCGTCGACGACCATTGCGAACACCAGGTTCGACAATCTGTCGTAGCCGACGACTTCGATCGCCTTCGCCAGAGAGTCGATCGGACCGACACCGAATGCTGCCGCCCGGGCTGCGCGCATCACTGTCATCGAAAGGACAGGGGTCCCCGCCATGGCCCGTTCCAACTCGGCAACGCTGGCACCGGCCTCTACCGCCCGCCGCACATTCAGCGCCGCGTCAGAGATCAGCCGGTCGCTCGTTCGGCGCCTGATGAGCAGCGGCAAGGCCTCCACCCTAAAGGGCGGGCCATCGAATGTCTGCTCGTGGTCAGCTCGTGCCATGCTCGGCGCTTCTTGCCTTAAGTGTCGGTCGCTGCCCCGGCCCTCGTCAGTCCTCCGGCTCCGGAGTCCAGGTGGGGCCGGTCCCCATGGCGGATCGGCCCACCTGCGCTCCGTCGGCCCGACCGTAGCCAAGCTGGTCGGCGCCCCACCAGGAGGACTGGCGTTCCGGCTTGCAGCGCTGGCTTGCCAGTCGAACATAATCTCCGTTTGGCACTGGGGCCGCAGATCCATCCGAACACGCGGTTCCTGGTGCCGCCCTCTTCAAACTGTCTCCTTCCTTCGCTCAATGCCATTTCGACCTTTGCGTGCACAACGCTTGTCTAGCCTCGGTCTGTCTGGCACTTGGCGGCCGTCTGGCGCGGCTTGGGGCTCTTCCCCGCTGTCTTGAGCCTCTTGTCCTTCGCCTTGGGCCGCCCCAGTGGCCCACCTTGTGGCCCAAGCCTCACAGCAAGCGCCCCAAGTGTCCCGCTGAGTGCGCCAAGCGTCAGACAAAGGCGTCCAAGTTCCACAACAAGGGCGCCAAGTGTCACGCCGAGTGCCCCAAGCACGAGGAAAGGTGCGCCAAGTCCGTTGCCAGAGCGACCAAAATGGAGCGGCAAGAAGACAATTAAGACACTTTTTTCGACTTTGGCACTAATGGTCCGCTTGTTAACGCCCAAGAACGAACAACAGGAGAAAACATGCCGATCACAAGCGTTGCCAGTTGGCTACCGACAATTGACGAATTCATCCAGCATTGGACCGACGTGAACGCGGCCCTCAGCCCGGGTTCGCTTACGCTTCTTGGTGGCTACGGTCTGCCCACCTTGACCACCGACCGGGCGGACGTGGCGACCGCCATCACCGATGTGCAGACAAAGGACAACGCCACGCAAGTGGCCCGGGGCGACCGCGACGTCAAACGCGCAAGCGTGAGGCCGAGGTTCCCCCAGTTCCGCGCCGCCATCAATGGACAACTGCCCGGTTCGCGCTATCTGCCAGCGATCCCCAACACCCCCAACTTCCAAGACTCACCGGGCAAATGGCGCGACGCGATGGACGACATGCAGAGCCTGTGGACGACCATCAACGCCAACACCCCGCCCATAGTGGGCTTCACGCCGCCGCTGCTGTTGGCTGGCGCCTACACAGTGGCGACGTACACGCTGGAAGTGGCCGGGCTCAAGACGGCCTTTACCACTTTGGAGGCAGCGGACCAGGCTGGCCAATTGGCCCGTGCCCACCGGGACGAGGTTTTTGCGCCCGTCTATCAAAGACTTAAGCAATACCGGCAGGCCGTGATGGGGACTTTCCCCGCCGACGACCCGCTCGTCCTCTCGTTGCCACGCCTCTCGCCCGCGCCGGGGCACACGCCCAAAGCTGTCAACGTGAGCGCACAGTGGGACGCGGGACTTTTGAAGGCTAAGATCGACTACACCGCCAGCGACGACGCCGACCTGGAAAAGTACGAACTGCGCGCCTGTTTTGGCGACAAGTACAGCACAGACCAGGAGCAAGTGATCGGTACGAACCTGCCTGGATCGCTCGAGTTCTTGACCGACGACGGCCTGGTGGCCACGGGATCGACTGTTTACTACAAGGTGTATGTGATGCTGACGACCGGACACGAGAAAGGCAGCAAGACGGTGAGCGTCACCCGACCTTGACGGCCAGCCAAGGAAGTTTCCCACCCCTCCAGCCAGTGGCCCGGCCCTCGCGCCGGGCCCGTTTTCTTATGTTGGAAGGCAACAGCACACAGTTGCGCGGCGTCATTAAGGAAAAGAGCAGAGCGCTCCATCGGTGACCGCTCGGACCGTTCGCAATGCGCAGGATCGGCGGACGGTAGAGACTAAGGTGGCACGGCAGGGTCGAACCGCAATGACGCGATTAATGGCTTGATTGGAGTGGCGCGTCTACGCGTGTTCGTTTGTTCCTCGGCCCGGCGGCAACCCGCCGGGCTCTTTTCGGTTCATCCAGTTTGGTGGCGAACGGGCCGCTCAATTGGGGCGTAGGAACATCTATGCCCTAGGGTCCCTAGGCCTGAACCCGTCGGATCCACGTTACCGCATGGACCGGCCCACTTACAGTTCGGCAACAGCCCCGGGGCGCGATCGCCAGTGCGCGATGAACGCTCGCTCAAGAACATTAATTGTGTTTCGCAGGAAAGTTGCCTCACCGCCCGGCCTGTAGCCGGGCGCTTTCTTTTGTTTCGGGCGCGGGCACCGTGTGAAGGCCGATCAGCTGGCGGGCAGCGACTAATTGCGAGCATAGGGCTCATAAGTCTTATCGGGCCTCTCCCTTTTGGCAGGTTGACTTTGTTTCTCCCAGGGGCCTTCAGTGGCTGGGCACGGGCCCAACCTTTACCATGCGCCTCTTCACAAAACGATCCAAGAACACCGCCGAACAGGCGCCGCAGCTCACCTTGTGGGACCGCAACGCTTTTGCCTTGCCAGGGAGTCGCTTCGGGCTCTTGAGTTACCAAACATACGACGAGATGCAGAAAGACTCGATGGTCCAGACGGCGCTGACCTTGAAGCGCCTCGCTGTACTGGCGAGCGACTACGAAGTATCACCGGCGTCTCCCTCTCCTGAGGCCCAGCGGAAGGCGGATTTTGTCCGGGAGGCCCTGAGCGCGATGGAGGGTAGCCCGATCGACGTCCTGACCCATGCGATGGACGCGTTTGCCAAAGGATGGTCCGTCCAGGAGTCGGTCTACGAGGCGCGAGGCGGCCGACTGTGGCTCAAGGCAGTACGGCCCAAGGATCCGTCGCTCTTTGGCCTCCAGGTGGATCGGTTTGGCCGCCTGGAGGGACTGACCCTGCAGGTGCCCGGCGAGACCGAAGTTGCCCTGCCACGCGGCAAGTTCGTGGTCTACATGCACCAGCGTTCCTACGCTCAACCCAAGGGGAGGAGCGATTTGGACGCCGCGCACCGGCACTGGCAGGCCAAGCAGTCCCTCCTGGCGGCTTGGCGGCTGCATCTGGAGAAGTTCGCCATGCCCACCGTGCTCGGGAAGTACGAACGGGGCTTGCCGGCCGATGAACAGACGGCCATCCTCAGGGCGTTGCAGGACATCCAGAACAACACAGCGGTCGTGTACCCGAGCGAGATCGACGTCTCGCTCCTCGGTGGCCAGCGCGACCCGTCGACCGGGTTTCTGGACGCGATCGACTTTCACAACCGAGAGATCGCCCGGTCGGTGTTGGGACAGACCTTGACGACGGACGAGGGTCGGCGCGTAGGTTCTCTAGCACTGGGAAAAGTCCACCTTCAGATCCTTCTGCTTCAAGTGAACGCGATCCGGCGCGACCTGGCCGAGACAGTCATGACCGAGCAGCTGATCCGGCCTTTGGTCGAGGCCAACTTCGGGCCCGGCATGATCCCGAAGTTCGCCTTCAAGGAGGCGGCCGTGAGCGCGTTCACGACTGGCGAGCTGAAGTGAACTGAAGTCCCCCCCGGTACACCGAGGTCATGTGAAGGATAGGCCCGCCAGCACAGTGAACCCGGCTTCAGACCGATTGACGGGCTGGATCTGAGTCTTTATCGGGGTGCTCGGCATGGCAGGGCTGGGACAGTCGAGAGGCCCAGAGTCCAGGTACGAAGGGGTGTTTTTCGCCCCAAGCGGAACATCAGATGCCTCTCATCTGTCAACTTTCCCGTCCCAGCGACCGACTTAACACCATAGGCCGAAAGCCAGGGACGTGGAGACCATTCGGGCACCTGAAATGATGTCCGGGCGTCTACACAAGCGTGGACATCGCCAGACCCAGCAAGGTGACGGGTTTGCGAGGTACCACAAGGAAAGCCGAGGCGTCCGCCGGGCTGGATCGTCCAGCCGGCCCCGACCAAAGCAAAAGGAAAGAACGCGAACATGTGGCAACGCTTTACTGAGCGTGCGAGAAAAGTGGTCTTCTTCGCACAAGAGGAAGCCCAGAAGTTTGGTGAGGGCTATGTCAGCACCGAACACCTTCTCTTGGGTCTGGTGCGCGAGACCGATTCGGTCGCGGCCCGGGTCTTGGAGCGGCTGGGCGTCAGCCTGAGCCGGATCCGCGCGGAGGTTGAGAAACAGTTGCCGCGAGGCGAGGCGAGGCAGAGTCAAGACATGACCCTGACGCCGCGCGCGAAAAGGGTGATCGATCTGGCCTATGACGAGGCCCGTAACCTCAACAACAACTACATCGGCACGGAACACCTGCTGCTCGGCCTCATCCGCGAGGGTGACGGCCTTGCTGGTCGGGTCTTGGCCAAGTTGGGTGTCGAGTTGGAGAAGGCGCGTCGCGAGGTCATGGCCCTGCAGGACAATGAAACGCAGAGCCGCAGCACGTCGGCCCGCCCCGGTGCGGGCGGAGGACAGGTCAAGACCCAAACCCTGGACGAATTCGGACGCGACCTGACGGACCTTGCCCGCGAAGGAAAGCTGGATCCGGTCGTCGGTCGCCAACAAGAGATCGAGCGCGTCATGCAGATCTTGACGCGCCGGACAAAGAACAATCCGTGCCTCGTCGGCGAACCCGGTGTCGGTAAGACGGCCATAGCAGAAGGACTGGCCCTCCGCATCGTGAGCGGCGACATCCCAGACCTCTTGAAGAACAAGAGACTGGTCGCCTTGGATCTCGCTGGACTCGTCGCTGGAACCAAGTACCGGGGCGAGTTCGAGGAACGGATGAAGAAGGTGATGGAGGAGGTGCGCCGGGCCGAGGGTCAGGTCATCCTCTTCATTGACGAACTCCACACCTTGGTGGGAGCCGGTGCCGCTGAGGGCGCCATCGATGCCAGCAACATCATGAAACCAGCGCTGGCTCGTGGTGAGCTTCAGTGCATCGGCGCGACCACGCAAGACGAGTTCCGCAAGTACATCGAACGCGACGCCGCCCTGGAGCGCCGCTTCCAGATGGTCAAAGTGCGCGAGCCTAACGAAGAGGAGGCCGTAGACATCCTCAAGGGTCTCCGCGAGCGCTACGAAGCCCACCACGATGTTGAGATCACGGATACGGCGATCATGAGCGCCGTCCAGCTCAGTCAGCGGTACATCACCGACCGCACCCTGCCGGACAAAGCCATCGACTTGATCGACGAGGCTGCCTCCCGTGTCCGGCTGCAACAGAGCCTGCCGCCCTCCGACGTCCGGGCGGACAAAGTCAAGCTCAACAAGATGAGGTCCGAGCTTGAACACGCACGGCGCCACGAACCCGATGCTGATGCCACGCACGAGCTTGAGAAGAGAATCGACGAACTGGAGGACAGCATCGCGGGCCGTGAAGAGGACTGGGCTGCCCAAGAGAAGCCAAAAGCGATCGTGGATGAGGAACAGATCGCGAGCATCGTACAGAGCTGGACGGGCATTCCGGTCAGCAAGCTGGTAGAAGGCGAGTCTCAGAAGCTTCTGCGCATGGAGGACGACCTCCACAAGCGCATCATCGGTCAGTCCGACGCGGTCACGGCTGTCTCCCGAGCGATTCGCCGTGCACGCAGTGGCCTCAAGGATCCGAAGCGCCCGATCGCGAGCTTTATGTTCCTCGGCCCGACCGGAGTCGGCAAGACCGAGCTTGCCAAAGCGCTAGCCGAGTACCTGTACGAGAAGGAGTCGAACATCGTCCGTATCGACATGTCCGAGTACATGGAGCGGTTCGCGGTCAGCCGGCTCGTCGGCGCGCCACCGGGATACGTTGGGTACGACGAGGGCGGCCAGTTGACCGAGCAGGTCCGCAGGAACCCGTATTGCGTCGTGCTCCTTGACGAGATCGAAAAAGCGCACCCCGAGGTCTTCAACATCCTGCTCCAGGTCATGGAAGACGGTCAGTTGACCGACAGCCAGGGTCGAACCGTGGACTTCAGGAACACGATCATCATCATGACGTCCAACGTCGGCGTCCGTCCAATCGAGTTTGAAAAGGGCCTTGGGTTCCGCGAGACCTCGATGGACATCAACGATCCTAAGACGTACGAGACCATGAAGACGAAGATGCTCGAAGAGATGAAGAAGCTCTTCCGGCCCGAGTTCCTCAACCGCGTCGACGAAGTCATCGTCTTCCAGCACCTGAAGAAGGAAGAAATCCTCCAGATCGCCGACCTCTATTTGGTCCGGGTCAACAAGCAGGCTGCAGACATCGGCATCACGCTAGAGCTCAGCGATCAGGTGAAGGAACTTCTCGTCAACAAGGGCTACGATCCCAACCTGGGAGCCAGGCCATTGCGGCGCGCCGTTCAAAGGTACATCGAAGACCCGCTCAGCGAAGAGCTGCTGTTGAACGTCTTCCAACCGGGGGACGTGATCGTCGCCGAGGTCGAAGAAGGCACCGAGGACAAGATCGTCTTCAACAAGAAGTCGGGCGGCAGCGGCGGAACAAAGGAAAAGGTCCTCGTCAAGAACTAGCTGCTCCACCGCTCTGCATGAGGCCACCAGGTCCTGTCGGACTGGTGGCCTTACAGTGCCTGGCAACGCACTGTGACTCAGGTGCCGAGGCTTCATGTATAGTGGAAGGGATGCGAAACAGCTCGCAGTCACAGCGGGCGACGTTGGCTGACGTGGCCCGGGAAGCTGGAGTGTCCATGCAGACTGCTTCGCAAGTCTTGGCCCGTTCCGAGACCGTACGCCTCGGGCCGGAGACGCGCCAAAAGGTCGAAGAGGCGGCACAAATGGTTGGATATCAGCCGAACCGATTGGCTCAAGCGATGCGGAGCGGCAGGACCAACGTGATCTCACTCTGGATGCCGGTGGACCGTCCGACGATTACCTTCCTTCGCGTGTTGAACGCGGTAAGTCACAAAGTCCGAGAGTCGGGATACGACCTGATGGTCGTCGGGCTCGACTCCTCTGTCGCCTACGGCTCGGAAGCCCGTGTCCCCCAACAATGGCCCGCAGACGGACTGATCAGCTTTGATGCCGGAAGAGCCATCGGGGAGTTCAGGAAGTGCCCTGCGAACACGTCGATCCCCTTGGTCGTCATCGGGCTCGAGCAGTTCGAACACGCCGATACGGTCGGATGGGACGTCCGTGGTGCTGCCCACGAAGTGACCCTCAGACTCGTGAACTCGGGCTGTCGCCGGATCGTCCACGTGACGCCCCAATGGGTACTGGACGGTTTCCCACTGGAACAGAGGCGGCGTGGCTACTCCGAGGCGATGACGGAGTGCGGTCTCGAGGCAGTCTTTCTCGGAGTTGCCGATGAAACCGCGTCAGCAACCGAACAAGCCGTCAACCGGGCCCTCGACGGTCAGCCAGCACCGGAAGCCTTTTTCTGCTTCACCGACCAGATCGCGGTCGGTACTCTGCGTGCCCTGAGGACGTCCGGGGTCTCGGTGCCCGACCCTTGTCAGGTGTGGGGCTATGGCAACTATCCGGAGGCCGCCGACCACTCGACCCCCGTCTCTACGATCGAGATTCCGCACACGGCTCTCGTAGACCAAGCCTGGAAGTGGTTGCTGGAGCGGATCGACAAACCCAAGCGTCCTGCGCGGTTCGTAAACATTCCGATACCGATCATCGAGCGGGCTTCGACTCTGAAGTGACCAGTACAGACCGTCTCAATCGTCTGTGTCGATCTGACCCGGTTGCTCGCCTGGGCGCCCAGGGTACGGTCTGGATCCCTTGTAGATCGAGTACCAAACGATCCGGTTCAGCCAATAGAAGTCTGCTCGGTCCATCGACGACCAGTCGAGCGACGCGGAGATGTCGTACCAGTACTTCCCTTCTGCCGAGAGTTTGTCGCGGCTCGGGTTGTGCTCGCCAAGCGGCACATTGTTCTTGGCCACGTCGTACGGTGTCATGTCGGGAGCGTCGGTAAAGCACTCGGTGAAGGGACGGGCGATCGTGTCGAACTTGGTCATCGGCTTGATGCCGAGCATGGTTTCGATCGACTTCAGAATGGTGAGTTGGGTCGCAAACCCGCTGTTGACGACGCCTCGCCGTGAGTAGGGAGAGACAACGAGGCACAGGGTTCTGTGACCGTCCACATGATCGGGCCCGCTCTGGGAGTCGTCTTCGGTGACGAAGATGCAGGTGTCCTTCCACGCCTGCGAGTGGGAAACGAGGTCCACGATCCGCCCCAGCGCCAAGTCGTTGTCCGCCATCATGCTCCTGGGAGTCGGATAAGCGGGATTCGCTCCTTCACTGTGGTCGCTTGGGAGACTCATGACCATGAGGTTCGGGAGCTTGCCTTGGCTCAGGTAGCTCTTGAACTCCTTTTCGAACACGTCCACCCGGCTCTGGTCGCTTTGGATCAAGGGCCAATAGTGGTAGTCAGGGCACAGGATCGGCTTCAGAGAGTTGACACGCGTATGGGCCTTATAGTGGAACAGGTTTCGGCCCGACTGGCGGTCGTCCCAAGCTTCGAACCAGTCCTTTGGCGGTCGTGGCTCATAGGTCGCCTGTGAATCGCCGGCCCACTCGCCATACACCCGAACCGACTTGTGCGCTTTGATCGCAGCGTCCCAGATCCGGCCCGTGCTGTTGAGCGCCATAGCGTCCTCGCCGTCGTCCGGGTAGGTTCGCGAATAACCGACATAGAAGTGCTCCAAATACTCGTTGGCCATGGCTTGGTCGCACCACTGGTGGCCGTCGGCGCTGTTGGTTCCACAGGTATAGGCGTTGTCGAAGAGCCCAAACGTCCGGGCTATCTTCCGATGGTTCGGCATGACGGTCTCGCCGAGGGAGCAAAGCGAAGGTTCACCGTCGCCTTCCGGCATGTCACCAAATATGTCGTCGTATGTATGGTTCTCCTTGATGATGTAGATCACGTGCTTGATCGCACCGTGATAAACCTTGAGGTCGGACTGGTAAGCCCTTTCAGGCTCATTCCACGAATCCAGTTCCGCTACTTTGTCAGAGTCCGCCGACAGGTCGCTCGACAAATCAAGCACGCTGACAGTCCCCTGAAAATCGTGTGTGTTCCTGTACTTGCTCCCCTTCAGGGCGTTCTTCACCGATCCGTTGCCTTTGGTGTTCACGACATAGGCCGTCAGCCCGTCTGGAGTCACCCTGACTCCAGTCGGGTAGAAACCGGCTGGCCGATATCCCGCAACAACCCCTTTCTTGAGGTCGATCTCGCACAGGGCGTTGTCGCCGCCGTTGCACGAATAGAGCCTGTCATTGCGCACGGCCAGCTCGTTCGGCATGGCTCCGATGATCCGCCTTCCTTGGAACCGGAATTCGATCGTGCGCGACACCCTTTTTGTCGTCAGGTCGATCTCGCTTATGGAATCGCTCATCGCATTGGCGACGTATGCCCGTTGACCGGCCACAGCGATGCCGGTCGGATGAATCCCCACGGGAACCACCGTCGTCTGCCCACCGCTGATTGGGATCAGCGAAACAGTGCCCGTCGCGGCACTGCCTTCTTGGTTGACCTTGACCTCTTGATCCACGCTCAGATCGCGAAGATCTCCCGATTTGGGCGGCTCGCCTCCCCAGTTCGAGACGATCAGTTCGGACTCGTCCGGCGTCAGTTTGGCCGTGAACGGAATGTTCTGCGTCGCGAACTCGCGTGTCCGTTTGTTGGCCTGAAGGTCAACCTCCACGACCGCGTTGAGGCTGGCGCAGGCGACGTAAGCTTTGGCGCTGTCGTGTGTGACGCAAAGTCCACCGGGGACAGGATTCGTCTTGTCGCCTGGCCGGCGCAGGTCAATCTTGGAGTCCAAGGTGAGACGCTCGTTTGAATAGCGGAGCGCGAGGAGGAAGCCGTTCTCCAAGCTGACAAAGAGCCTGGATCCGTCCTGAGCCCAGGCCACTCCATGGAACCCAGCGGACGCACCGAGGTCGATGTCGGTGTCTGGGATCATCGCCGCACCCTTGACGAGAAAGACCTTGCTCTTGGCGACAACCGCCAGGATCTTGCCGTCAGGTCGTAACGCGATGTCGCTGAGCCTCTGGTCGAACGCGATCGTCCCTGGAAGGATCTGCTGGCCAGTGGAGACGACAAAGCCACCGTCAGGCTGATGACCGACCATGCGCTTGAGCGGGCTAAATGGACTCGCGACCCAGCCGACAAGGGCGAAGCCGATCAACGTATAGAGTCCGAGGCGCACACGGTCGCGAGCCATGCCCTTACGATACGGCATTGCTCGGGGGCTTGTCTAGAGACAACGGTTAAGCGATCGTTGCCACCGGAGAGCACTCGGCTATCTGCCGCAACTGCTCCAACTCGGGCCGATGGGCCGGTTTGGCGTTCATGACCGCCTTGACGACCTCTGCCAACTCCGCATCGCCGACTCCGCGACGGAGTGCTTCCCGGATCCGTGAATCTGGCTCAGCGAACTGGCATGACTGCACGCGACCATCGGCGGTGAAACGGATCCGATCGCACTGGTTGCAGAAAGTCTCTGACAGGGCTGGCACGAACCCGACCGTCCCCGTGCGGTCCGGAATACGGTACTCCTTGAGGTCCAGCGTCTGTCGGTCAGGGATTTCGACTAGAGGATAGCGGCAGCGGACGTTTTCGACCATTAGTGACCACGGAAAGACGGCGCCCTGCATCCACCCGACGTTGGTGAACGGCATGAGTTCGATGAAGCGCACTTGATCGTGGGTCTCCTCCACCATCGCTACGAAGTCGTCCAGTTCATCGGCATTCACGCCTTTCATGACAACAGTGTTGATCTTCACTGACTCGTAGCCGGCTTTCTTAGCGGCCTCGTAACCTGAACAGGCTTGATCCAAGAGTTGCGTACCCGTGATCTTCATGTACCGACCGTGTCGGAGCGTGTCCAGACTGAGATGGATGGAGTCAAGTCCGGCTGCATGGAGATCTGAGACTGTCGCGGCCAAGTCGGTCCCCATTGTCGTCAATGAGACCGTCTGGGCTCCAGCGTTGGCCTTGATCCCATGGATCAGGCCAGGAAGCCCTGCATAGTTTGACGTCGTCGCCGCCGTCAGGTGGACATGTTCGACCCCGAGGCTGACAAGGACGCGGGCGAGATTGACTATCTCACCGTTCTGCAATGCGGTCGAATCAGCAGCACCCGCCGTCAAGGATTCGGGAGCCCGATAGATCATTCGGAAGGGATTGTCCGTCGCCAGGCGGAACCGAGCCTCCTTGACCGCCCGTCCTTGATTGTCTCTCCACGCGTGGCTATCCTGAGTCGCGCCCATGGGCGGATTGTCGGCAATCTATACGGAAGTGGCAATGACGCGCGTCATAGGCTCTGGTTTCGGCAGTCCTCACAGTCCTTCCGGGAAACGAGCGATCGCCGGGTCAGCGTCAACTCGGTTTCGTCAAAGACCAGGGCAGAAGTCGCGAGGCCGTCGCGGACGGGAAGGAGCCAGTTGAGCGCTTCGCTTGCCATCAGGCTGCCCATGCTCGCAGTGAGGGTCGGTGTTGGCGTTTCTGAGCCCGAACTTGAGAGCGCCTTTTCGACGTGCGAACGGAAGCAGCTGAGACAAAGACTGTCAGGCCGAATCGTTCCTAGACATCCGCGCCTTCCTTGGGCACGGCCTATGACCAAGGGCCTGGATTCCCTGCGACACACGGAATCGAGTGCCGATGTCGACTTCCAGTCCTGGGAGCTGTCGATGATGACGTCGTGGTCCAGGACAAGCCGTGACGCGAGTTCCGGCGACAGGGGCTCTGGTACCGAGACCGCGTTGATGAACGGACTCAATCTCGATGCGAAAGCTGCCGCCCGATCGGCTCTGTTTCGACCGACTTCATCGAACTTGTACAGCGGCTGCTGGGGCAATCCGCCCGTTTCGACGAGCCCCGGATCGACAATTGTGACCCGACCAATACCCGCTCCGACGAGGCAGGGCAGCGCCGAGCAACCCAGAGGGCCAGCCCCGACAACCAAGGCTCGCCCCTGTCGAAGCCGCTCTAGTCCGTCGGCGCCGACCCCAGTCACCAGTTGCTGGGAAGCCACGAACTCTTCTTGGCCCTGAACAAGCGACTGGATCGGCTCCGAACCTACCCACCCTGAGTCGCCTTCCGCGTAATGCTCTTTCTTCCAGATCGGTATGCGGTGCTTGATCTCGTCGATGATCCACTCGCATGCAGCGAACGCTTCACGACGATGGGCCGAAGCCACGCCGATCCAGACGGCCGCATCGCCGATTTGGAGGTGACCAACCCGGTGAACGACCTTGGCCCAAACGAGCCCGAACCTCTCGATGGCCTCCTGGACGAGCCGTATCCCCTCGGTCACGGCCAGCTCTGGATAGGCCTCGTACTCGAGGGAGACGACAGGGCGGCCTTGGCTCCGTGATCGGACCCGACCTTCGAACGTCACAAACCCACCTGCGTGCACTGGCTCCACGTCGAGGGGCGTCAGGGGCGTGTTCGAGAGTTCGAACATGATCAGCCCCCTGCAACCGGAGGAACAAAGACGACGTCGTCCCCCTCGTGCAATTCAGAATCCGCTCCGACAAAGGCGCCGTTAATGGCGGCCTTCACCTGCGATGGGTCCAAGGAAAAGCCGTGTGTCCGTGCCAGTTCGCGGTAGAGCCGGTCAGGCGAGTCCGCATGGGTGTCGACCGTCTCCTCATCGAGGCCGCGTTGATCCCGCAACAGAGCAAAGTATCGGACACGGATTCTCATGACAGACAACTCCAAGGCAACGGGTAGACCGGTACCGGATCGCCTCGTTTTGAGGTGCTATGGGGCGGTATTCGGATCAAGCAGTTAGCCGAGGCTAGACCAGCCACGGCGTGCGATCCGACCGTCGGCGAAGGCACGACTGTTGTG
Organism: Armatimonadota bacterium; assembly: GCA_029781035.1. Lineage (GTDB taxonomy): Bacteria > Armatimonadota > Fimbriimonadia > Fimbriimonadales > Fimbriimonadaceae > JAEURO01. The sequence goes on from JAKOXK010000081.1 coordinate 92,443, forward strand.
CCGGCCGGTTCCCAGTTCGCCCGGCCTGGCACCAGTTCATCCCGGTCAGAGCGGTTCGTCTCGTCTCGTTCTAGCTTGGCCGTCCGCCATGCTGGCTGAGGCAGTCCCATAAGTCCGTTCAGAAGCGGCCACCCGAAAAGGGTGAACGTGACAAGGGCTGACATCGGGTTGCCTGGCAGGCACACGATCAGTTTGCCGTCAGAGCGGGTCGCCAGGGTGAACGGCTTGCCGGGCTTGATCGCTACTCCCGCGACATCAGACTCAAAACCAAGCTTCTTAAGCGAAGCCGGAATGTGGTCGAGCATCCCGACTGAGACTCCACCCGAGGTGAACACGACGGTCGAACGGTTCACCAAGTTCTCAAGGACACGCTGAGTCGCTTCGACATCGTCGGGCACTGTTTCCAGATGAGCGGAGAGACCGAGGTGCGCAAGGACCGCCGATAGGGCAAAGGAGTTGCTTTCGTAAATCTGGGCTGGCCCCAACTGCTGGCCAGGCTTGGCCAGTTCGGATCCGGTGGCGAGCAAGCCAATCCGAGGGGAGCCGACAACCGAAGCCGTCGTCCGGCCCAAGGCGGCGAGAGTCGCCACGAGGGGCGGCGTGACGGTCGTTCCCCGCTCAACGATCAGTTCCCCTTGCTTGTACTCATCGCCTGCTCGGCGGATATGTTGACCCTCCCGAACAGGAACACTGACTCGCACCGTGCCGCCTTCGCGCTCGACGTCTTCCTGCATAACGACCGCGAACGTTCCCTGCGGAACCATAGCGCCCGTGAGAACCTGGATCGCCTGACCTGGCTGAAGCACGGTGCCTGCTTGTGACCCCGCCGGAACCAGACCAACGACAGGAATCGGTCCCTGTCGGTAGGCGTCCGCGTCAGCGACCGCATACCCGTCGACGGCCGAGTTGTCGAATCGAGGTATCGGAAACGGGGCTGTCACGTCTTCGTCAAGGCAGTGCCCCAGGCATCCGAGTAGCTCGACGCACTCGGGTTGCATGCGGTTCGCGTGAGTCAAGACCCGTTGGAGGGCTGACTCATACGACTGCATCAGTGACCTCCACCAGCGAGGATCACGAATGCGTGTGTCAAGTACGGGAACAATGCATCCAGTGCATCTTTGACGGCTCCCACCGATCCCGGCAATGCGATCAGGACCGTCTCGCCCACGACGCCGGCGACGGGACGCCCGAGGATCGCGGTCGGTGTCCGCTCCCTACCATAAGCGTGCAGCTTGGCTTCCACTCCTGGCAGGCGTTTGTCGAAGATTCCGTGGAGGGCCTCGGGGGTCTGATCGCGCGGCCCAAGGCCAGTGCCGCCCGTTACGAGCACCAGATCGAGGCCTTTGCCGCACCAACGTTCAACGGTCGTCCGGACTGCTTGACGCTCGTCCGGCACCACCCCGAACTCAACGATGTCGCCACCCTGTTCTTGAAGACGGTCCCGCAAAAGCGCACCCGATTCGTCTTCGGCCGTTCCCGCAGAGACCCGGTCCGACACGACCAGTACTCCGCAAGTCCAGCCTTTCTCGGCTTCGAAGTTGCTCTTGCCTCCAGTCTTGTCCAGAAGACGAACCGACGTGACCTCGACGTGATCGTCGATCATCTTGAGGATGTCATAGATGTTGAGGGCTGCCGCCATGGCGCCGGTCATCGCTTCCATCTCGACGCCGGTCTTGTACACCGCTTTGACTGAAACGTCGACTGTGATTCCCGCATCGTCAATTTGGAACTCAACGCCGACGTGATCGATCGGCACGGTGTGACAATAGGCGATCCACTGGGGGGTCGCTTTAGCGGCTTGGATCGCGGCGACCTTGGCTACAGGCAAAGGGTCGCCCTTCGGCACTGTTCCCTGACGCATAGCCTGGATCGACGACGGCGACACCGACAAGACGGCGCGCGCCCTCGCTGTCCGCAGGGTGTGGCTCTTGGCCGAGACGTCCCTCATCCGCCGATCTGCACCATGGCCTTGTCGTCGTGCCCGACCCACTGGTCCATGGCCGGGTGGCCTGCCCACTTCGTTTGCAACGCCACGTGGATAGCCTCAGCCAGTTCGTCGTCACTTGATCCTTGTCGCATCATGTCTCGCAAACTCGTCCCGGCCTTGAGGAAGAGGCACGTCTTGATTTGCCCCTCCGCCGTCAATCGGATGCGGTTGCACCCACCGCAGAAGTCGTCGGTCACCGAGGTGACAAAACCGATCGACGCTCTCGTGCCCTCGACTTGAAATTCCTTGGCCACGGCCGACTTGTCGATTTCGAGTGGCCGGAGTTTGAACTGGGTCTCGATCAGACGGATCATCTCGCGGTACGGAAGTACCCCCGCCTTGGTCCATTCGTTGCCCAGGAACGGCATGAACTCGATGAACCGCACATGAACGCCCTTGTCGATCCCGAACTGAACGAAGTCCACGAGTTCGACATCGTTCACGCCTGCCATCGCGACGACGTTGACCTTGACCGAATCATAGCCCGCGTCCAAGGCGGCATCAATTCCCGCCAAGACTTTTTGGAGGTCTCCACCGCGGGTGACTTCCACAAAGCGGTCCGGTTGGAGGGAGTCGAGACTGATGTTCAACCCCGTCAGGCCCGCGGCTCGATAAGCGTGCGCTTGTGAAGCGAGCGTCGAACCGTTTGTGGTCATGAGAAGAGGTCCAAGCCCCTCCAATGCCCTCAGTTCCCGGATCAGTCCGACAAGTCCCTTTCTGACGCTCGGTTCGCCCCCAGTGAGCCGGATTTTCTGGACGCCGAGTTTGACAAAGATCCACGAGAGCCGAACGCACTCTTCGAGGGACAGCACCTCGTTGCGCGGTTTCCACTCGACGCCGTGCAAGGGCATGCAATAGCGACACCTGAAGTTGCACCTGTCCGTCAGTGAGAGGCGCAAATAGGTGTGCTTGCGACCGAAACGGTCGACCAGGGGTCGCCAAGGATCTGTTCCCGCGCTCACTCCCTTCAGGATATCCAAGGGTTCGTCTTGCATGGGGCGAACAGGGCCCACCGACCACGACAAACTGGAAAATCTTTGGCGGCTTGACAGGGCTGAGTTTCATTTGGGCTGCCTCATGACAACTGTCATTTCCCTGTCTTAGAGGGCGGCACACCATTGGGTTATGGCGTTTTGCAGGCCGACCAACCGGCTCGGCACGTCCCCGGAAATCCCCGCGGAGCATCGGCTTCGGGGGCCCTTGAGGACATGCAGGCGTCCACCCTTTGACACTCATCTTCCTGGTTTGGGTTGCTGGCGGATCCACGGCGCGGCTGCCTCGTGGTGGCGGACCAGCGAAGCGCTCAATACCTCGAAGCGATGGTCGCTGAATGCTGTACCGCACAATTGCGCTACTGGCTGCTCGTTAGCCAGAATGGGCGATTGTCGATCGCATGTGACTCGTTTCTTATCGCGCCCAAAACAAAAAGAGGTGTACCATGGCGGCTAAATCCGTCGTATCTTGGAGACACGCGATGGTATCAGTTCCCGAAAGGCCTTCCATCTTGTCGGTAGTCGACTCGTGCCCTCTGCTTACGTCGCTCAGTGACGCGCACCGGTCAGAACTGCTGTCCGAGTGCTTCATGGCCTATGCGGAGCGGAGCGAACTGATTTGGCTCGCCGGTTCACCGAGTCAGTTCGTCGCCGTCGTCGGAGTGGGGTTTGTCAAGATGTGCAAGTGTTCGTCCCGCGGATCCGAGGTCGCGGTCGAACTGATTGGCCCGAACAACTGTTTTGGGGTGACGGCCGCTCTTGAGAACCGGCCCTATCCGTTGAGTGCGATCGCTGTCACGAACACATGGTATTTGAAGATTCCGGTGCGAGTTTTCACCCGGCTCTACGAACAAGACGACCAAATTCGGACCAATGTCGTCCAGCAAATGTCGCCCCGTTTGCAGCGCGCCCACAACATGATTGCCCGCATGTCGTCAGGCAAAGTCGACCAGCGCATGGCTGCCGTCCTGTTGCTCCTAATGGACGCCTATGGCCGCGAAGTCGAGGACGGGATCGAGGTCACGGTGCCGCTGACTCGGCAAGACCTGGCCGAGATGGCTGGCACCACCGTGGAGACCTCGATCCGGACAATGAGCCGTTGGCAACGCGAGGGCATCGTGGTGACGACACAACAGAGGATCACGATCCTCAACCCCGACTTGCTCAACGAGGCCCTTCTCAGCTAGATGAGTTTGAGGAGTCTGGACAGCGCTTCGGGCGTGTTCGCGTTGTGGTAAGAGTGTGGCTTTAGGCCCTCGGCGACCAGGACAGCTTCGTCGATCTCTTCGACCCAGAGTGTGTCGAGCCACGCCCTCATGCTCTTGCGCCCCTCAGCCAGTACCGTTTGAATCATCAAGAACGCGGGCGCACGGTACAAGGCGCACAAGGGTTGGGTCTCGCCATCCACGACCGGCACTAGGGCCGACACCGAGTCGTGACGGCAGATGTGAGACTCCAGTACGGGCACGATTCTCGCATCGAACAGCGGCATGTCGCACGAGCAGACGAAAACCATCGGTTCGTGCGGCACAAAGCGGGAAAGCGCGCACAAGGGGCCACGGAAGCTGCCTTCGTCGGCGAGGAAAGCATGGCCAGGCAAGGGGGATTGCCCCAAGACCGTAACCCTGGTGCTCGTCCTGGCCAGCTCTTGCGCAGTCCGCTCTCCCAGGGGAAGACCATCCACCACAAGGGTCGATTTGTCACTCCCCATGCGGCTGCTCCTTCCTCCTGTCAAGAGGATGGACTCCACGCCCATACAAGTATTTTCCCTCGCCTTCGGCGCGAATTGATCGGGTTGAGGGTCAAACTCTGCAACGTTTCGACCCGGTCTCGGCACCAGCCGACAGCACTCCGCCCTGAGGTTGGGCGCACGAACCCAGGACGGCGGACTCCGAACAGCCCTTGAAAGGACCACCTCCAAAAAGGGGCGCTGGACCAATCTCGCACCAGCGCCAAACAACTACCCGCGAAGGTGAAAGGCCCGCGCTCCGGAGACCGAGCGCGGGCCAAGGTTCAGGGTCAGTCCTTGACTCCGGGGTTCCGATCTTTCTTGATCTCGTCCCCGTTCTTGACCCCGTCTTTGTCTGAGTCTAGCTTATCGACTTTCGACAGAAGATCAGGCGTTAGCTTGCCGCCAGCTGCCTTCGCAGCGGCGGCGAGGTCTTGACCGTAAGGGTTCAGTTTTCCACCGGTCGCCTTCACGTGGCAAACGCCACACTTGGCTTTCCCGAGGTTCGAATCCGGCTTTACGGAATACTTTGTGTTGAACGACTTCTGAAAAGCACCCGTTGCCAACACCAGAATAGCCATTGATGCGATCAGAAGGGTCACTATCGTTCGTTTCATTCTTTCACCATTCGCGGTTTGGTTTCATTGCTCTTCGGGCCAGGCCCTATCCCCTCACTTGTGTCTACTCCTCCCCACATTAGAATGTTCCACACTTTCGGTTTTCAATCTATTAGTCCTAGCTGCCAAAAAAGAAGGCCGCGCCAGTTGGCGCGGCCTGAGGACTCTTCCTGCTTCAGATCACGGAGAAGAGCTGGGTGGTTCCGTATCGCGTGGGTCGTCTGCCGACTGTTCCGGACTTTCGGGTTCGGCCGGTACCTCTTCCGGATAGGGTTCCATCCCGCCGAACTGGCTCTCCAGCTTGCGGAGTCGTTCAAGCTCGAGCGGGTGCTCGTGCGCCATCTCTTCTTCCGTCAGGACGCCTGTGATCCATACGGGGTTCATCAAGAAGGACTGCGGACGGAAGTGGTTGATCTGTCGCAGGGCGATCGCGTTGTAAAGATGCCAGAGAGTGACAGCCAACAACGCCAAGACCGCTTCATAGGAGTGCGCCACGTAAGCGATAGGAATCGCGTCGGCAGGAAGTACGTTTCCAGTCCTTACCGGGAACCAGAGAATGAGGCCTGATAGTCCCATTATCGGCACGCCCCAGTATTCAGCTAGGTAGTCCAATTTGGAACGGAAAGTGTACTTGCCGAACTTCGGCTCTTCCTTTGAGAGACCTAGATGGAATTTCACAGTCGTTAGGAAGTCGTGAATGTCCTTCTTATTGATCATCATCGACCAGGACTTGAAGGAGAAGCCGACCCGTTTCCATTTGACTACCAGCTCTCCGATGTGGAACAGCCAGACTGCGATCATAAGGATCCCGGCACTGTGGTGCACAAGCCGCATCACCGGCATCCCGCCCATCGACATGTAGATCGCCCGCAGGGTGCCCTGTTCAGGGAAGCGCAGCGGGAATCCGGTCAAGACCAGAGCGGTGAAGGACACGATCAGGAGAAGGTGCTGAATCCTCAGCGAGAGACCCATCCTCGGATAGAGCTTTTGGTTCTTGATCTCGCGGATGTCCCAAGACCGGAAGGCGCCGATCAGGATCGAGGCAAGAATCAACGCGATCGCGGCACCGACAGAGGCCATCGCACCAGGAATCCTGAAGGAAGCCTGGATGATCGCCCAAACCAAGAAGAGGAAGCTGAGGGCGCTCGTCAAGGCGACGGCTCGGAAGACCGGTGTCAGGTTCTTGAGGAACAACGCCCGCTTGAGGTCGAACAGGACGCCCAGGGCGAGGAACGAGTTCACGCCTACGATCAGGGCCAGGAAGAAGAGCTTGATTCCAAAAAGGAAGGGCTCCTTGTCGATACGGAGATTGAGATGTCCGGCTCCCGACATGGCGAAGTTCATCTTCGCCCCGGGGTGGCATCCCGCCTGTCCGCAAGTCTTGGCCAGATTGGTCGAGTGTGTCGGAGACGCAGGATCCTTTGGGTTCAAAACGTCGTGGATCCCATGGCAGTCGGCGCAAATCGCAGTCTTGAGGTTGCCGAACCGCATCAGGGCCTTACCGTGGAACGAGTTGTTGTAGGAATCCACGACATCGGTCGTGGCGCCGTACTTCTTCATCCTCGCTTCGTCCGAGTGGCAGTCCTGGCACACTTTCACCTTTTGCGCCCGTGTCCAAGTGCCTCGGATGACGACCGCATGGGGATTGCCGCCACCGTGGCATTTGACGCAGGTCGGGTGGTCGCCCTTGACCTTGTCCGGTCGTGCGTGAACGCTTGCGACGTACTTCTCCTCCTCGTCCGGGTGGCAGTTGCCGCACTTCGGCAGGTTCTTGATCTGCTCCTCAGTGTGCGGCTCGGTCGCCGACATTCCGGTGTGGCAGTCCGTGCAGGCGAAGTCCTTGTGCGGCGAGTGTCGGAGCGCGTCCAAGCTGACGGCCGGAGCCGTCTTCGCTTCGGGATCGTGGCACACGAGACACTGGTGCCGTGATGCCGCCGCTTCTTCGGCAGCGCTGTCGTCGGTGGTTCCCCCTTGAGTCTCGGCAGTCTGTGCCATCAATCCTACGCTCAGTAGAACAATGGCGGTGGCAATGGGAGCCACCTTGAGAATCACATTTCTAAATCGTTTCACCACAAGCCCTCCTAGCTTGCTGGTGCCAAATTCTCGCCGGTCTGCTTCGCGTTTCCGCTCCGGTTGCCCAGGAGCACCTGGCACCGGCTTCCCTTGAAGTTTTTCCGTGGCCCGGGCCCTTCAAGGGCGAACCCGGGCCACGATCCTAGGCTTAGTTCTTGACGCCGGGGTTGCGATCCTTCTTGATCTCTTCCCCGTTCTTCATGCCATCGCCGTCAGAGTCTTTGCCCTCGACCTTCTTCAGGATCTCAGCGGTGACTTTCTTTCCACCGGACTCCTTCAGGGCCGCGTAGACGTCCTTGCCGAATGCGTTGAACGCGCCACCGCTAGCCTTGGTGTGGCAAATCATGCATTTCGCCTTGCCAAGAGTGGAGTCGGGTTTGACCTTGTACGTGTCGTTAAAGGTCTTCAAGAACGCACCTGTGGCCATGGCGACCGCCGCCAAGCCGGTGACTGTTGCAAAGATGATCAAACGTTTCATGGGACTGTCTCCGTATGGTTTCCCGAATTGAGGATACCAGTGGGTTAAACGTGTAAAGGCTTTCCTACCTACATTGTTGGCGGCCTGTTTGGGGGCCATATGACCGGTGTCATTCTTCGGGCCTTCTAATGAAACCTAAAGGTCGGCAGGATCGGGGCGAGCAACCCTTGCGGACACAGACCGAGGCCCGTCAGGAGCCTGACGGGCCTCGGATTTGGGCTTGTTTCTCGACCGTGGGCTTTAGAAGTCCTTTTGGAACCCTTGCCCAGCTCGCTTGTAGTCGCCCTGGATGACACGGAGCTTCTCGTCCCTTGAGACAGTGTTCCCGCCGTTGACCGGCTTGCTGCCGAGAACTGAATCCATGTTCAGGTTTGCCACCTCAAGGAGAGTCTCGACGTACGGGTGGTTGTGGATACCGTAGTCGTTGGACTCGACGATGAAGTAGTAGTTGTGACGCGCGCGGCGGACTTCGATCGGAATCAGCTTCTGATCCGGCGGCGTCTTGCCGAGTGCCGACACGTTTGTGGAGTAGTCCCAGAAGTCCGGGTCGCCGAGCTGTGCCTGAGCCCAGGTCTGCATCTTCGTGCGGAGTGCATAAAGCTCGTCCAACACGCTTTGCTTCACTGAGGTCGCTCTGGCGGCCGCGTCTTGAGCGGTGTGGCAAGGCGAACAGCTTGTGTCGTAGCTCACCGTGAAGGTGTGCCGCGCACTGGGCATATGGCACTTGCTGCACTGACCAGGAGCCTCGGCGTGAGCCGTGTTCCGCTTGACCACTCCGTTGCCTTCGGCGCCACCGATGCCCATCAGCATGTTGTATTGGTTGCTGGCGTGCATGTTCGGCCTCGAGCCGGAGTCGGGGATCAGTTTGGCATCGGTGCCGTTCGCGCCGCGACCGTTGTGGCATTCGCCGCAACCATGGTCAAAGGCAGTGAACTGAGCAGCCGTTGTTCCCGGATTGACCATCGACGTGTCGATGTTGAATGTCTTGTGCCGGAGCTGCTTCTCTTCGCCGTCGGCGTTGAGGTTCCCTGTCTTGGCGTGCGGGTTGTGGCAGGTGTTGCAGTTCGCAATCTGAGGCGCCACGTTGACGGTCTCATCGACGAACTCTTGCACTTCGGGGTCGGTCAGCGTCGAAATGTCGATGCCCTTTTCATAAACTTCCGTACGGAAGATATTGCTGTGGCAAAGGACGCACCGGCTGTTTCGAGCGTACTGACCTGGGTTGGTCGCAGCCTCTTCGATCGGGGCTGTGATCAGTTCCTTGTGCTTGGACTGGTTCCACTCGTCATGGGTTGGGCCGTGGCATTGGCCACAAACAACGGCGGTGTCGACCCTGGGCGAGCTCACGATGTTGTCCTTCGTGGGGTTCGCCTGGTGGACGCTGCCGTTGCCGTGGCACCTTTCACACCCGACGCCAACGCTGGCGTGCTTGGTGTCGTGCCAAGTTGTGTAGACGGGGTCGCTCGCCTTCCCGCCGTGGCACGGCGCGCAGGCTTCGGACCCGATTGCTGTGGCGGACTTTTGCTCGTTAGACATCAAAGCTAAGAACTCTGAACTGAACGATCCCCCGCCTGTCCCGCCTCCGCCGCCGCCCGCAGGGCCACCCTCGCCGCCGCAGCTCTGCACTGTCAGCAGCATGGCGGCGTAAGGGAGTGCGGCGAAGAGGGCTAGGTACCAACGTACTTTCATTGCTTTCCTCCGCTACTTTTCCTTTTCAGGGCCGCCTCCATGGCGACCCAAACTGTCGCATGACGCTCCACTTTCAGAACCTCACCCTGAATGAGAGCATCACCATCGTCGCGTCGTAACCGACGTTGTCGTAGATCCGGTCCCGGTATTGCCAAGGAGCAACCGTGAGCGCGGCTTCGTTGCCGTTGCCGAACTGATGGGTCAAAGAAGCCGTGAGGTAACGGCCGCGGAAATTGCCATCGGGCAGGAGCAACGGGTTGTCGTTGTCGGTGAAGAGATAGGTGTAACTGGCGGCGAGCCACCAGTTGGGCTTGACCGTCCAGTTTCCACCGAGCGCCAGCGTCGTGGCCGACGGATAGAAGCTGTCCAAGTCGAGGCCGCCCACATCGGACAGGCCCTTGGCTTTCGTCTGTGAGTTCGAGAACTCGAAATAGGCGTCCGCGTTGTCCGCGACGCTGAAGCTGCCACCGAATGTGACCGTTCCCGTCGTCACATCGACCTGCCGGTCTGTGTTGCGGGTGTAGTTCACGTTGTAGGTGGCATAGCCCAGCAGCCGACCGAGGTTCGCGTCAATCTTGGCCTGTGCTCGGACACGCTGATCCCAGTACAGAAGCCGTGAGTCGGTGGTGTCCATCGTCGCCGGGTCTGTTGCCCGGTTCCAAGTCCATCGCGCCGATAACCGGATCGCCTTGTTGATCCTCCCGGTGGCTTTCGCTTCTAACTGGTCGAACTTCGGCACATCGACGTACGTGTGGTCGGCGGTGACCCGTTCGTTCTCCCGGTGCCGGTAGCCGAATTGGAAGTTCCAGCGTTGCCAGTACTGAGTTAAGTTGAACGAGCTGTTGAACCGGTCCTGCACGTAGGCGTTGGCCACGTTTGGCAAGTCGAAGGAGTCACGGCTGAAGTTGAACCGAAGGTTCGTGTCAGGCCCGATGTCCCAATCGCCACCAATGGACGACGACTTGATCTCGCTGTCCTGGTACCCCGTCTGCTCGATCCGAGTCTGCCCAAGGGATCCTTCAAGACCGATCGCGGGCGTCAACTGGATGCCATAACGTCCCGTGAGCCGTCGTTGGACGCTCTCAGGCTGGAAGCCCTGCATGTCCACGAACCGCCAGTCCGTGTAGGTGACGGCAGCGTCCCCACCCAGGGCCTTGCCTTCAAGGCTCGCGGTCGTCGTCCTCGTGCGGGTCGCGGTTGGATCCTTGGCTGCTTGGAAGCTGTAGTCCTTCTGGTCGCGGTGGTACTTCACGAACAACCCGATCTCGGGAGTGATCGCTTGGCTCACCGTCACCGTGGTCAGCTTGCTCGTGCTCGGTTCGACCGGGCCGGAACCTGGATCCGAGAACTCGTTGCGGCTGAAGTTGAACCACAACTGGGTCTGACCGTGGAAGAACTGCATCAGCCCAGAGACGGCCGACGTCTCAAGGCCCGGCGCAGCGATGTCGATGCTCGCATACGGTGAGTTCGCTTTCAGCGGGAACACGAGGTTCATGTCCGCGATGTAGAACCCGTGCCCCGGGGTCGAGTATTGAAGGAACTTGTGACGATTGCCTCTGATGGCCCAGTCACCGTAGGCGAGGTCCAAAGTGCCCCATTGCGTGATCGCAGTGGACGCTTCGGTCGTTGGCGGATTCGTGTCTCCGGCCTGTTGGCCATCCTGGCCCCAAGACGCGGCTGCGGCAAAGGCGAGCCAGATCAAGCTGACGGTTCGTCGGTTCAGTCTCATGGAAGGCACCTCCATCACCTTTCTCATGGCTTTAAGAAGTAGGGGTCGGTGTTGCTCCCGTGAGGGGCAACGTGGCACCCGGTGTTCCAGCAGCTCTGGCCCGGATGGTGAGTCGACAGTTTCTCCGTGTGGCACTGGGCGCACAACCCTCGGGAGAACGTATTCAAGAGCCTCGGATTGGCCGATCCGTGCGCCTTGTGGCACTCCAGACAGCCGTCACCAGAGTTACCTGCGACGGGATCGTGCTGGTACACGAACGGACCGGCGTATTCCGTGTGACACGTCACGCACTTGTCGTTGACCCCGTTGAAACGGGACTTCGACTCCTTGCTCGGGTGGACCGTGTGACAGTCGCTACAGACGACTTGGCCCTCGGGCACAGGGTGGTGCGAGTTCATGCGGAACTGCGCGATCTCAGACGTGTGGCACTGGCCGCACAAAGTCGGCTCGTCCGCCATCAGTAGACTCTTCGTTGCCGCCGCTGCCGTGAAGAGTGGCTTCTTCAGGTCGTCGGCTTTGCCTCTTTTGAAACTGCTGTCCGCCCACTGCGGCTCCGAGTCCGGGTGAATCTTGTGGCAAGTCACACAGGCAAGGTCGGCCTTGGCGTGGGCCGAGTTCTTCCAGTGAGACGCGCTCATCGTCGATTCGTGGCAGCGCAGACAGGCCGCAGACGACTCCTTGGGAGTCATCGACCGGAACGAGACCACCTCAGGGTTGTTCTCGTCCTGGTGGACCCCGCCAGCGCCGTGGCAGCCTTCGCACCCTCGCTTGCCCAGAGGCAACTTGTCACTGCTCATACAAGCAGCGTGGGGAGATCCAGCGAAGTTCGCGACCTTGTCCTCGTGACAGGCGGCACAATACTCGTCGCCCTTGAAGTCCTCAGCCTTCGCCCGCTGGAAAATCCGCTCTGCCTCATGGCCGGGTCCATCTGCTTTTCCCGGAAACGCGGCGCCGATAAACAACGACGCCGAACAGAGACAAAGAAGGAGACTCCAGATTCTCATCCGTCCCTCCGTAGGGCGGTTCTCCCCCATCCTTTTGGTCGATCCGCATTCATCATGTGTCTTCCCCCGATGGTCGTTCCTAGTTACCGGGTTGACTTTTCCGTACTCGAACCTACCCAGTACCCAAGGCCATGTCTATGATATTGGCTGATTCTAACATTACGAAAGTATCCACATAAGCGTTTTATTGTTATTGAGGCGGGGTCGTGACAACTTTAGGTTCAAAAAGCGACACAGCGTGCCTCTCCCCGCATTCACCGACAGGTGGCCGACTTGGGCCTTTAGACCACTTTTTATGACGGTTGTCAGGGGTCTGGTAGTCACCCTGGACTGGGCTCAAAACGCCCCTGCAACGACCTTCGCGGGCACGGCCAACAGGGCTCAAGACGTGCTTCTGGAGCGTGTCTCACGATCACAGGAACGTCCCGCGACTCAGTCGGCAAGCAAGGACCGGGCGATCACTACACGCTGGATCTCGCTCGTTCCTTCGTAGATCTCCGTGATTCGTTGGTCTCGGTACAGTCGCTCCACTCGGAACTCCTTCATATAGCCGTACCCACCGTGAACCTGAAGCGCCTTGTGACAGACTCGGTGTGCCATCTCAGAAGCAAACAATTTGGTCATCGCCGATTCCTTCGAATGCTTCTGGTGAGTGTCCTTCATCCACGCCGTGCGATAGAGCATCGCCTTGGCCACTTCCACCTCCGTCGCCATGTCGGCGAGCATGAACTGGAGCCCTTGGAACTCAGCCAACTTCTGGCCAAACTGCGTGCGGTCCTTCGCGTACTTGATGGCCTCGTCAAGGGCACCTTCCGCAATGCCTACGGCTTGGGCGGCGATTCCAATGCGGCCGCCATCCAGTGTCGTCAGAGCTACGTTCAGGCCCTTGTTCTCCGGTCCCAACAGACACGAGGCCGGAACGCGGCACCCGTTGAAGACCATCTCGGTCGTGCTCGACGTGCGGATGCCCAGTTTGTTCTCGTGCTTTCCGACCTCGAATCCCGGTGTGGTCGCGGGTACCAGGAACGCAGAGATCCCCTTCGCACCCTTGTCCTTGTCCGTCTGGAAGAACGCGATGATCGCATCGGCGAAGCCACCGTTGGACGTGAAGTTCTTGGTTCCGTTGAGAATGAAATGGTCGCCGTCGCGGACTGCTGAAGCCCTCAACGAGCCGGGGTCGCTGCCTGCGCCGCCTTCGGTGAGGGAGAAGCAACCAAACCACTCGCCCGTGGCGAGTTTCGGCAAGTACGTCGACTTCTGTTCGTCGGTACCGAACTTGACAATGGTGTCGTTGACCAGTGAGTTCTGCACGGAGACACCGACCGCAGTCCCGGCGTCAACCTTGCTCAGCTCGATCATCGCGCCGACATAAGCCACCGCCCCCAAGTTCGAACCGCCATACTCCTCGGGCACGGTCATCCCGAGAAAACCGAGCGAACCGAGCTCGCGCAGCGCTTCCAGATTCACCTCTTGACGCTCGTCAAGCTCCTGAACGACCGGCGCCAATCGCTTTTCTGCGAACTTGCGCGCTTCTTCGATGACCAGTCTCTGTTCGTCGTTGAATGAGAAGTCCATGGATCGATCCTAGGCTCTTGGGTGCTCCTTCACCCACTCGCGTATATAGGCGACGATCATTTGGGGGTCGTCGCCAGGGCCGAACAACTTGCCCACGCCCATGCCTGAAAGCGTTTCTTGATCCTTGGTGGGAATGATCCCGCCTCCTGTCAGAAGCCGGTCCCCCAAACCCTGTTGGTCCATGAGTTCTTTGACCCGTCTGAAATGGGGCATGTGCGCCCCCGAAAGGATGGAGAGGCCGATGACGTCGGCGTCTTCTTCCAAGGCGGCAGCAACGATGGCCTCAGGAGTCTGCTGGAGACCCAGGTAGACGACCTCCATTCCCGCCTCCACAAGCGCTCTTGCCACGACTTTGGCCCCCCGGTCATGCCCGTCCAGACCAGGTTTGCCCACGACTACTTTGATAGGCTGCTCTGCCATGCTTGTCTCCACACTGAAACCTCAATAGAAGGCTTGCTCTTTGTACTCCCCGTACACCTTGACTAGCGCCTGCCGGATCTCGCCCAAAGTCGTGTAGACCCTACAAGAGTCCAGGAGGTAAGGGATCAAGTTCCTGTTGTCCCGGGCCGCCCTCTCCAACTTCTCCAACCGGTCCTTGACGGCGAGGTTGTCCCGACCTTCTTTGACCTTCCGAAGGCTGACGACCTGCTCGCGCTCGACAGACTCGTCTATCTCCAGGATCGGGATCACCAGTTCTTCACCCTCGTTGGCAAAATCGTTCACGCCGACAATGATCTTCCTTTGCTCACTGACCGCTTTCTGGTATTCGTAGGCCGACCGCGTGATCTCTTGTTGAGGGAACCCTCGTTCGATCGCCTTGACCATGCCGCCCAAGACGTCGATCTGCTCGAAATACTTCTCAGCGTCTGCCTCCAACTCGTCGGTCAGCTTCTCGATGAAGTAGGAACCGCCAAGTGGGTCGGCGACGTTCGCTGCACCGCTCTCGAACGCGATGATCTGCTGTGTGCGAAGGGCAATCTCCGCTGCCTTGTCAGAAGGGAGCGCGAGCGCCTCGTCCATCGAGTTCGTGTGCAGGCTCTGACACCCGCCAAGGACGCCGGCCAAGGCCTCAAGCGCCGTGCGGACGATGTTGATCTCGGGCTGTTGGGCCGTCAGGCTGCACCCGGCCGTCTGGACGTGGAACCGGCAGAGCCAAGACCGCGGGTTCTTCGCTTTGTACCGCTCGCGCAGGTGCCGGGCCCAGATCCGCCGAGCGGCGCGCAATTTGGCGATCTCCTCAAAGAAGTCCAGGTGGGAATTGAAAAAGAAGGAGAGTCGCGGCGCGAAGTCGTCGATGTCTTGGCCAGCGGCCAAGGCGTGGTCCACGTAGCAGAATCCGTCAGCCAGCGTGAAAGCGAGCTCTTGCGCCGCCGTGGCGCCAGCCTCCCGGATATGGTAGCCGCTGATTGAGATCGTGTTCCACTGAGGAACGTTCTCGCTGCAGAACGCCATCAGATCGGTGATCAGCTTGATGTGCGGCTCGGGTGGAAAGATCCACTCTTTTTGGGCGATGTACTCCTTGAGGATGTCGTTCTGAAGCGTGCCGCGCAGTTTCGCGAAGTCGATGCCTCGCTTTTCGGCATTGGCCAGGAACATCGTGAAGACCCAAGCAGCGGGCGCATTGATCGTCATCGACGTGGAGACTTGATCGAGCGGAATTCCGTCGAAGAGCCGTTCCATGTCCGCCAGCGTGTCCACGGCGACGCCGGTCTTCCCCACCTCGCCCATGCTCAGTGGATGGTCCGAGTCCCAACCGTACAACGTTGGGTTGTCAAAGGCCGTGGAAAGGCCGGTTTGGCCTTTCTGAAGCAAGAACTTGAACCGCTCGTTCGTCTGAGCGGCTGTGCCCATGCCCGCGAACATGCGCATGGTCCACAGCTTGCCGCGATACATGGTCGGGTGGACACCGCGTGTGTACGGGTACTCGCCCGGCAAGGTCGAATCGAGGTGTGGCACGTCGGCCTTGGTGTAGACCGGCTCGACGGGCCTTCCCGACACCGTCGTGTACTCTGCGTCGCGGACGGGCGTGGATCTCAGGTCGTTTTGGGTCTTTTCATGCGCCGTGGCCATTGCTAGCCTCCTTATCTAGTGCCTGTACCCGAACCCGGGAACAGGACTCCCGGATGAAAGGATACGGCGATTCTGCTTTCTCGACAAGTTCCCTTGCCTTCTCTTGGATGCATTTTGTCGCGCCGGTGAGGCCGTCGTAGGCGGTCCATAAGCACTGGCTGATCGCCTCACGGATCTCTTTCTCCATGCGGGCGCGCCGCAGGTCGGCATGGCGTCCAGAGTCCAACAAGACACTCGCGAGCTTCTCGAGTTCGGCGACCAACTCTGGCAGGCCTTCGTTCTGCATCGCCGAGGTGGTCATGACAGGTGGTACCGGACGGATCTTCTTAGTCAGACCCATCCCAAAAAGGAACCGAAGCGAGTTGAGGACCACGTCTTTACCTGGGAGGTCGGCTTTGTTCACGACGATGAGGTCGGCGGCTTCGATGATCCCAGCCTTCATCGTTTGAATCGCGTCACCTGTGCTTGGCTGCAGCACCAGAACCACCAGGTCGGTGCACTCCAGCACATCGAGCTCGGCTTGCCCCACGCCCACCGTCTCGATCAGGATCCGGTCCATGCCAAACCCTTCAAGGACGTCGGCAACGTCCGGGGTCGAGGGCGACAGCCCTCCGTGACCCTCCCGTGAGGCCAGTGACCGCATGTAGATGCGCTGGTCACCAACGAGTCCCTCCATCCGGACCCGGTCTCCCATGAACGCGCCCCCGCTGAACGGGCTGCTCGGATCGACGGCGACAATGCCGACCTTGTGTCCCGCGTCAGCCATCCCAAGTGCCAACAAGCTCGTCAGCGTGCTCTTGCCAACGCCCGGGGGCCCCGTGATGCCGATCCGCACCGCGCGTCCAAGGCGGTTGGCCAAGGCGTCACGCAACTCAGGAACCCGCTCCTTGCGGTTCTCTGCGATCGTGATCAACCGCGCACACGCAAGGCGGTCGCCTTGGAAGAACGCCTTCCACAGGTCTTCGGGGATGGACTTCTTCATTGAAGGTTCAGGCCCTCCATTATGAACGCCTAGCCTTTGACGGGACGGGGCGAGCGTCCCCGCAGACGGCTTCAGAGGACGGGCAGGAAGTACGCCGATGGCAGCCAAAGGCAGTCTCCGATCGCGAACTTGGTGGGATGATCGACATGTGCTTGCCTTTGCGTGCGCGGCCGTGATCCCGAAGGCGTCCTTTGCTGGGGACCTTGAGCAGGCGCTGCTCGGCCAAAAGCTGACCGGCACACCCTTTCATCGCACGATCCTCGCTGAGGCAAAGAAGCACGGCCTCATCGTTCAGGACGACCATCACCTCTTCCACACGTCGGGCGACCAACGTGGGGTCGTTCTCTGGCTGTGGGCCTCAAACGGCTACGATTGCCTGCTGTTCTTCCTCTGGCCCGAGGGCGGCCGCAATCGCGTGCAGCTCCTCGAGCGCGGCACGACGGTCGAAGGGCCCGGCACGGACTGCGTCCGCGGCGACTTCTTTTGGCGCAAGGACGAACTCCGGATCGCTGGCATCGGCAGCGCGAGCGGCAACTGGTCATGGCCCGAGCTCTTGGCGTACCGAGAGTCCGACGGCCGTTGGCAAAAGACGCAAGCCGTGCTCATGGGCGACGAGGTCGCAGGCGACACCCGCTTCGCCCGGACCAAGCACGGGATCGATCCGGACCACGTGCTCTCCCGCGTACGTGTCTATCCCGATGCCCTCAGCGCCTGCCACGGCTGCCCCCACCGCCTCTACGACGACAAGTACACCTTTCAGCGCGGGCAATTCACCCGCACGTCCCGCAGACGGCTTCCGACGCCCCTCGCGACTCTGGAGGACCTCGCCGCCCTGGAAGTGGCGGGAAGAAGGAGGGAGTTCGCCAAACGCGTCGGGCCTAGGTTCGAAGGGCGGCTCTGGGAGGCCCTCGCCCGCGACAGGAAACTGAGCTGGCACTTCCCTCAGCCCAAAGGGAAGTACAGCTGGGACTGGGGAAAGCGGTTCGAACTGAACGGAACCTGGCTCGTGAGCCTCGATGGCAAGGCCGGAGCCTGGCACGTCGTCTCTGTCCACCCCCTCTAGGGCGCCACCGTGCGAATTGTGTGCGTCGTCAAACGTAGTAGTCCGGCGCACGCGCTACATTGAGCCGATGGCCCCGACCCTGTCGGTCACGCCCCCGCCGCTGACTCCAATGCGCGCGTTCGCCGCCAGTCGCGCACGTTGAGCCCGACGCTCATCGTCAGCGAGATGACGAACACCCAAAGCGCGATGGCGTTGACCAAAGGCACGGGCGGGTCCCATCCCGAAAGCGTGCGCACCAGCAGCACCAAGTAGCTGTCCGCATGGTCGTGGATGCCCATCGCCGCGCGGACGCGCCAGTGTAGGTCGGTGCAGACGCAGTACCCGCGGCCGAACCAGATTCCCATCACGGTCCAGCTGAAGGCAGTGAGGAGCAGGGTGGCCAGGTTCCACTTGCGCAGCTTCTTCGGGATCCAGCCGAGCACGTTGAAGAAGATCAGCGCGGTGTGAAAGACGAAAAAGAAGACGTTCAGGAAGGCCAGCACTCACCACAGTCTAACCGCGCTGCCGGTCGCCCGGTGCCCGGCTCACCAGCGGACGGCTTTTCCCAACGCACCGTATCCTCCCAGGACATGACCGTCGGCACAGGCAACGTTCGGGTGATCGAGATGGCGCGTGCGCGCGAGCAGTTCTTGGCCGCCGACTGACTTGCCTTCCGCGTCGAAGACGAGCACTGTGTTGGCGGGGTCTTCCAGCTTGCTCGAGTCGAAGCCGAGGAGCCGCTGGTTGAAAGCGTAGCTGACCGGGCCATCGGCGCTGGGGCACTTGAGGTCGGCGGGGTCTTTGACGAGCTTATCCCAGTCACTTCCCGGGCAATATCGGCCATCGTTGTCTACGGTGTAGAGGGTGAGGTCGTTTGCCACGCGTCGGAGATGTGAGTAGCACTGGCTCTTCCGGCTGGCGATGACGGCACACGGCAAATGCATCTGGCTCGCTAGGAACCCGAGGATGCCCAGGACGAGGGCAGTGTTGGCCGCGCGGTTCACGCGCTTCGTGACCGGTGTCGGCCGTCGCTTGGCCCACTGCGCGCACACGATGGCGAGCACGATGACGGAAAGCAAACACAGCAACACCCGGCCCGCCCATTCATGGCTGAACATCTCCCAGAAACGGAGGTCTCGTTCGCTCATGGTGCCGCACCTTGCCGCCGCTCATTGTATATCTGGAGGAGGTCCGCAATGCCGACTTCGTTCGTCCCCCTAACGTTCCAGGTTCAAAATCCTGGAGCCGATGACCAGATTCGAACTGGTGACCTGCTGTTTACGAAACCGGCTAGCCCATCTCCATACCGTAAGATAGCGACCCGTACCAGGTTCAAAATCGGCCCTGCTATTCCATTCTTTCCGCGACGCCGGACGGTTTTTCCGCCTCGGTTGTCGTCAACGGTCGTCGTCAGATTCCTGTACTCTCGGTACCCGGTCTTCAGGCCGCGAAACTAGCACTGGAAACGCCTGGAACATTGGAACCACGGCATCGGACGAGAGATTCGTTACATGCGATCGTCTTGGCAGACCGACTGCCCCGGGGGAGTACCCGTCCTCGGCACTGGCACTGGCACGGTCAGGCCAGACGACCAGATTTTCTTCATGTGGTAGGTTGACGAGTTCGATAGTAGGCTCGAGATCCACTTGATCCAGGCTGTTAAACACTCTGATCCGCCTGTCTGGATACCGGCTGGCCCGGCACTGTGTGATTTTGAAGTGACGACCTGAATCATCTCCTCGACCGTCCACACGCCGTCTGCCAAGCCCGCCGCGATGGCAGGCGTCGTCTTGAACCCCGCGCCCTTACTCAGGCTTGCCGGTGCCATGACTCGCTTCTAAGCAGTTACAACCTGGCACCTGCGTCCGATGACCGATCACAAGCTCCCGCCAAATTGCGAACGTATCATTTGAAACAGGTACTAACGGCCCCGACTAGCCCTCGTCCGAAGGAGCCCGATAGGTCTCTGTGCTCTCTGAAGTCGCGAGCGGCTTGGTCAGCTTGCCGTAGACCTCTTGCGCGAGCCAGTGGTTGACCACTTGGCGGAAGTCGGGGGCGCTCATGTAGCGACCGAAGATCTCCTCGTTCTGCTCCATGCGCTCGACCATCAGGTTTTGGACGTGGCCACCGAACACCAAAGCGAACTTGTCGGACGGGTTCGCGTTCGCCGCCTGGACGAGCGCCGAGTCGGAAGCGGCGTCCTCGACGATATTCGCAAGGTGGATCTTTGATTTATAACGTTGGTTCTTGCCGAGCCGATCTGACTTCTTGAGCCCTTGCGTCCGCACGAGACCAAGATAGCTTGAGACGCAAATGCCGTACCCCGGCTTAGGGAAGAAAGAGGGATAGAACCGGCGGCACCGCTCCCTCCATTGAACTGGGGCGCGTTGGCCAAGGAACGGCCGCCCTGAAGGCGTCCTTGGTCGGCCTGATCTCAGCGTTTGGGGTAGGGGCTGACTCGGGGTGCTAGAGCGCTCTTTCCTTGAGGTCCCCAATATCCTCCTCGTCGGTGCAGTCCGGCAAAACTCCATCAGACCGGCCTCAGAGTTTCCTAGCCTATCATGATCGCACTGTCTCCGTCCCTTTGGCCCCGCTTGCTTTGGGGCCGGCGACGCGACCGCCAAATTCAAGAATTGACCGTGCCAGTCCGATCGCTCTGTGGCATGTTCTTGGCGCTCTATTCGCTCTCGGGCGAAGACTGACCTGCCCGATAGCTTGGTTACTTCTAAGGTTCGAGTGGCTACCATGGGGGTAGCCATGTCCGTTGGTGAAGAGCATCCCCAAGCTGCCGGAACCGGATCGTCGCCCTATCGTGGCTCGCGGTACGAACAGGGCAGCTCAACGATTCTTCGGTCGAAACTCACGTGGTTCTGTTCTGGGACCGGCATGGACGACTGCAGTGAGCATTGCAGCGAGCTCTAGCACGGACAAATGGACACTGCGGATGTAGAGCTGCCGCGCCAACAGTGGGCAGTCCGAATGGTCAGACGCTCTCACACTTCGGTCCTCACCTAACACAGGAAAAACCAATGAACCCCATCCTTCTCGCTTGCATATCTGGCGTCGCTGCCTCGTTTGGCCCGGCGCACGACTTCAGTGTGATCCACAAGTTCGTCATCGGCGGCGATGGCGGCTGGGACACTATGACCGTAGACTCGAGTTCCCACAGGCTCTACTTGTCCAGATCGACGAGGGTGACGGTCGTGGACACTGAGACAGGCAAGGTCGTTGGCGAGGTCACTGACACCCCAGGTGTGCACGGCATCGCCATCGACCCAGCCACGAGCGAGGGATTCACATCCAACGGTCGGGACAACTCAGTGACCGTGTTCGACACGAAGACACTCGAGAAGAAGGAGACTGTGAAGGTCGGACAAAACCCTGACGTCATCATTTTCGACCCAGCCTCAAACCACGTCCTAGCTTTCAACGGCCGTAGCAACGACGCGACGGTCCTCGATGCCGCATCGCACAAGGTCGTCGCGACGATCGCACTCGGCGGCAAACCGGAGTTCGGGCAAGCAGACGGCAAGGGTTCCGTGTGGGTGAACATAGAAGACAAGAGTGAGGTCGAAGAGATCGACACGAGATCGAACAAAGTCGGGCGGACATGGTCTTTGAACCCTGGAGAGGAGCCGTCCGGCCTTGCAGTCGATCCCTCCGGCCACCGCCTGTTCAGCGTTTGCTCAAACAACAAGATGGTCGTCTCCGACTTCAAGTCGGGCAAGGTCACGGGCTCCGTCGCAATAGGAAACGGCCCCGACTCGGCGGCATACGACCCGGCCTGGAAACTCGCCATGAGCCCGAACGGTCAGGACGGCACATTGGACATCGTCGACGTCTCGGGCGAAGACCCAAAGGTCGTGCAGACCGTAAAGACGATGGTGTCGGCGCGCACGATGGCCTACGACGCCAAAGCTCACAGGGCCTATCTCCTGGCAGCCGAGTTCGACGCGCCAGTCGGGGGAGCGCGCCGGGGCCAGATGAAGCCTGGGACAGCGACCGTCATTGTCGTGGGTGTGCCATAGAAGTAGCCTGAAGGATCGAGGCCGCAAATCCGGCTTCTAAATCTAGGGCCACCTGGCGCGACTAAGTGGGTGGCCCGCCCAGAACCTGAATGATCGTCATCACGGATCTGGCTAAGAAATAGGCCGATTAGTTGATGATATCCCGGCAACTCAGCGACTTGGCTCCTTTTAAGGTTCGGAGGCCGCCTCAGGCAGGTATCCCTGTATGGTGGAGTACAAAGTGCCACCGAGGCTGATTGCGAGCGGGGGAATTGCGTTGTTCGCCTCCATCGCGCTGGGTCAGGCCACATACTCGCAACACGACATCGTTAAAGCTGTTCTAGAGCGGCACCCGGCCGCAGCGCTCGCCCAAGACAGAGTTGATGAGGCCCAGGCGAGACTAGACGAGTTGTTAGGGCTCGCCCGCCTTCAGCCGGTCTTCTCGGGCACGGCAAGCGGGTCATACGGGAAAGTCGCCGAGCCTCCCTCCATCGAAAGCTACGACACATTAGAGGGGAGCTTGACCGTCCCCTTGCCGAACCGTCCGCTCAACCAGGCGAAGGTCGAGCAGGGCAAGGCGGGAGTCCTCTCGGCAAAGGCTGGCCTTCAGAGGGCGAGGCTGGATATCGCGTTCCTCTCCAGTCAGGCGTATTACGAGTACTGGAGGGCACAAGGGGCGAAAGCGATCGCCGAGCAGGCGCTGGACCAGGCAAAGCGGCAAGTCGCGGACACGCAGAAGCGTGTAGACGCTGGAGACCTACCGGAGGCCGACCTCTTGAAGGCCCAAGTTCCGGTGGCGGAAGCCCAGGCCGCTTTGACGCGGGCTGAAGTCGGAGTTTCGGCTGCGGCCCAGACCCTCGACAACCTCCTTGGCAAGGAGCTCGATTTCCCGCTGAAACTCGCAGAGCCAGACACTGCGAGCCAGACTGAGCCGGACCCAAAGAAGCTGCTCGAATCAGCTCTCAAATCGTCACCCGAGATCGTAGGAGCAGAGGCCCAAGTCTCGGCCGCGAAGGCAGGGGTCAGGGTCGCACAGCATGGAAACGACCCGGACTTTGCGCTTCAACTGACCCATGTGCAGACAACAGATCCTACGGCGTATTCGCACCTCACGACGCTCTCGGTCAGCATAGGGCTTCCCCTTTCGGGCAGGAGCGTCCTCAAGAGCCAAGTCAAGCAAGCCCAGTCACAGCTCTCTCAGGCGAACGCGGCGCTACAACTTGCGACTGAACAGGTCCGCCTCGATGTCGGGCAAGGGTTCCTTGACTTGCGAGGGGCAAAGGCGACCTTGGAGGCCACAACGGTGACCAAGGACATTGCCAGCCAAAGCCTGGCGAAGGCGCGCCAAGCCTATGCCGCGGGATTGACGACGACGCGCGATGTGCTAGACGCTCAGTTCGCCTACAACCAGGCACTCGTCGATGAGAACACTGCGAGGTTCGACCTCGCTGTGGCGGTTGCAAGGCTTAGACAGATAACCGGGGAGCCAACACCGTGAAGTCCTTTGCTGCCTTTGTCATGGTGTCGCTTGCTGTTGCCGGTTGCGGGAAACCCCCGGATTCAGGCGACAGTGCCGACCAAGCCAAGCCTGTGGTCCAGGTCACCATAGCCACCGCCGAGAAGGGCGACATCCAAGAGACCGTCGAGGCAACGGGGACGCTCGCACCACTACCGGGCCAAGAGGCCAAGGTCGCACCATTGTCTCCTGGGCGGATCAAAGACGTCCGTGTCAAGATTGGCGACACTGTAACCAAGGGACAGGTCCTTGCGACGATCGACGCTGGAGCCCTCGCTGGACAAGTCGGAGGGGCCCGGTCTGCTGTGCAAGCAGCCCGAGAGGCACTTGCCCAGGCCCAAATCAACCTTGACGCTGAGAGGCGGTCTCAACAGGCGGCGGTCGAACAAGCTCACTTGAACGTGCGCGCCCAAACTGTTGCGCTCGCCAAGCTGCGGGCCGGATCCAGACCGCAGGAGATCGCTCAGGCTCAAGCCGCCGTCTCTTCGGCGCAGGCAGCGGTCACAAACGCCGTCCAGAACCTCTCGCGCTCGCAGACGCTCTACGGAGAAGGACTGCTGGCCCGCAAGGATCTGGAAAGCGCCCAGGCACAAGTAGAGACTGCGAAGGCACAACTCGCCAGCGCCGAGCAGGCCCTGTCGCTCGCCAAGCAAGGAAACCGGCCAGAAGACATTCAGGCGGGCGAAGTGGCGCTCGACCAAGCCCGGCAACAGCTCAGGGCTGCACAGGCCCAATCGGTCCAGGTCAAATCAAAGGAGCAAGACGTCCAGATCGCTAGGCAACAAGTAGCCTCGGCGACCGCTAGCCTGCAGTCTATCGTCGCGCAGTACAATGCCCTTACCATTGTCTCACCGGTCGGTGGGACGGTCGTGGCAAGGGCTGTCAACCCGGGTGAGAGCGTCGACACGACGACGGCCATCGTCACGGTCGTCAACCTAGACCGTGTCCGACTTCTCCTTCATGTCGCCGAAGGGAGCCTTGCGAAACTCCGGCCCGGACAGGCGGTCGAATTCACCACAGATGCCGCTCCTGGCTCGCCTCATAGAGCCGTCCTGAGCGTCATCGGCAGCGCGATCGACCCTGCTTCGAACACGGTGGAAGTGGAGGCTGTCGCAGACAACAGCGACCACAGGCTCCGGGACGACGGTTTTGTCACGGCAAAGATCGTGACGAAGTCGGTGACAGGCGTCGTGCTCGTTCCAGTCACTGCAGTCGTTCAGAAAGGAGGTCAGCCAACTGTCTTCACCGTGGGCCAAGACGATGTCGCTCACGCGAACAAGGTGGTCCTCGGAGTGACCGATCCTAACAGAACCGAAGTCGTGAAAGGTGTTTCGTCGGGCGACCGCGTCGTCACGACCGGGGCCCTTGAGCTCGAGGACGGGACGGCGACAAGGACGGCTAAATGAGCGCGCTAGACTGGCTCATTCGCCACGTGAGGGCCGTGGGCCTGCTCGTCGTGGGTCTCTGTCTCCTCGGTGTCTTCGCTGCGACGAACTTGCCGCTCGCGATATTTCCCAACCTGACTGTGCCGAGGATCATCGTTGCGGCTGAAGGGGGCGACGCTCCTTCGGAGAACGTCTTGGTAAGTGTCACGAAACCCCTCGAAGAGGCGTTCAGCAGCATTCCCGGCCTTAAACTTGAGGAGTCGCAGACTACTCGAGGCTCGGCGGGGTTCACTCTGACGTTCCAAGACGGCAGCGATATGAACGTCGTGCTGCAGTTGGTGCGCGCCAGGATCGCAGAGGTCGCATCGACGCTTCCTAACGGCGTGTCCGTGACTGCTGAAAGGCTGAACCCTACAGTCTTTCCGATCATCGACTACAGCCTGACTTCAGACAGGCGGAGCCTTGCCGACCTCCAAGAGCTCGCTTTGTACACGGTGAGGCCGAGGATTGCGCGGATCCCTGGTGTCGCCCGAGTGTTGGTCAACGGCGGCGACAAGCGCGAGTTCCAAGTGGTCGTCTCGCCCGCTAAGTTGTCGGCTCACGGATTCGCAATGGCCGACGTGGACGACGCCATCGCCAAGACGAACATCATCACGGCGGTCGGAAGTTACGACGAACAGTATGTGCGCCACTTGGTCATCGTCTCTGGCAGCCTCAGCGACGAGGACTCAATCCGGCATGTCGTCATCGGGGCTAAGGACAGGGTTCCAGTTACCGTCGGCGACGTCGCGTCAGTGAGCGAGGGAGTCGAGCGGCGGACTGTCATCGCGACTGGCGGGGGCAAAGACGCTGTCCTTCTCAACATAATTCGCAGCCCAGACGGCAACACGGTGCAAGTCGCTGACGACGTGCGGGCCGAAGTCGCCCGTTTGCGGGCTACTCTGCCCCAAGACGTCGTCCTCACACCGTTCTATGACCAGTCGGAGATCGTACGGGAGAGCGAGGCCAGCGTCGTCGAAGCGATAGCCATCGGGGGCTTCTTGGCGCTTATCGTGGTAACGCTGTTCCTGCGGAACTTCCGGGCGGCCTTTGTCACCTTGGTGATGCTTCCGATCACTCTGGTGATAGCCTTCGCCGCTCTGCGCTTTTTTGGAATGACCCTCAACATCATGACGCTGGGCGCGATTGCCATCGCCCTCGGATTGGTGATCGACGACGCCATCGTGGTCGTGGAGCACATCTATCTTGAGCTGGAGCAAGGGCACCCTCGGCTTAGCGCCGTGGTGCACGGTTTGCGCGACATCACGCCAGCCATGGTCGGTTCGACCATGGCGACGGTGGTGACGTTCGCGCCACTCATGCTTCTTCCCGGCGTGACCGGTGGCTTCTTCGCACCACTTGTCAAAACGATGATCTCTGTCTTGGCTGTCTCGCTTGTCCTCGCCCTTACTGTCGTCCCACTTCTTGCGAGGTGGGTGTTCCCTGAAGGTCTGGTGACGGGAGGGCCGCACGTGGCGGGCCCAGTCGAACGCACTTACCTTAAAGTCGTGCACTGGGCACTGAGTCACAGGCCTGTCACGCTCCTGCTGATCGCGCCGATCGCGGCAGGAGTCTGGTTCCTGTTCGGCCAACTGCAAAGCGGCTTCATGCCCGAGTTCGACGAAGGCGCCTTCGTCTTGGACTACCGGATGCCTGCTGGCACATCGCTTGCCGAGACGGACAGGGTGATGCGACAAGTCGAAGCCGTCCTCGCCCACGAAAAGGGCGTCAAGACCTGGTCCAGGTTGACAGGCGCTCTTTCCGGATCAGGTCTGGAGATCACGCAGTTGAACCAGGGCGACATGGTGGTTCGGCTTACGTCTGGAAAGCGGCCAAGCGCTGACGAGATCATGAGCGACGTCCGCAACAAACTAGGCTCCCTTGTGCCTGACCTCAGTGTCGATATGGTTGCGATCCTCGGAGACCTGATCGGAGACATTGCGGGC
Source organism: Armatimonadota bacterium (assembly GCA_029781035.1). GTDB lineage: Bacteria > Armatimonadota > Fimbriimonadia > Fimbriimonadales > Fimbriimonadaceae > JAEURO01. The sequence continues at coordinate 119,303 of JAKOXK010000081.1, forward strand.
ACGCCCCAACCCGTCGATGTCAAGGTCTTTGGTCCAGACATCAACGTTCTGAAACAGGTGGCGCAACAGGTCGCCGACAAAGTCTCTTCGGTCAAAGGCGTCGTCGACGTGTCCGACGGCATCATTGAGAGCGGCCCTGAGACGATGGTCCAGGTCGACCCCGTCAAGGCGGCAGTCCGGGGGCTCACCATCGACACCGTGACCTCTGCGGCCCAAGGGGCAATGGACGGCGACGTGCCTTCCTTTGTGAAGAGGACCGATCTGTTAGAGCCTGTCCGTGTTAGGTTCCCTTTCGTTGCCAACCGGACGGTCGACTCTGTGCGGGCCATGACTGTCGCCGCTCCCAATGGACAACTTATCCCGCTCGGAAGCGTCGCAAACGTGTACGTCGACCAAGGCGGGCCCGAGCTTGACCGCGAGAACCAGCGGCTCATGGTCGCGGTGACAGCGCGCCTGGAGGGAATCGACCTTGGGTCTGCCATACGACAGGTCAAGTCGAAACTGACCGGGCTCGCGCTTCCGCCCGGCTATGCGATCGAATATGGTGGCCTTTACAAAAGCCAGCAAGAGTCCTTCCTTGCCCTTGGCGCAGTTTTCGCGACGGCCGCCGCGGCCGTGTTCTCCGTGATGGTGTTCGCTCTACGGTCCTTCCGCATCGCGGTCTCGCTCTTCACAGCTGCCGTGCTGTCGCTCGCTGGTGTCGTCTTAGCCCTATGGATGACCGCCACGCCGCTAAACGTCTCGTCGTACACGGGCGCCATCATGATCGTCGGAATCGTCACGGAGAATGGCATCCTGCTTTTCGACGAGTTTCTGCGAAGGAAGCGCCTCGAGCCGGAAAGGGCTCCGCTGGCACTCATTGCCGAAGCTGGCGCGGCGCGCTTGAGGCCGATTCTCATGACCACCTTCGCAGCGATCACAGCCTTGTTCCCTCTGGCACTTGGAATCGGCGCAGGCGCGGCCATGCAGAAGCCACTTGCTATCTCGGTCATCGGCGGACTCGCGTTTTCGACGCTCTTCACGCTCGTGCTCGCGCCCGTGTTGTACGCGAGCCTCCTTGCGCGCTCCGAACGTGCCAAGGCTTAGCGAGTTCCAAGTTGTCGGTGGAGGCGTACAGTGTTTACTCGGAAACGGGGCAGCGGTACCTGCTTCCGGAGAACGAACAATGAGCACGAGAATCACAACGATCGCATGCGTCGCGGCGACATTCGGCCTTCTGGCGGCTGCGGCCGTATTCGCGAGGAGCGCCGACGCACGAGAGCCGTCTAACTCTGTCAGCAAGCTTTACGCGGTTGCCCAGGACGAGAAAGGTGAATCCGGCGGGCAGACCAAATGGGCGCGGCCAACAACGCCGTCTGTCAAGATAAGTCCGGTGGAAGCGATGCGGGCCGCCACGTCAAAGTTGGGTGGCGGGACTGCCTTTCAAGCCAATTTCGAGTTCGACGAGGGACACTGGTCGTATGGTGTTATGGTCGCCAAGGGCCACAAGATTTCGGAGGTCGAAGTCGACCCAATGAGCGGGAAAGTACTAGACTCGGAGTCTGTGGACCCAGCAGGAGAGGCCAGCGAGATGAAGGCTGATCTGGCGAAGATCGCGAAGGCAGGAGGCTAAGTCGAGATCAAGGGCCAACCACGAGTCTTGGTCGTCGAGGACGAGCCCTCGATGTCCCGGCTTCTGGAGCAGGCGCTCCAGGAGTCGGGCTTTGATGTCTCTGTCGCTCCAAACGGATCGGAGGGCCTCAAGCGCGCCAGGGGCCACGACCTTCTCATCGTGGACGTCATGATGCCGGAGATGAACGGCTTCGAGATGGTCCGGCAGTTGAGGGGCTCTGCCGAAATGATCCCGGTGCTGTTCTTGACAGCCCGTGGCGGACTCGACGACCAAGTGAAGGGCCTGGACCTTGGTGGCGACGACTACCTGGTCAAGCCCTTTGTCTTGGAGGAACTGCTGGCCCGCCTCCGTGCTTTGCTCAGGAGGTCACGGGCTAACCAGGACGTCCTCGAGTACGACGACCTCCTGATGGACACCCGATTGCGTTCAGTGAAGCGGAACGATCGGTGGATAGACTTGTCGAGAACGGAATTCGCCCTTCTAGAAACGTTCATGCTGAACCCAGGCATAGTCCTGTCCAAACCAAGGCTGTTCGAACTCGTATGGCACGAAGACAATCCTCGCGACCCGAACCTCATTGAGGTGTACATGAACTATCTCCGAACGAAGTTGGAGGCCATGGGACGCCCCCGGCTGATCCACACGGTCAGGGGCAAAGGGTACGTCTTGGAGGTGAGGCACGGTCAGCCACAAAGCTAGGCTCGGTTTGGTTTCCGCGGGGGTTGCGGCCTTTGTGCTGGCGATCGTGTTCTCGGTCGTAGTATGGCTTTCCCGATCGTCCGCAATGTCCCAGAAGCGGAGCGAACTCGCTGCAGCTTTTCGCAGCGCGTCAGGCGACCCCGTGAGCCGGTTCGACGCCTCCGAGTTTCACGAAGACCACCCAAGGATGGCCGCCACCGTGTTCGACAAGTCTGGCAAGGTCGTCGCCTCTACAGGGCCCGTAGCTTCAGATGAGCTCGGCTTCCGGATCGAAGGCGCAACAGCGTACTATGGCGGCACCTTGGTGGGAGGACGCCTTGTCCTCTCGACTAACTGGGCAGACACCGAACAGGGCTTGCAGAGGCTGGAGTTGGTCCTGTGGTCTATATGGCTTCCGTTGTCCTTCCTGGTTGGAGCTTCGACTTGGCTCGCCGCTCTTTCGGTCTTCAGGCCGCTGCAACGTCTGAGCGACCAGGCTGCGGAAATCAGCGGCTCAAGTAGGGACGAGCGCCTCGCAACAACTGACCGCGCCGAGTTCGGAGCGTTTGCGGAACACCTCAACGGCATGTTGGACCGTATCCGTCAGTCAGTCCACCGAGAAGAGAAGTTCGCGGTGGACGCAGCACATGAACTTCGAACCCCACTGGCAATCATGCGGACACGAGTCGAGACGACCCTGCTCAGGGAGAGGTCCTCCGAGGAGTACATTGCGTCCCACAAGGCCCTGCTAGGTGAGATCGACCGTCTGACGCGCATCGCCTTGTCACTCCTTCAATCGACACGTGCGGCTGACCCGGTTACGGAATCGACAGAGCTTTCTAGCGTAGTCGGAGAAGCAGTGTCTGGATGGACGGACCGGTTTGCCGAACATCGCGTCGAACTCCGTCACACCCTTGATGTTGCCTATGCCAGTATCGAACCTGCTGAAGTCAGGATCGTCCTCGACAACCTCTTGGACAACGCCCTCCGTTTTAGCGATCCGGACTCACAAGTTGACGTGAAGCTGAGGGTCACACCTGATGGGGGCTCGCTCTTGACTGTCGAAGACGAGGGCCCCGGAATCGAGACTAGCCTTCACGAAGCCGTTTTCGAGCGGCTTTTCAGAGTGGACAACCACCGGAACAGGAGTAACGGGGGAAGCGGGATCGGTCTCGCGGTCAGTCGGCGGATCGTCGAGGCACGGGGCGGCGCCCTCGCCTGCGAAAACCGAGACCCGAGGGGTGCCCGGTTTGTTTGCCGGCTGCCTCGCGCCGAAGTCGAGGCGACCAGGACATGAACTGCACGAACGTAGCGAGTCGTCGCAAAACGGAGCGATACTCGTTGGTGCCTTCACTGGTCGACTGTAACACGGCAGTCGTCGCACCCAGACGGGTCTGACAAGAGCATAGGGCTAGGTTCTTGGCCGACCAGGGATCAATCCCGATTCGCATGTGCCATTCTCGCGCTTCGTATAACCTGTGCATTGTCCATTGAACGATTGGGGATGCCCGAATGTGTCCTGGCCAGCTACGGTTCGGATTCCAAAGTCTTCGGATCTGAATGAGTCGGCCCTGTCTCTGCCACCTTGGCCCACGATCGAACTCCAGGGAGCACAGGAAATACAAACGGTCGTTTGTATTTCTTCGGGTAGGATAGGGCATGGCCAAGTCTAGACGCAAACTGCACCGACCCGAATCAGATGCCGTGAGCGTGGTTGGTTACATCCGAGTCTCCACCGACAAGCAGGCCGACTCCGGCGCCGGGCTCGAGTCGCAGCGGCAAGCGATTGAAGACGAGGTCGGACGGCGCGGCTGGACGGTCTCAAGCATGGTGACAGACGAGGGACTGAGTGCCAAGGATCTGAACCGTCCCGGCCTCCAAGAGGCTCTGGAGTTACTCTCACGCGGAAAAGCGAATGCACTGGTCGCCGCCAAGCTTGACCGCCTGAGCCGATCGGTCGGCGACTTCTGCCAGTTGGTCGACCTGGCTTCCCGCCAAGGATGGAAACTGGTCGTCCTCGACGTCAACGTGGACACGTCGACGCCGGTTGGCGAGATGGTCGCCAACGTGCTCGTGTCGTTCGCCCAGTTCGAGCGAAGGCTCATAGGACAGCGGACTAAGGAGGCGTTGCGGGTCAAAAGAGAGCAGGGCATCGTCGGCGGTCGCCGGGTGTCTGTAGACAAGGTCACTGCACGCCTCATCCAGGTGCTCCGGTCACGCGGCATGACATACGCGCAGATCGCTGACCACCTGAACCTAGCTGGAAAAGCGACACCGATGAACGGCAAGAAGTGGTACCCGGCGTCAGTACGACAGATCGTTGTGCGACTTGATAGGCACACCGAAAAAGTACCAGTAGTGCGCCCAGTTAACTTCGGCGGCTTTCCGGCTCCCACAAATGTCACTAGGTACTCTTCACGCTGACTCTGATCGCTACTCTACGAGTCGTTGGCAGCACAAAGGGGTTGACTGGTTTCAACCTGGGGATTGGTGGCGCGAGTCGCTTCTCGGAGGATGGCCCCACCCCTCCCCCCTCCCCCGGTGGAGCTGGGGCGTACGACCTGGGCAGCACCGAATCACGCTTGAAGCCGAACATGCTGACTCACTGACGAATACACTTCTTGAGCGCCTCGGCTACCGAATGGCCACCGCAGTCGTACATAGTCATACCTACGCTTCCACCGTCAGGCCTCTTCCGTTTCTTGGCTGCTTTCTCCACGCGTTTGAGTGGACGGACTAGTTTGGCAATCTCGACCGGCTGCCCTCGAATCTCCAAGAGGGCGTCAGCCTTTGCCTTCGGCCCTCTCGTTCCCCAGAAGCGGCCCATGTTTCTGTAGCCCTCAGGGATCTGATTCTGCGGGTGATCGGGGCGCTTCAGCATATACTGGACCAAAGCGTCGTAGACCCTGATGGGTTTTGAATAGACGTTGACGTGGCTCGACCCTGTGGCACTTGCCCAAACTCGAGAAGCTTCACCCTCGTTGAGCGGGCCAGTCATCAGCATGTGAAAGTGCGGTTTCCCCGAGCTGAACTCCTGCTTCCAGAACAAAGAGACACCCTGCCTGACCACCCATAGGGCGAAGCGGTCGAGAGCCAACTTGGCAAGTCGGTCGTCGAGGACAGGCCGAGGGAAGGTCAGCCCGACAGCCCATGAATAGCAGGTTGCGTTACGTAGGTGGAGTAGGGCGCGCCGTCGGCTCTTGCGGCTGAACTCCCTGATGACCCTGGGCTGTTCTGTCGGTCGGGCTTGCGCAAGGACTGGCCGGGGCCGAGCTGCCTTGCGTCTGGTCACGACGCAGTCCCTCGCCAGGACCTGGATTCCATCCCTTCCATCCTGTGTGTCGAGTGGTGGCCTAGTATTGTCAAGGAAATGTGGGCCCCTGTTGGGTTCCAGCTTCAGCCTGCCGGGCGATCCATTTTTCGAGCTCAAGGTAATGGACGCGCCTACTTCGCCTGCCAGCCAGATACACGCTCGGTATTTCGCCGGAGGCAACGAGTTGGTAGGCGAGTGACTTGCCGATGCCGAGAATCTCGGCGACTTCCGTAATCCTGTAGAACGCTTTCTGCATCGATTGTCCTGTCTGGCGCTCAGGCCGAAGACACTGTACTTCCATTGATGTGCCAGAATAAAGTATCTTTCCATAGCGTTTACGTAGCACATGACCAATCCACCTAGACTCACTCCTTATTCGGCCGCCTGGTGGGTGCAGGCGAGCGGGTACTCCTGGCTGCCTGATGCGTGGCCAACGGAGACGACGCTTGTGACGAACACGGAGCTTCTGACCAGCACGCAAGACGGAACCGACGTGTTCTGCTTCGAACCGTCGACCCTCAAGGAGCCCATGGGCAACCCATCAGGATGGTTGGTGCTAAATGAGGATGGCGAAGGGGGCTTTGAACCGAACGGGTGGTGTTACGACCCGCTCTCAGTTCCGGGACTGCACCGCCGATTTTCCTCCCTGCCCATCGAGTCGGGCGCCATCGGCAAATTTGCATGTGAATACGGCCTCTTGGGCAGGTGTGTCCAGCAGCTTTTTGAGCATGACAAGGACAAGAGGCAGTTGCGATGGGGGGAAAGCGCCACTATGTGGGTCAGGGAGATCCTGGCAATGCGAGACATGATCGACGTGTGGGACGCAGTTTCGGGACGTGCCAAGTCTCCTGAAACCCAGGTTCATGAGATTCTGCGTTTCACTGGATCATCGACCGTAGAGCTGGTCGGAGGCAACTGGGACAAATTGGGTCTAGCCCACCTCCTCCCAGAGCGAGTCACAGAGTTCGTCTTCTGCGAACCGTCGAGGGTTCAAGCGGGGCCACCGTGGAAGCACATGGCGCGCAGATGGCTTGAGGTAGTCGTGACACGATCACTTCGAGAGGGTGCGCATCCAGTCGTCGTCTCCGGTCGTCGAGTGCCCATACTGATCCGTCCCCGAGACTTGCTGGGTGCTTTGCACATTCAGCTAGCCGAAGAGCTCACCGGCCAGGCAGGGGCGATGATCAAGTGTCAAGCCTGCGACAAGTACTTCTATCCGGTTCATGGCCGCCAGGTCTACTGTGACGACCGGTGCAAGTTAAAGGCATACAGGCAACGAAAGAAAGTGAAGGCTCAGCATGGGTAAGAGAGGCAACAACGAAGGCACGATCAGCCAGCGAAAGGACGGAAGGTGGGAAGCGAGGGTCAGCCTCGGCTATGCGAACGGCAAGCCGATCCGCAAGTGTTTCTATGGCAAGACGCGGAACGAAGTCCACGAGAAGATGACTTCGGCCCTCAAACAGGCCCAACAGGGCCTCCCGGTCGTCATTCGTGACCGGTCGGTCGAGATGTTCCTCAACGACTGGGTCGAGACCGTCATCAAGCCGAACAAGCGTCCCAAGACAAGCGCTAGCTATGAGCAGGTGGTACGAATCCACTTGATCCCAGGACTCGGCAAGTTCCGTCTGACCAAGCTGACCGCACAGGACGTGCAACGGTTCCTGAACGACAAGGCAAAGTCCGGCCTTTCTCCTCGCAGCGTCCAATACTTGCGCGACGTCCTGCGCAACGCCCTGAACCAGGCTGTCAAGTGGGACTTGGTGCCCCGGAACGTGGCGCTCCTCATCAACCCGCCCCAAGTCAAGAAGCACGAGTTCACTTCCTTGACTCCAGCACAAGCCAAGACACTGGTCAACGAAGCCAAGAACCACCGTCTGTCCGCCCTCTTCACCGTCGTCATGGCTATCGGTCTACGGATCGGTGAGGCCCTGGGTCTCCGCTGGAACGACGTCGACCTGAACGCGGGAACCTTGAGGGTCGCCAACCAATTGCAGCGGATCAACAGACGGGCCCAGTTGACCGCGCCCAAGAGCGCGAAAGGTGCTCGTACTGTGGCCCTGCCGAAGTTCGCCGTCGCCGCACTGAAGGCCCACCGCAAACGGCAGGATCAGGAACGTCGGGAGTCAGGACACGAGTGGCAGGAGACCGGGTTTGTCTTCACCCGCGTCGACGGTGCCCCCTTGCACGACGCTGTCGTGCGCAAGGCGTTCGCGAAGGTTCTGAAGGGTGCCGAATTGCCGCCCTTGAGGTTCCACGACCTGCGCCACACATGCGCGTCTCTACTCCTGGCCCAAGGCGTCTCTCCCCGCGTCGTGATGGAGATTCTCGGGCACAGCCAGATCAGCCTGACGCTCAACACGTACTCGCACGTCATCCCAGCCCTGGAGAAGGACGCGGCAGACAAGATGGACAGTCTCTTCAAGTCGAATCGGGCCTAGCCCGAACCTGGGTTGTCGTCAAAGTTGTCGTCAGGATTGGGAATCAGGGCACTAAATCCGTTCGTCCCCCTAACGTTCCAGGTTCAAAATCCTGGAGCCGATGACCAGATTCGAACTGGTGACCTGCTGTTTACGAAAAAGCGGGTGTACCCATTTTGGGCCTGTCTAGACTTTCCTTTTTGAACCTAATTCGTGGTATCATCGTGTCCAGAACTGTCCCAAGTCACCATAGCGACTCCGCTCGTAATGGTGACCATTATGGTGACACGGAAAGAGGCAGCGAAATGGCAAGGCGTGGCCGGAACGAAGGCAGTGTGACGTTTCTGAAGAGTCGGAAGGTCTGGGTCGCCTCGGTCTTCGAGGGGATGGGCCCAGACGGCAAGCCAATCTACCGGAAGGCTCAGAGGAAGACCAAAGCGGCGGCAACGGCCGCCCTCAACGAGATGAAGGTCGAAGCTGCATCGGGTAGGCCCGTCGTCAAGGGCCGGATGACGGTCGGGGAATGGCTAGACCACTGGATGGATCACCACGTCAAGCCCAACCGGAGCGCCAAGACCGTCCGTAGCTACGACCAGGTCGTGAGGATCCATCTCAAGCCGAAGCTCGGCCGCATTGAACTGAAGAAGCTCGACCCCTCGTCGATCGCCCGGTTCTTCGCCGACAAGAGAGTTGAGTTCGCCAAGAAGCGGGAGGAGTTGGAGGAGGCAAGGGCGAAGAACTCGAAAATCAAGCGACAACCTGTACAGGGGGAGGCCACCCTAAGGAACGTGCGGGCGGTCTTGCGTGCGGCGCTGAACCAGGCCGTCGCCACGGGCCGCCTGTCGTACTGCCCGGTCAACCAAGCGACCAACCTCGGCAGAATCCAGCGGAAGTCCACGCAGGTGTTGACCCCTAAAGACCTTGCAGAGCTGTACAAGGCTGTCTCGTGCTCACCGATCGAGAGGCTCGTCCGCTTTGTCATGGCCACCGGCCTGCGGGTCGGAGAAGCCACAGGCCTGAGATGGCGGGACGTCGACCTCAAGGCCGGAGTGTTCCGCGTCGAGAACCAACTTCAGCGGGTAGGCGGGAAGCTGGCGGTACGACCCCTGAAGACCGAAATGAGCA
>JAKOXK010000088.1 GCA_029781035.1 Armatimonadota bacterium
GAACCTCGTCCCCGAGGGCGTTCTCGGCGCCGCCTTCAAGGTCTTCTGGCAACAGGCATGGGGCGGCACCGAGGCCGCTGACGAGACAGGGACATACCCGCTTGCATCTGGCCTGGCCAACGCCGGCCAGGTGCGGACGACCACCGGCACCCCAGTGTCGACAGGCACCTACAACTGGGCTGTCAACGCCCTCGGCATCAAAGCGGCGTCGAGGTTCCAGTTGCCGCTTCTCAATACCGCTTCGGGCGAGGATGCAAGCGGAATGGGCTGGCAGAGCACGGTCGACGCCGGGGACTATGAGCTTGTCGACGGCGAGATGTACACAGAACAGAGCATGGCGTCCGTGCTTGGTCGGGCCAAAGACGACTGGTACCAGTTCATCCAGCCTGACCGGATTGAGGCAAACCAGGGAAACTTCACTTGGCGTGGAAACCGGGGCAAGAACGTAGTCTACACCGACAGCACTGCCTCCACCGTCACCTTGAGCACGGCGTTGGACGAGGTGCCGCTAGGCAGCATGGTGCGTGTCTACAACCTCTCGACAGGCTCGCTGAACAACATCACCGTCAAGGTTGGAACCTCGACATTCGTCACCTTGGGACCTCTGACCATGGCCGAGTTCCTCTTCTGGCTGGACCAGACGGGGATGTCTCCCGTCCCGACCTGGATCGCTGTACAGAAGAACCTGTCGAGCTCGAAGATGAGTTGAGGGCCTAACGCCTAATGAGGACAGGAAAGACGCCGGAAGCCGGGGGCAACGCTCCCGGCTTCAACGTCGCATAGAAGTTAGTGGCTGAGTACGTGGTCGGGTTGGGCAGCAAGTCGAAGTCCTGGCGCAGAGTGACTTGACGTATATGGTGCCAATCGATGCCCTGGGGGAAGTACGACTTCCTAAAGTAGACTCCGCCCGGCCTGATGTTCCATCCGACCGTGCCGCCTTTGCCGCTCCAGTCGGCCACAGACAGGGTCATCTCGTCGGGGCCGTAGCCTACGGGGATCGTGTTGAAGTCCAGCATGAACTTGTCGACGAACGAAAGGTCGACGTTCGTCGTGAAGTCGTTCCCATACTCCAAGCTGTAACTCCACGCAACCTGCAGGGGCGACGTGAACTTCTGCTCGTGATTGCCGAGGGAGTAGGTCAGGCTCGTGTGGTTCGGGTTGTAGTTGATCGTCATGTTCACCTGCCTCTCGCCGAAGAAGCAGTGCCTCTTGTCCAAACCTTGCCAGTCGTGAGACGCACCCTGACCGTTGTAGAGCGTCACCGACCACGGCGTCACCGTGAAGTCGTCGAGGATCAGGACGTTCGCCACCGACAGCACAGGCATGACAGCAAGTGCGAGCCCGATCAGGCAACACGTGTCATGGCGGGTCATGGCTCCATTCTATCACTGGTCTAGTTCAGGACATCCTTTAAAAGCCACGGTTCATTCCACGTTCAGGCTGCGAACTTCAACTTCAACGACCTCAAGTGACACGGCCATAAGGAGAGCAGATGCGGAGCCCAACGGTCGACCCGCAGGTTGCGTCAAATTGGGTTCTCTCACTCAAGGTAGCCTCCCAACATGCCTCTGATCCACTGCCCGGACTGTGGCTCTGACGTCTCGTCCGAGGCTCCGACCTGCCCCAAGTGTGGGCGTCCGATTGCCCAAAGGCCGAGCCGCGCCAAGTCGGCGCTATGGGGCATCGACGGAAGCCTGTTCGGGATTGGACTCTTGCTCGTGGTGTGGGCGATCCAGCAAGGCAAAGACATGGCAACGAGCCTTCCAGGCGCCGTGATGTCCGCGCCCATGTTCTGGCCCACCGTCGTGGTTGGCGGATTAGGTTTGGTGCTGATCGACGGCCCACTTGGAAGGTTCCGAATCTCATCCAGGAATGTCGACCAACTGTTGCCGTTCGAACCCCGATTTCAGTCTGCAGCTGATTGGGCAACTCTCGGCAACAGGTTCAACACCGTTCGAAACGCGTCCTGTAATCTCCACCAAGATTTCTGATCGAACGAAAACGTAGCCGCAAGTCTTTAGCTTGCGCTGTTGCCCTCAGGCTGAAGTCCTGCGCCCACGAGGGAAATGCTTCGAAACGCGCGCTGTAATCTCCACCAATCTTCGTTTGACACAAGCTCGAGGTCGGTGGGCGGTATCGCTTGACACCCTTCGCATCGGTTCTGCTGGCGGCATGCACTAGAATCAGGCATGAGAGACGTTGTGTCACGTGTCGCCAGACCGTTCGCCTTGAGTGGAGTCGCGTGGCTTCTCTTCTCGGCGCCTATTGCTTTGGCCAGAAAGGCCGGTGAAGAGTATCTCTCTGGTTACTTGATCATCCCGATTGAGGGCAAGGTCGAGAGAAAGTACGACGCTGGGTTTTCGATGTACGTGGCCGCCTG
>JAKOXK010000033.1 GCA_029781035.1 Armatimonadota bacterium
GCGATCGGCCAGCTCGTGACGATAAACAAGGTTCCCTATACAGTGGTCGGGGTGACGAACGAGCAATCAGACGGGCACACGATGTTCGCGATGCAGGGGTTCGAAAACGTCGCCTACATTCCGTTTGGCAGCCTGAAAGCGAAGTCGCCGAACATGCAGATCGATCGGTTCTTCCTGCGCGCGGCACCAGACCGCGAGCCCAAGGCACTCGTCAAGGCTTGTGAAGCGACTTTGGGCCGCTACCTCGACCCCCAGCAATTCAGCGTACTGACCCAACAGGATCTGCTAGGCCTGATCTACCAGGTGATCGGCATTTTGGGGACGCTTGTCATCGGTCTTACGAGCATAGGTCTCTTCGTCGGTGGAATGGGGGTCATGACGGTCATGTTGATGAGTGTCAATGAACGACGCAAGGAGATTGGCGTCCGTAAGGCTGTCGGCGCCAACAGTGCCGATATCTTCGTTCAGTTCCTTGTTGAAGCGGCGATCATCTGCCTCGGCGGAGTCATGGCTGGGCTGATTGTCAGCCTTGTTGTGTGCTGGATCCTAGCGACGCACACGAATATTAAGCCTCTGGTGACTCCGGGAACTCTCGCGATGGCCTTTGGAGTTGGAATCGGAGTTGGATGCATCTTTGGTATCATTCCGGCGGTCAGGGCTGCGCGGCAGGATCCTGCGGTTTCACTCCGGACGGAATGATTGGCAAGGATTCAACGAACCGACATAGCTCTCAACCCGTCTGGATGAAAGAACTATCGTGGGACAGTCTCGGCTCGAAGCGCGGGGCAGTCCGTTTTTGGAGCACACAGATGCGGAGAAAAGCCTTCACCCTCATTGAACTCCTTGTGGTCATTGCCATCATCTCGATCCTTGCGGCGATCCTCTTCCCCGTTTTCGCCCAGGCCAAAACGGCAGCCAAGAAGGCGGCCGACCTGTCGAACACCAAGCAACTTGCCCTGGGAGTCCAGTTGTACATGGACGATACCGACGACACGTTGCCGGTTCCGTTCACGAACGTCGAGGGGGGAGTCTGCCTTCCGAACGACCCAGGCGTGTGTGGCGAGACCTCCATGTGGCAGTTCCACGTCTATCCCTATCTGAAGAGCTGGGAGCTGTTCACGTCGCCAGTTGAGTCCAAGGGCAGTAACCCCACCCAGGACGCGTTCAACGTGAGTTATGGTTACAACTACGGCTACCTCTCGACTCTGTGCCTCCCGGGTGAGTTCTATTCGATGCAGAAGCTCGGTTGCCCGGCACAAGACCCTGGAGATCCGAGCGGCACCTTGTCGTTCAGCATGGCGATGAGCGCGTCGTCGTTGAACCGTCCCTCTCAAATTGTCATGTTCACCAGCGCCGGTGGTAAAGACTTCAAGGACGCGTCGATCATGGGTTCGCTGGTCAACCCGCCCGATGCCTTTGCCAGCGAGAAGAACTTCCTCATGCCAGCCGGAAGCAACCAGAGCGGCTGGGGCAAAGATTGTCAAGGCTACTGGTCGAAGGGGCAAGGATACGTCAAGTCCGGGGCCTGGGGAGACACCGACGGATTCGCAGCGAAGTTCAATGAGGTGGCCAACGTTGTCTACGGTGACACCCACGTGAAGAGCAATCACGTTGGATCGATGGCTTCAGGAACGGTGTGGGGGCCAGACTTGCGCTGCACGACGTTGATCTATGTCACCGACTACAGCAAGTATCAGTGGGATCCCCGTTACGACTCGGGCGTCCAACGACACTGGTAGTGAGTTCACCTGGGGTGGACGTCGCACCTAACGTCTTCTTGGCAGCTTCCCAGCGTGTATGTGCCGCTCAGCGGGCATTCCGGAATCCTCTTGAGGTACTTCGGAACGAGGTCCGACCAGTTGGGCGTGTCGGTGGGCGATTTGCTCTCCTGCATCATCCAGTGCTGTTTGGCTGTGTCCACCAGACGCTGATTCTCCCAACAGGCATCTTCACTGGCCTTTGTCCGTGCCGCTTGGAACTGCGGCACCGCGATCGCCATGATTATGCCGATCACCAGCACCACGACCATGACTTCGATGAGCGTGAACGCTCTGACTCGTAACCCCGTCAACCTGTTTGCCCTGGTATATGCTCTCTCAAGAGGCATCCCCAAAGAGAATTGTCGTTATATCGGGGCCAGCGCTTTAGACTGGAACGCCCAAAGCGCTGGAACAATGGTCGAAGGGCCCCAAGAAGGAAGCAGCTGTCACACGTTGAGCCGCTTCACAAAGTCCTCGAAGGACATCGGACCAAGATCTCCCTCTTCGCGGTCTCTGACACTCATGGTGCCGGCTTCAATGTCCCGGTCACCCAAGACGAGCATGTAAGGAACCTTGAGCCTCTGGTTCTCGCGGATCTTCTTTCCAAGAGTCTCTCGGCGGTCGTCCACCTCGACCCGGAGGTTCCTCGAGTCGTGGATCACGTCACGCAAGCGTGAGGCCAGTTCTTGTGCGGCCTCTGCGTGCCGGTCGGCGATGGGAAGAACGACGACTTGAACGGGTGCCAACCAGAACGGGAATGCGCCTGCATAGTGTTCCGTCAGGAGCCCGATCATACGCTCGAGCGAGCCAAACGGCGCCCGGTGGATCATGATCGGCCGGTGGGGCTTGCTGTCCTCGCCGATGTACTCGAGGTCGAACCGCTCAGGCAAGTTGTAGTCCACTTGCACCGTTCCCATCTGCCAGTCTCGGCCTAGGGCGTCTTTGATGATCAGATCGAGTTTCGGACCGTAGAAGGCCGCATCTCCCGGTGAGACCTCGTATTCGAGGCCGATCGACTCACATGCTTGGGTGATTGCCCGGGTCGCAGCCTGCCAGTTCTCATCGTGACCGATGTATTTGTCGCTCGCAGGATCCTTGGTTCCGACGCGGACCCTGTAATCGTTCAGGCCCAGCTTCTGGAGTACGACCTTCGTCAGTTCGACGACGCCGATGAACTCGTCCTGGAGTTGCTCTGGAGTCACAAAGAGGTGCGCGTCGTCCTGAGTAAACCCTCGGGCTCGGAGGATGCCAGTCACCTCGCCGCTCTGCTCATATCGGTGGACCGTCCCAAACTCGGCGTAACGAACCGGAAGGTCACGGTACGACCGGAGCTGAGACTGATAAATCTCGATATGGAACGGACAGTTCATCGGCTTGAGGATGTAGGTCTCCTTCTCCTCATCCTCCATGAACGGGAACAGCTTGTCCTTGAAGGTGATAATGTGACCGCTTTTCTCGTAGAGCCGGATGCTGGCGAGTTGTGGAGTCACAACCGGCTGGTAGCCGCGCTTGACTTGCTCCTTCTGGAGGAAGTCGGTCATCACGTGCCGCAAGATCGCGCCGTTCGGTAGCCAGAGGGCGAGTCCGGTTCCGACGCGGTGCGAGAACATGAACAGACCTAGTTCGCGGCCCAACACGCGGTGGTCGCGCTTCTTCGCTTCTTCCAGGTTGTGGAGGTACGCGTCAAGCTCCTCTTTCGACTCGAATGCCGTGCCGTACAACCGGGTCAACTGCTTGTTGCGCACGTCGCCACGCCAGTAGGCTCCAGCGATGCTCAAGAGCTTGAAATGCTGGATTTCGCCCGTATTCTCGACATGAGGGCCGCGGCAAAGGTCGATGAACACGTGCTCCTGACCGTTTCCGTCTTTGGCCCGCTGCTCGTAGAAGGTGACCTGGTCACCAGGCGGGATCGCATCAAGCAGTTCGAGCTTGTACAACGCATTCTCGGGGCCCTGGCCGTTGGTGGTTTCCTTGAGAATGACGGCTTTGGCAGCATCCTTGTCGGCGACCGCCCGGCACACGATTGGCTGGTTGAGCTTGGCCAGCTCTGACATCTTCTGCTCGATCTTCTCAAGCTCCTCTTCCTTGACCGGGGACGGAAAGTCGATGTCGTAGTAGAACCCGTTTTCGATCGGGGGGCCGATCGACAGCCGAGCACCAGGATAAAGCTCGGTCACAGCCTGGGCCATCAAGTGGGCCGCGCTGTGTCTCAATTTGTAGAGGTAGCTTTCTTCGTACTTCATGTGTGCCCCCGCAGACGATGCGGATGAGTTTTCCCAGGTAAGGGCCGAAGACCCGCCTGAATAAGTCTCGATTGTACCAAGAGGAAACTTCTGGGGCCTAAAACGGGTCTAATTCCAGCGTGAAGTCGGCTTTCCTCTTGGTCGGTCTGGTGTCTTGTGTCGCCCATTCCCAAACCCCTCCCCGCGACATGGTCTCGGAGGGCTTGCGTCGACTCTCACAGTGCCAAAAGGTGACGGTGTCGGTCACGGGATACGAGGTTCGTGCGACTAGGCGGGTCAAAGTCGAAGTCTCGGCAGCGCTCTTGTGCCAACCCGAGTCTGACACTGTCAAGGCTGAAGTCATGACTTTTGAGGACGGAAAGCTCGTGTCACGGGAGGCGGCGGACGGTGAGAACCTCTGGGTCTACGACGTCCGCTCGAACTCTTACACCAGTTCGGCCTATGCTAAAGATGGGAAACTAGTCGCGGACTGGCAGAAACGGCTCTTCCAAACTCTGCGGCTCCGCACGACCGGTGCTACTTCCTTTGGTCTACGCATCTTGGACGATGCGTTCGGCACGGGCTTGGTCAGTGGCGAATGGCTGCCCTGGATTCCAACAGCCACGATAGAGCGACAGGAAACCCACGTCGTTTGCACAGCTACAAATCCAAACCTCAACAACACGGTCTACTATCTCAACGGTGACGACGACACTGGATTCGACCTCGTGGGAGCGACTTTCGAACAGGCCGGACGCACAGGAACAGAGACCAGTTGGTCGTTGACCATCGAGAAGGACAAGCTTCCGTCTGACGTGATCTTCGGCTTCGTGCCTCCCCGAAACGCCCACGCCACGGCCGTGGATCAAAGGGATGGCGGATAGGGCGACCGATCGCCCCAGTAATCCTGCCCAAGACTCTTCTAACGCGCGGCTACACTCGATCAACCGGTGGCCGCTTCTACAACGACCGTCGAATCTCTTTCGTCTGAGTCCTCCGCACGAACGGTATGGGCACTGGCATGGCCTGCCGTGACCCTGAACTCGCTACAAATCGTCAACTCCCTCCTCGACAGCTACTTTGTCCAGCACCTCGCAACAGCGAACCTGACGGCCCTCGGCGCCGCGACTCCCGTCCTGTTCCTGTTCGTCTCGATGACGTTTGCGCTGGGCACTGCCGCGACGGCCCTCGTCAGCCGCGCCTTTGGCGCCGAAGACCGTGGAGGACTCACTTTGGCGAACCGCAAGTGCCTCGGCCTGGCACTGATCGGCGGTCTCATCTTTGCCTTGGCCTGTCTGCCAGGCACTCAGTTTGCGACGACGTTTCTCTTGCCTGGAGGGGCCTCAGAAGCAGCCCGGCTCATGCGGCTTTACCTTTCTGTGTTCGCGTTCGCCCTGCCAGCCCTCTTCATCGTACAAGTGTTGGCCGGTTCGCTGCGCGGCATTGGGGACACGAAGAGCCCGATGATCATCAGTGGAATCCAGATCGGGCTACACATCACGTTGAACGCGGCGCTCATTAACAGCCGGATCGTCTTGGGGCCGGTTGTACTCCATGGCCTGGGACTTGGGATCATGGGGGCTGGGCTCGCGTTCACGGCAAGTTCGTGGGTTTCGGCCGTGATCTACCTGGTGTGGGCCGGGCACACGCCGCTGGGAAGTTGTTGGCGCTTCTCTTGGCCCGGGTTCGTTTGGACGAAGCGCATCCTGAACATCTCGATTCCAGCCGCGATGATGGCCGTGGTCAGGGTCACGTCGCTCATGGCATTTACGGGCGTCTTGAAGCAGGTGCCTCAGGCGGAGGCCGCGATCGGGGCGATCAGGCCGTCTTTCAGCATGGAGTCTCTTGCCTTCATGCCCGCGTTTGGCCTGTCTGTGGCCGCGTCGGCTCTTGTTGGCCAGTCCTTGGGCATGCTCAAGCCTGACCGGGCCGAACGTCTTGCTTGGACGGCGGCCAATCACGCGGCAGTCGTGAGCCTTGCCATGTCCGTCGTGCTCTTTGTCCTGGCCCCTCAGGTCTCGCACTTCCTGATGCCCGACCAGCCTGCTGTGGCCACTCAAGTCACCTCCTATCTCAAGTACATTTGCGCGACTGAGGTGCTTTTCGGCTACGGAATGGTCTTGGTTGGTGCTTTCCAAGGTGCCGGAGACACCAGGCGACCGTTCGTGATGACATTGGCCTGTATGTGGGGTTTGCGTGTGCCCTTGGCCGCGCTGTTCGCCCTCGGGCTGTCGATGGGGGCGTCCGGTTGCTGGCTGGCCATGTCGGTCACACAAGCTGTGCAGGGCGTGATCGCCATGATCCTGTTCAAGCAGGGATCATGGAAGACGACCATGGTTTAGAACTTCAGGATCTGCTCGAACCGGTCTGTGATGGTTGAGATCGCGAAGGTCCGCTCAGCATAGGCGCGCGCGCCAGATCCCATTTGCTCCCGAGCTCCCGCGTCTTGGGCCAACTCAAGGGCTCGGCCCACGAAAGCGGCTTGATCATTGGGCGGAACTACCTTTCCCGCGCTGTTCGACGCGACGATGCGTGACACCAAGTTCTCAGGCGGTACCGCCAACAGGATCGGTTTGCCCGCACAGAGATAAGTCAGCACCTTCGACGGGACTGAGAAGACCCCGGCATCGGGCTCAAGGATCGCAACCAAAACGTCGGCAGTGGCCAGCATTTCGGGCATCCGAACAAAGGGCTGAAACGGCAACAGATGTAAGTTCTCGAGCCCAAGCTCTGCCGATCGGTTCCTGAGGAACTCCACGCTCTGCCCCTCGGAGACGACGATCAAGCGGCCAAGACCAGTGAGTTTCGCCGCGAGCTGCACGAGGAGTTCCGGGTTGTGCTTCATCCCGAGCGTTCCAGAGTACAGGAAATTCAGGCCTTCGGCAAAACCATGCTCCTCGCCCCACGAGTTCACTCGGGGCAGGACGGGGATTTCGTCAAGTACGGCCCAGTTCTCGACGACCTCCACACGGGGGGAGTTCCTGATGCTGGCAGGGAGGTGTGGCCGGAAGTCCTCGGAGATCACGACGACCTTGTCGCTCTGCCCGAGCATCCGGTTCTCCATCTTGATGTAGTAGGAGCCGACGACCTTGCCGACCCCGCCCCATTTCCCTCCGAGAAGGCGCATCGCCGCTTGCCCGATGAGGTCTTGAACCCAAAAGACGAACTTGGCCCCTTGGCCCTGGGTCGCCTCGAGGATCAGCCGTTGGGCGTCCAAAGGCGTGTTGCCGCTCAGGACGACCTCGGGTTTGAAGGTGGCCAACCGCTGGACGACGCGGTCGCCGTGATCGATGTCGGCGCGACGCCTTTTGATCAGGTTGGCCTTGTCCACACGTTCGGCAAGGACGATTGGCTCTGGTTGAAAGCCCCTCGGGTCGTCGGCCCTCTTCGCCAAGTCTCCCTGGGGTGTCGTAAATGAAGCCGAATATAGATGGAGAACCTGGTGTCCGCGCGACGCCAACGATCGGCTCAATTGGACAGGGAAGGCGTGGCCCGAGTAGTCGTGGACGACGATCCGCATAAGCGGGCTCCTAGTGTACCGTTGGTCCACCCAGGATCGCCTGAGCCACGATCGCGGCTCGCTTAGCCTCGCGGACGTCGTGACTGCGTAGGATCCTTGCGCCCTTAGACTGGGCCAGCACTTGGGCCGCCAAAGTCCCCTCGAGCCGGTCCGCCGCAGGGACGTCGCCGAGGAGCTTCCCGAGGAACGACTTTCGGCTGACTCCAATCAAGACGGGGTATCCGGCCTCGGCGAGGCGATCCAGATGCCTCAATAGAGCCAGATTGTGTTCAAGAGTCTTCCCAAACCCAATTCCAGGATCGACCCATATCGACTCGTGGCGGACTCCAGCCTCTTCGACCTCCATGGCCCTAGCCACAAGGAATTCACGCACTTCGACCACGACGTCCTCGTACTGGGGATCGAGTTGCATCGTCCTTGGTTCGCCCTGCATGTGCATCAGGCACACGGAACACCCTCGATCGGCGCAAAGGGACCTCAATTCGAGATCGGACAGGGCTTTCACGTCGTTGACGATAACGGCACCAGAGTCCAGTGCGCGCCGGGCAACTCCGGCCTTCGACGTGTCCACCGAAACGGCCACTCCCTTGGCCGCAAGAGCCTCGACGACGGGCAGTACTCGCGACAGTTCGTCCTCCTCAGTCACGGGACTGGCACCGGGGCGGGTGGATTCCCCGCCGATGTCCACGATGTCGGCGCCGTGCTCTTGCATTTGAAGTCCGTGTGCGATGGCGGCTTCTGGCGCGAGGAACTCACCTCCGTCTGAAAAGCTGTCTGGCGTCACGTTCAGAACCCCCATGATTGCAGGCCGACCGAGAGGCAGTTCGAACATCAGACCGCCGTGGCAAGGCCAAAGCCATCGTGCAGCAGTCGTACAGCTTTGTTCAACTCGGATTCCGGTATGAGGCAACTCAACGAGAAGTCACTGTCACTTGTCTGCAGGACAGGAATCTGAGCTTCATGCAACTTCAGGAGCACGTCGTAGAACACCCCTGGTTGTTGCATGTAGTCGTGTCCAACAAGTGAGACCATGGTGCACCCTTCGGTGACGTCAAACGGAACCGCCACAGGATCGCCAAGCGCCTTGAGCAGTTCCATCTGCGAGGCAGCGCCCTGTGTCGGCTTCAGTCCCGCTTGGAGCACGTAGATCGCGTTCTTCCCGATCGGGACGACGAGACCGTCGAAGAGGTCGAGCACATCCGGGTATTGGCTACGCTGAACGGCAAAACCAATCGAGTCAGGGCTCAGATTGATCATGTACAGGTTGATCGAGTGCTTGGCCAGGGTTTCATACACCCTTGCCGCCAAGTCGACTCGATCCTCCTGACGGACCGTTGAGAGGCTTGCCTGAATGTAGACGAGCTTTCCCGAATGGGTGACGCCCGTGACGCGACGGCCAGGAAAGCCCTCGCGCTGTACGATCTCGGTCCCCTCGTCCTCGGAGAACGTGTTCTTGACCCACAGGGGGATTCGAAACCGCATCGCGATCTCAGCAGCCCGCGGATGCACGACTTTCGCGCCCAAGTGGGCGATCTCGGCGACTTCGTCGTAAGTGACCTTGCGTAATGTCGGAGCCGATCCGACCAAAGTTGGATCGGCGGTCTTCACCCCGTCGACATCCGTAAAAATATCCACTCGGTCTGCATGAAGGGCGGCGCCCAAGCCACTTGCCGTCGTGTCGGAACCTCCTCTGCCAAGGGTGGTCAGTTCGGCACCCGGAAGGCCCCCGTCCACCCAGACGCCTTGAAAACCACAAACGACAGGAATCAGGCCTCGTTTCAGCGCCTCGAGAATGCCGACAGGGTGGATTCCCAAGATCCGGGCGTTTCCGTATCGGCCGTCAGTCCGGATCCCAGCCTGTCCTCCCCGAAGCGATATGGCTGGCTGTCCCAGTGTCTTGAGTGTATGGGCGAAAACGACCGACGAGAGGATTTCGCCGCAGCCCATGAGCAGGTCTAGTTCACGAGGATCGGGATCCACCGCTGGGTCGATCTCCTTGAGAAGGCCGATCAAGGTGTCGGTCGCGTAGGGCTCCCCCTTGCGCCCAATCGCGCTGACGACTACGACCGGTGCAAATCCCTGCTCCTTCGCCGATATCACCTTGAGGGCAGCCGTATGGCGAGCCTCTTTGGTCTGAACGCTCGTCCCACCGAACTTCATCACTCGGATCTTCATTCGGAACCTCCCATCAATCGCTCGCGAATTCGCTCCGTGACCCTCTCTCCCTCTTCTGTCCCCATGACCAGCAAGACCCGATCGTGCATGTCCCCCAAGTGGTCGATCTCCACACCGGTCCCAATCACCTCACTGACGATTCGGGCGATGAGGCCCTCTTCGTCCCGCATATTGGCGGCGTGGGCAAGGACGATACAGCGGTCGCGGTTGAGGCTGAACTGGGCCCCGGCAGCCTGCAAGGCTCTTTCGACTTCAGTCTTGAGGGACTTCGGGGCCACGAAGGAGAGCCCGGACTGCGTGAACTTGAGAAAGTCGATGCTGATTCCCGCTTCAGCCATCGCCTTGAGCACAGCCAGACGTACCGGCTCTGTGGACACTTGGCTCTTCAAACCATGGACGTGAACCGTCACAAAGCCCTTTCGGATCTCGACTTTGTTGATCCCTCTCGGCAGTTCAAACTCAGTTTCCGCGATCGGGCGAGCCTCTTCTGGCGTCGTCAACTCCCGGCGGAACGGTTCCATTGTGTTCGCGTTCATCAATCGTGTCCCGTGACTGCTTTCGATCGGCGCTGATCGAGACCTGCATGGAGGCGCGACGGGAGGTTACCTGGCGAACTCGAACAGCGCTGACCGAGGTTGGGACGAACCCTCGGGAAATGCCGCGACAGGCTTCAACCGTCCCGACCTGACAGCTTCGGCGAACAGGTACCGCCACCAGAGGTTCGGATCCTGTCGCATGGCTTGACGCTCCGATTCGCTGTACGGCCGTGGCCCCATGGCACTGACCCACCGTTCGCGAAAAGCCGGATCGATAAGCTGGAAATTGACGTAGGCGTGGGTAAACCCAAGCGACTCCATGGCATCGGCATACTGAGAACCCGTCTCGCAAGACTCGTACGGTATGAGCGTTGAATGACCCGGATTGGCCCACATATAGGGCTTGTTCAAGAAGTAGCCGAAGACCTCGTCGTACAAGGCGACCTTGACATTCCCCACCAAACGGTTGATGACTTGAGCAGGGTCGTAGAACGGTACATGGGTCGCAAGATAGTCGTCCCGCGAGACATGACCGGTGACAACCGGGAGTTGATCCGTGGACTGCATCTTCCACGTCATCCACCAGGTGTAAGCAGCCTGAAGGCCAACGGCGGCAACGGCGATTGAACCCAACTTGAGGTTCCTTATTGCCCCGGCGGTGAGCACGGCCAAAGGCACAACAATCGAGACCAAGTAGCGGCTCTGCTGGCTCAACACGAACCAAGCCAAGAGTGAGACCCCGACTGCTGCCAGAACGACCTTCTCCTTTGCCTTGAGCCTTCCCGATGCACACCATAGAGCACCACTCAAGAGCGCGGCGAAACCGATCGCACCGGTTGGGAACCCCTTTCCTTCTTTTTGGCCAGGGTTCACGTAACGTCCGGGCTGATAGGCCAGTCCAAGGACGGCATGACCGAGCGCGATGGGACTAGATCCGACGCCGAAGCTCTTCTGCTCTTGGGTGTAGATCTGTGTACGCCATTCATTCCAGAACTTGCCCCCTAGCTGCTTGTAGAAGAATGGGTAGACGGGGTTGCCGGTGTAGGCAACGCTCTTGACATACCAGGGTGAGGCGACCAGGACCGCCAGGATCAAGGCGAGCGCCAGACCTCGGACACTTGGCTTTGATCCTGGTTCCGTCGAGCGTCTTCTCAGCGACAGGAACTGACAAACAAGTGCGACGATCAGAATGGCGCCCAGGGTCTGCAGCCCAGTATGTTTGGTGCCCATCGCGAACCCCAGACAGAGCCCGCTCAAACTCCAAAGCCTTTGGGAGTCTTCTGAAAGTGCGTCTGCCGCGTACAGGACCGCTAGTCCACAGAAGAGCCCGTGCGGAATGTCGATGTAGGCCGTCCCAGCCTCCCACATGACCACAGGACAGCCGGCAAAGGCGAGCGAAGCCCACCAACCAGTGGATCCTTTGCCGCCGTACCACCGGCGCGCAAGACCAAACAGCGTGATGCCCCCCAGAAGGAACCAGCAGAGGTTGAACGCCTTGGCGCCCGTCTCATGTCCCAGTTGTAGCCCCCACACGTAGAGCATTTCCGCTGTGAACGGGAAGTTGGAGTGGTGAATCCCGGGAACAAAGCCGATTCGCCCTTGTTCGAGCCAGAGCTTCGGCACCGCCAAGTGATAAGCCAAGCTGTCCCAGTCCAGCATGCTCGGCGGGGCAAGGACGCCGATCACGACGGGGATAGCAAGCACAGCCGACACGACGAGCGCGATCGTGTGGGTTTTCCATTCGCCGATTCGGGGTAACCCTGCCTTCCGGTTCACGGCAAAGACGACAGTGGCCGCCCCCAATAACACGGCCAGTCCCCAATTCAGACCGTGGGGGACGACGCCAAGGAGCAGTCCAATGAGCCCTGACACTCCGAGTGCCAGGAGGCCCCCAACGCCGAGTTTCTCCGCCGGATCCAAGCTTGGCCACTTGCGCGAGACGACGGAATTGCCTGCGAGCGTCAGCACGGAAACGATGATCAGGACAAGGAGGACGCTCCAGCCACCCATGGGTCTCGCGAGTATACGCCCGTCTGGTGCCCGCCAACCTACCGCCATAATCAGTCTGTGGGCCGGTATTGGCGCGTCTACAGGAGGTTCTTTGTCAGCTCGCTGCAACGCGAGTTGGAGTTCCGCGCCAACTTCATCGCCAAAATCCTGCAGAACTGCGTCTGGATTGTCTTCTTCCTTCTGATCGTGGTCGTCATCTACCGGAACACCGACTCGGTCGCCGGCTGGAATCGGGGAGACGCGTTTGTCTTGGCTGCTACGGTCTTTCTGCTAGGCAGCATGAGCCAGGCTTTCTTCTTCAGCCTCATGGAGATTCCTGACCAAGTCCGGCGCGGCACCCTCGATTTCGTCGTCACCAAACCCATCGACTCGCAGTTCTGGGTCAGCCTCAGGCGGTTCAATTTCGACCAGGTGGGCGCCCTGGTATCGGGGATCGTCATGCTCGTCTACGGTGTCGCGACAAGTGGACACCACCCTTCGGTCCAAGGATGGCTCGGGTACGTCCTGCTTTTCGGGTCTTCAGTCTTGCTGTACAACTCTTTCGTCACGATGCTGATGACCCTTGGTATCTGGCTCGTTCGCGTCGACAATCTGTGGGTCTTGGGCGAGACGGTCCAGCAGATCGCGCGATACCCGACGGACATTTTCCGCCCTGAAGTCAAGATGATCCTCACGTTCTACGTCCCCCTTGCCTTTGTTGGAACAGTTCCCGCCCTGCAGCTCGTTGACAAGGCGGACGGTCGGATGGTGCTCGCAGGGATTGCGTGGGCTATCGGGTTCTTCGTGGCGTCGAGGCTCTATTGGCGGTTCGCGATGCGCCACTACTCCAGCGCAAGTTCCTAGTTCCCAAACCCGCCGCCACCGAACCCGCTCCCTCCGATCGAGTTCCCGCGCGTCCCGTAACCGAAGTTCGAACCAAACGGGAACGCCTTGAGACGGATGTAGAAACTGAACGTCCTTCCGGAACGAAAGCCCGACTGGTTGTCGATCATCTCAAACACAGCCTCGGCGCAGTGAAGGTCATAGATGACTTGGTAGTGCTGAGCGTCGAACTGCTGGTCGTAGCCGTTGTAGTCCAGCAAGAAGTTCGTTGTCACCCGGCCCGTCTTCAGGCCATTAACGAGGACGTTGAAACCGGAGAATTGCGACCGGAGGCCATCGTATCTCGTGCCGAATGTGAGTTGGGTCGAACCCAGGTTCATCAGCGCGTCGAGCCTGAAGTTACTCCAGACCATGTTGTAGGTGTCGTAGGAAAACGAAGTATTGAGGTCGAGCCAGTTGCTCGGGTTGTAGCGGGTTCGAAAGTAGACCAGCTGCCAAGGTGTCTGACCGTACAAACTCTGAAGGATGTCATATCCGGTCTGAGCGGTCATCGTGAACGCCTTCGACGGCTTGTAGTTGAGGTTGAGGTTGAACGCGTCGGACCTGCCGGTACTGTCAATAGCCAAGGGCGTGAAACCAAAAGCGCGCAGGTTCTGGTACGCGAGCGACACCGAGGAGTTCCGGGCAAAGTTGTACGCGAGGTTGCCGTCGTAATTGATGGAGTACTGCGCCGTGTCGTCGCTGTAGAGGCCCTGGCGAAACTGTGAACCCCAATCCAAGATCCACTGGCTGCCCCTACCTTCGTTCCTTCTGAACCCGAAGTCGAACGCGATCCTTGTTACTTGGGTGTTGTCCGTCGTGCTCCCGTTGGCCAGTTGGCCGATGCTGGCCTGAGCGTTGAACGGCAGGAATCGGGACACCCGCTTGCCGAACAGTTGGTCGGCCGTGGTCAGGAATGTCACCATGGGCGTGACATCGCTCGACCCGTAGAAGTTCGCGGCCTGCCCGATCGGCACGCTCCTCTGATATTGAAGGTTGGCGCTGAACGATCGAAGCGACGCGTTCGCGTTGTACCGCATATCGATGCGTTCGCTCGAGCTGGGGTCGGAGAAGAGGCTTGAAGTGTCGGCGCGGTTGTAGCCGAGCGAAAGGTGGGAGCCAACCCGAGAGATCGTGCGGTCGTCACTCAGTGACAGGACTTCGCTTGACGCCGAGAATCCGGAAGTCTGGCTCGAAAACCGCGTGAAGCTCAGGTTCGACGACCCGGTGCCCCAGGGAAGCTGAAGCATGGCATTGGTGTTCCATAGGGTCGAGGTTGGCGCCGACAGATAGTCGCTCTGTTGGTAGGTGCTGGTCAGACTGAGATTGCCGCGACCAAAACGTTGCTGGTGCATGGCCGTCAGGATCCGGCTTTGGGAGCCGCCTGACACCGAGTAGAGCGAGAGCTTGCCGGTCGTCTTGGTGTTCGAGTAGTTGTAGTCAAGCCCGAGCCCGGTGCCAAGCTTGCTCATCAGGTCCACCCGCTCGTCGATGTAGTTGTCACCTCTAAGCGGGGTCGTGAACCGGTTCTTGATGTAGTAGCCCTCATCCACGCTTTGGCCGACTTCAGGCAAGTTCCTGGGCGCCCGCTTGTCCAACGGGAAGACAAGCATCGGCAACTTGAGCAGAGTGCGTCCCAGCACTTCAAGGCTCACCCCTCTCAGTTCGATTCTTTTGCCGGGCAGAACCCGGTTGGTGTCGTACCGAAGCTCAAAGTGCGGGTGATCCAGGTCGCAAGTCGTGAACGCGCCTTTTTCAGTTGTGAAATCGGTCTGGCTCCCTGCACCACCACCTGCCCGGACATAAACGTTGTCCATCGTTCGGCCCTGAAGGAGGTCTGGCTTCAGGGTGGCTCGGCCCGATTCGAAGGCGAAGTTCTTGTTCCGAAAGTCCACGACGACGACGTCTCCGGTCACGGTCTCGGACTTGCCGATGAGCTTGCCATTGCCTTCGAGCCGGAACACATCGGTCGAACGGCTGCCCCGAAGCTTGTCGGCGAACATCTCATAGCCCTGGTAAAGGGCATGGACGCCACCCTGGGCCACGATCTCGTCATGGTCTGTCGAGGCTGTGTCGGCCTGCAATTGCAGGTTCCTATCGAGATTCGGGTTCGATTCCGGCAAGGTGTGTTGAGAAGCAGCTGGCAGGCTCTTGACCGCCTTGGCAAATCCAGGCCACCACACGCACTGGGCCCCAGCCGAGGCAGGGACAAGCATGATCCAGACGCAGACCTGCCTCATTCCATCCTCCGGACCAACAAGAGCCCGAAGGCGCCGAAGACGATGTTAGGTAGCCAGGCAGCCATGATCGGAGAGACCCAACCGTTCCTACCCAAAACCTCTCCAGAGATCACGTACGCATTGAAGTACAGCCAGGCAATACCAAGACTGACCATCACACCGATGAAAGGGCCGGCTTTCGAGAGCCGCATCGCCAACACCGCGCCGGTGAAAGCGAAGATGAGACAAGCAACTGGTCCGGCTAACTTCTGGTGGAATTGGATCTCTAGGTTCGTCGTCGAAAGGTGCGAGGCCTTGTACTGTCGGATCGCCTTCAGCAGGCTCGATGAAGTCTCCTCTTCTGGCGTCGGCTGGACGAACAGGTCGGCGATGCGGATCGGCTCGTAGATGGTCACGTCGTTACTTTCGATCGACGTCACCGACGAGTCCTTCCACCGGACGATGTTCGCGGCCCGGATCTTCCAGACTCCATCCTTGTACGTACCGTTCTTGGCCTTGTAGCACACGGCTTCGTTGGGCCTTGGCCTTTCAAACATCAACACGTCGTTCAATGCGACTACACCATTTGGTTGACGTGCGACGCTGCCGAAACTCGCCGTGTACCGGTCGACGTTCAGCATGACGTTTGATCGAAACTGCGGAACGGCTGCCAGCAGACCCACTTCGTTCACGAGTTTCCGATAGGCCTTTGACGCTGGCGGCACGACTTGCTCGACGACATACGAGTCGAGAACCGCCACCAAGACGCCCGCGAACAACAGCGGAGCGAACACCCTCATGACGCGGATTCCAGCAGCCCGCATCGCTGTGATCTCGCTTTCGCGCGCCAGGCGAGACACGGCCAGGGAAGCCCCCAGCGCCGTACCAATCGGAAGCGTCACGTTCAGCCAGAACGGAAACTTGAAGATCAGGAGTTGCGCGATCGCAAGAGGCGGGACAGCGTCGACATTGAAGGTCTTGTAGATGTAGATCATGTCGTTTGCGACAAAGAGGAGCGCAAACACGACCGTCCCAATGAACAAGGGCACCGCGAGCTCCTTGAGGACGTAGTAGTCAAGCCGTTTCACGGTGACCCCCTCTTAGGAACGACCGAAGGAGGATCGCGCATCCGGCCGTCACTTGAACCGCCATCAAGACAACGGCCATTGCAGGCGACTTTTCCGCGACCTTGGCCGCCGAAGGAAGCCCCACCAATGCGATCACGATCGCGATCCAAACCGCCACAAGTTGCTTGGCTGTGTTCGGACCGAGGAGGCGCCCTTTGGCAAGTTCGACGACGTACGGGTAGCCACAGGACGCACAGTTGAGGTTGCCGGGAGGATTAGGCTCATGGCAACGAAGGCAAGCGACGGGCCTGAATAGCCCAGGAGATGTGGCTTGCGCCTTCCAAGCGCTCAAGGCGGTGTGTTCGGGCCGGAAGAGGTTGGCAGGCATGCCTGTCAGAGCCTTCTCTCCGAGGGCGATCGCTTGCGCCGGAAGCCCGCGCTTGTAGAGAAGCTCGGCAAGCCGGAACATCGCGCCAAGGTCGTTCGGCTTCCTTCGGAGAGTCTCGGCGTGGCGGTCGATTTGCTCGATGTCGATCTTGGCGTGGGCGTGTTTGTGAGCCGCCGTCCGGACAAACGGGTACATGACGACGGTCAGGACAGTCACGCCAAAGAACAGTGGGCTCAACCTGGGATCGGGCGGTGCCGCGGTCAAGACCCCCAGTCCAATCGCCACGCCAATGGCGACAATTCCGCCGAGCGCTTCCAGATCACCGGACACCATCCATCCCACGACCGACACCACCCAGACGGCAACTGGAATCCAGACGAAAAACGCTGCGAAAAAGCCGAACGGATCGGCAGCGACACGCTCGGAAAAGGTCACGTGCCACCCTCGGGCGGCTCGTCGGGCGGTTTCCTCTTCCAGGGCGTCTTGGGTTCCTGGCCCTTAAGCAACCGCTGGATATTGCCCTTGTGGCGAACGATCACGAACAGCGCCACAGCCGCGTAGACCACGATGAAAAGAGGGGTCTCGTGGGTCAGCACGGCGGCAGTCAAGACAGCCACACTACCGAGCAAACTGCCCAGACTGACGTATTGGGTGGTCACGTAGACGACGAGAAAGGCGAGGAAGCCCGCGAGCCCGACGATTGGATCCGTGCCCAAGAGAGCCCCCAAGCTTGTCGCCACGCTTTTGCCCCCCCGAAACCGCAGAAACGGTGAGAACGCGTGTCCCAACACTGCCATGACGCCCACCAAGACCGCATGGTTCGCAACGGCTACGGCACCCATGTATCGAGGCAGCAGGCTATGGGCCAACAACGGGGGTAGGGCTCCCTTTCCGACATCGAGCAGAAAAGCAAGGACTCCGGCTTTCGGACCCAAGACACGGAGGACGTTGGTCGACCCAATGTTGCCACTCCCGACTTTGGTCAGGTCGATCCCCTTGGACTTGGCGATCAGATACCCGAACGGGACACCACCCAAGAAATAGGCCAAGATGTAGAGCAGGACAACGGTCATCGGGCGTCACCCGTCATCAGACACGTCCCTCCATTGAAGGCCCAGCAATCGAGCGAAGCATTCGCCAGGCAAGTTTATCAGAGACCCGGCTTCTGAGTCGTGCCAACCTTGGGGCAAATCGACGCGAGGACACATTGGCAGCATTCTGGTCGCCTGGCACGGCAGACCTTTCGACCGTGCTGGATCACGGCGATGTGGAACCGGTACGCCATTTCCGGGGGAACCTGCGTCATGAGAACATCGTGCGCTTTGTCCGGGTTGACAGTCGGGGACACAAGCCCCAAGCGAACTGAGACTCGGTAGACATGAGTGTCCACCGGCACGACTGGCATGCCGAGACTAAAGCAAAGAACGATGGAAGCCGTCTTGGGACCGACGCCAGGCAGACCCTCCAGCCATCTTCGCGCTTCAAGGACTGGCATGTCCCGCAAGTTCTCAAGTTGGAAGGCGCCGTTCTTTTGGCGCACCGTTTGGAGGGCCCTGATGATGCTCTTCGCCTTCTGGTTCGCCAAACCAGCGTGCTTGATGACTTCTGCCACCCGCTCCTGGCCAGCACGGACCAAGTCGTCCCAGCTCGGGAAGGCGGTCATAAGCCGTTCAAAGGCGGGAATGCTGTTGACGTCCGCCGTGTGCTGGCTCAGGATGCAGGCGACGAGTTCCTCGACGGGATCTGTCCGACCCAGGCTCTCGGGCAGCCCGTGAACGCTTTCGAGGGACTCGACTAGCCGACGCACATCGGTCTTACGATGGCCCTGTGCCTTGCTCGGCATCGGCCAAAGGATACACTGCTTGAACGAGAGGTTTCCGATTGGAGTTTCGCAGAGTCGCTGTCATCATGGCCGGAGGAAGCGGTGAAAGGTTCTGGCCCGTCTCGACCAAGGCCAAGCCGAAGCAGTTCCTCCGGCTCAACTCTGACGACCGCTCTCTTCTCCAGGAAGCCGTTGAGCGAGCGGCCAGTCAATTCGGGAGCGACAACACCTATGTAGCAACCGGTGAGAACCTGGCCGAACTGACCCGAATCGAATGTCCCACTGTTCCCGCTGGCAATGTCTTGGCTGAGCCTGCTAAACGCAATACGGCAGGCTGCATTCTTTGGGCTGCTGCCCATCTTCTGGCCTTTCATCCTAGCGACTGGCAACACATCTCAATGGCCATCCTCACCGCCGACCACCGGATCGAGCCACGGTCGGCTTTCGTTGCCACGGCCGAGGCAGCCTTGGGGCTCGCCGAAGAGAGCGGGTGCTTGGTCACGATCGGCGTCCGACCGACTCGCCCTGAAACGGGCTTTGGCTACGTGCAAACAGGCGACCGTTTTGGCCCAGGTTTCGCCGTAACCGAGTTTCGAGAGAAGCCAGACCTCGCTACCGCAAAAGCCTACGTCGAGTCGAAAGACCACTTGTGGAACGCTGGGATGTTCTTTTGGACGCTTCCTGCGTTCTTTGCGGAGATGGAGTCGGCAGCCCCTGAGTTGGCGGCAGCGGCCCGCGAGATGGCTGGGCTCATCCGGGAGGGGAATTCTGCGCGAGCTGATCAGGTCTTTCAGGGGCTTCCTAACCTCTCGATCGACTACGTCCTGATGGAGAAGTCTCATCGTGTCCTCGTCGTCGAATCCCAGTTCGAGTGGGACGATCTCGGAGCCTGGGACGCCCTTCGTCGGTCATTCCAGAGCGACCGTGAAGGGAACGTGGCGATCGGGCCAGCACGACTGATCCAGACGCACGACGCGATCGTCTACAACCCTCAGGGATCCCAGCAAGTCTGCCTGTTAGGAGTTCACGGGCTTGCGGTCATCGTGACAGAAGACACCATCCTGATCTGCCCTGCGGAGCGCGCACAAGACGTCAAGCTGTTCTCACAGAGCGAGCCGCACTCGAAGGAACTCTCCTAGGTCACCGCCTGTGAAGTGCCAGGCCTGGACTCCAAATTGCACGGCCGCTTGGAGGTCGGTCAGCTTGTCTCCGACTAGGAACGACTCAGCGCGACGGACACCCATGACGAGTTCAACGCGGTCGAACATCCCAGTTCCAGGCTTGCGTGCCGGGCACTCATCGTCCGGCTTGTGCGGGCAGTACGTGATCGCATCGATCGGGGCGACAGTGAGCATCCACTCGCTCACCGAAAGGAAGTCCTGCAGCGTGTAAAGTCCGCGCCCAATTCCGGACTGGTTCGTCACGACCACGGTCCGGTAGCCTGCAGCTCCTAACCGTCTGATGCTGTCTTCCGCACCAGCCACCCACTCGAAGTCTTGCCGACGCGAGACATAACCGTGGTCGATATTGAGCACGCCATCGCGATCCAAGAAGGCTGTGGGCCTCGGATCATGGATCCAGCCCGTGGGTAGTGCGGATCCTGGGCAGCCGGCGAAGACTCTCTGGCGGTTCATGGGACAACAAACGTCAAACGCCGTCGAGGCTTATCGACCCGACGGCGTTTTCGTGGAATGGGCTCGAAAATCAGGACTTTGACCTGGAGATCGCCAACGTGTCTTTGTTGACAACGAGACCGAGCACTGCTCCCTTGGCAAAGTCGATCATGCCGATCGACTCGCGCATCTGAGTCTTTGTGGGCGACTCGAGCTCCGTGACGAAGATGACGTCGGAGACGATCGAGACCAAGGACTGTGCATCAGCGTATCCGAAAGCGGCGGGGGCGTCGATCAGAACGATGTCCGCCTGTCCCTTCAGTTTCTCGACCAAATCCTTCATTGCTGTCGAAGCGACCAGTTCTGTCGGATTGGGAACTTCGGCACCCGCAGTCAGGACAGCGAGGTTCGCGGTGTCCGTCGACTTGAGCGCCTCTTCGAGGCTCAGGGAACCGTTCAACACTTCGGCCAGGCCCTTCTCGCGTTCAACCTTGAAGAGCTTGTGGGTGGCGGGATTACGCAGGTTACCGTCGACCAAGATGGTCTTCTTCCCTTCCAAGGCACAGGCGACCGCGAGGTTGCCCGAAATCGTGCTCTTGCCCTCCCGCCGGACGCTGCTCGTGACCACAAAGGCCTTCTTGCCGTCCGCAGCAAGGAAGATGCTCGATCGCAAGAGCCGATAGGCTTCGAAGGCCCTGGCCTTTTGGGGGTCGGCGATCAGAGCGCTGCGTGCCGACGGTCGGAGCGGTATCCGGCCCAAGACCTCCTTCTCAGCGATCGTGCTCGCTTCCGTCGAGGAGTTGACTCGATCGAGCGCCACGTCGCGGACAAGGGCTAGGACGGCACCCAGGACTAGTCCGATCAAGACCGACAGGCCGATGATCAAGGGCCAGACCGGTTTGACGTACTCGGCGGGGGTCCGGCCGGTGATGTTCCGGATTGGGCTCTGGAGCGAGTTGTCGCGGATTCGAATGTCGTTTTGAATCTGGTCAAGCCGTTGTATCGAGGCGACGACTTCGGCGATGCGGGTCTCGTAGTCCTGCTGCTTGGCCGTGATCGGTGCCAGCGCTTTGAGGTCTTCTTTGCGCTGTTCCACCATCTTCTGCATGGCGTCCCGCTTCGCGATCGAGCCCTGTTGCGCGGCTAGGCTCATGGCGACCGTACGCTCCATCTCATCGATGATCGGGTTCCGGACCTCCATGTCGTTCTGGGTGGTGCGGTTGTTGTGCAGGTCGTCGACGATCTTCTGCTGGCTTTCAATCTGCACGTCGACCCGCTTGACCCTGTCGCTGTCGGGAAGGTTGTTGACCAACAGCGCGTTCCTGGCCTCTTGAAGCTGGTAAAGCTGCTCCTCCGCCCGGTTGATCATGTCCAGTCGCGTGACCATCGTTGGGTTCTTGATCGTGGGGGGAGTGGCGTTCCTCTGGTTGATCGCCTCTTTCACGGCCGCAGCCGAAGACTGGACTTCAGCCTCCGCTTGGGCCAGTTGCCGTTCGGCCTCGGACAGGGCCGAGGTACGCGTCTCAAGCTCCACTTGGCTGTTGACCACGCCGTTTTCAGCCTTGTACACGGCGTACTCGTCCTGGAGGTTCGCCATGTTCTTGTGCTCTTCGTCCAGGCGAGCCGATATAAAGTCGAACGTGCGCTTGACGTCGCTTCGTTGGCGATCCAGGATTTCGTCCTGATAAACTTTGGGTATTGCGGCCGCCAAGTCGCCGGCGACCTGTGGGTCTTTGTACTCGCAGGAGACCAAGACGGTGTTCGTTGTCTGCAGCTGCTGGATCGTGACTTTCGGGAGTTTGTCAAACTCATCCTGGGTCATGCGGTCTTTGATCGGGTAGTTGATCTCCTTGAGCGCGTTGTACAGGATCCAGAAGCTCTGCATCATCTGGATCTGAGTCATGACGTCGTATTGGGCTGAACTCATCGTCAACGCGTCGACAGAGTTGGTCGCGCTATTGACCGGGTTGGACTGCGTCCTCCCTTCAACGAGGATTTCGACGTTGGACCGGTAGACAGGAGTCGACAAAGCCGCGTACAGCACGCCCACGGCCGCGAGGATGACAGTCGAAATGATGATGACCATTCGCCGACGCTTGAAAAGCGCGAGGATCTCCTTGAACGATAGATCCGTCAGCGTCAGGTTCAGAAGCTGATCCTTGTTCATCCGGTAACTCCTGTATGCAGTTTCGCCACGATTCCTTGGCTCCCGGTAGCATGACCGGTGCCGGGATTATACACGACCAATACACTTATGTTCGGTTCATCGGGCGGCAACCCAAGGTTCAAGACCCATTTTGGACGTCAGAGATTCCGAAAAGGTTGCTGGTGACGACTTGAGGGGGCGTATGGAATGCCCCATTCATGGCTTGCTTTGATTTTGCTGCCCGCACTTGCAGGGCGCATGCCCGGTTGTTCTTAGCCTTGGCTCCAATCGCTTTCGCCGCCACCGCCACCGCGCAGACGATGCTGTGGGTTTCGCCCAACGGTGACGATTCGTGGTCAGGCACGCTTTCGAGCCCCAATGGCCTCGGAGACGGGCCCAAAAAGACGCTCAACGGGGCCCAATACGCGATCCGCGCCCTCAAGCTGAGCGGCCGACTCTCTCCAAAAGGAGCCATCGTCACCGTCCGTCCTGGCCGCTATATCATGCTTCACGGCTTCTACCTGAACGGCCTCGACAGTGGCGCCCAAAACGCCAAGATTGTCTGGCGGTCCGAAGTCGTCCATGGTGCCGTCATCTACGGCGCCCGGGAAATCACTTCTTGGCTGCCACCAGGGCAAAGGCCGCCTCTGAACCAGTTCCCCTTGAACGCCCAAGGCAAGATCCAAGTCGCCGACCTCAAAGCCAACGGAATCACCGAAGCTGGGTACTTGAGCCATAGCGCCCCCAACTACGAGACAGTGCCGACTTGGGCCGACCTGTACTTCGACGGTCAAAGAATGACCCTGGCACGTTGGCCCAACAAGCACGACAATTTCATCACCGGAATCGGTGCCAACAACTCGTGGGACACTCCGGAGGTCACTGCCGACCTGCACTCCCTCAAGACACCTGACTTCACGAACAGCCTGAACGGCGACGCGAACACCGACTATTGGGTTCAAGGAACGTTCAACGACAGGCTCTACAACATGTTCCAAGAGAAAGTCCGAACGATCGACAAGGTCCACAACCTGTTGGGCTACTCGATCGTGGGCGGGAATGTTGACGATGGAGCTCGTCGCGCTGCCTATGACCCCGTGAGCACGGGACGGTTTTGCCTCGTCAACTCGATGTACGAGCTCGACACACCAGGCGAATACTACATCGACCGGGACAAGATGCTCCTGTACTTCTGGCCGACCGCCTCTTTCACCGGTCGCAAGTGCTATCTGACGATGAACCCGAATCCGATGATCGAAATGGTCGGCGCCAAGTATGTGGACATCCAAGGCTTCACCATCGAGGGTGGCCGTCAAGACGGCGTAGACGTTCAGTCGGGCTACTGCAACTACATTCGCGGCAACCTGATCAGGAACTGCGGTGGTACAGGCGTCTATGTCAACCAGGGCAGCAGTGTGACCGTCCGATCCAACGACATCGAGTACGTGGGTGAGGGAGGCATTGATCTCGAAGGCGGCGACCGCACGACCCTCCGTCACGCCAACCACTTGGCCGAGAACAACCGTGTGTTCAACGCCGGCCAGTTCCAGCCGTACTATCACCCGGGGATCAAGCTCTGGGGCTGCGGGCTCACGGCGCGCAACAACGACATCAGCTACCACAAGCACCAAGCCATCTACTTCTGGGGCAACGACATCCTCATTGAGAAGAACCGCGTCTCCTTTGCGGTCACAGACGCTTGCGACGCGGCAGCCATCTATGCAGGCATCGGTGATTGGACGTCCCGCGGCAACGTGATACGCTACAACTACATCAGTGACATCCAGCGTCTCCGGGTCGGATATCACGGAGTCCACGGAGTCTATCTCGACGACATGTACAGCTCCGCGGACATTTACGGGAACGTGTTCCGCAACGTGGTCCAGCCTATCCAAGTCGGTGGTGGGCATGACAACTCGGTTGTCAACAACGTGTTCGTCGACTGTGTCGGTGGCGTGCGGATTGACGATCGTGGAGTCTCCGCCGACCAAGGCTGGATCGATCGGTTCTTCGTCCAAGCCAACCTGGTCCCCTGGCAGAACGCGCTGTGGAAGAACCGCTACCCGTCGCTCTACGCGCTGCTTACTGGCAACTACTACAGGCAGCCCAGTGGCAACAGCATCGTCGGCAACGTGGCGCTGAGATCCACGACGGACCAGCACATCAGCGGGCCCTACGAGCTTTGGGGCATGAACAACAACGGTGACCCGTTCACCTTGGTCTTCGACAACAACTTGGCGACTACGACG
This sequence comes from Armatimonadota bacterium, assembly GCA_029781035.1. Classification (GTDB taxonomy): domain Bacteria; phylum Armatimonadota; class Fimbriimonadia; order Fimbriimonadales; family Fimbriimonadaceae; genus JAEURO01. Next base: position 24,589 of record JAKOXK010000033.1, read on the forward strand.
CAGCAGTTCGTGGACGAGCCGCACGGGAACTTTACGGCGCTGCCGCTGTCGCAAGCCAGTTCGATCGGGTTCCCAGCCGTATCGGCCGTATCGATGGGTGTCGTCAAAGACAGCTACATCGACCCGAACTTGTGGTAACCAAAGGGCCCGCCTTGGCCAGACAAGTCAGGGCGGGCCATCAGAGTTCGATTCCGCGATCCTTGAGTTCGAGCTCTCGAGTCTTGACGATGATCATGTACTCGTAGATGGACTGGAGGATCGAGTAGGTCAAACCCGCCTGCCCATCGAGAAACCCGCCCTTGACGCCGTACAAGAGCCAGAACTTAATGAACGGACGCCCTGGCAGCCTGTAGAACAGCTCTTTCTGGTGGAACCTCCGTTCGTTGAAGTCTTTGCAGACGAGCGCCTTCGACAGGCTGAACGGCACGTTGGACTTTCGGTTTTCGACGATCTGCTGGGCCTCGAAGGCGCTGTAGCTGTTGTGCCTCTCGAACCAGTGTCCAACGCCCTTGCTGAATGGATAGTGGTCGAGAAAGCCCGGAGTCTCCCCGACCGGACCGTCAGGGATGGAAACGGGGTTCACGAGGCGCTCGTACCGCATCTTCTCGGGCCGGAACAAGCGCATGTAGTATGGCGACGTCTGGACGTGTTTCAACCAGCGGCCCATGAAGAAGTCTCTCCGTTGAATCCTGAAAGCGACGTTGTCGCCGGGATGCGAGAGCGATTTGGCCACACCCCGGGCTAGTTCCGGGGTCACACGTTCGTCGGCGTCGACATAGAGGACCCACTTGTGCTTGAACGGGATGTTCGCCAGCCCCCAGTTTTGGTGGGACGACCAGTTGTCGAAGGGGCGTTGCACCACTCTGGCGCCATAGCGCTCAGCTACATCCAAGGTACCGTCCGTCGAGAGCGAATCGAAGACGGTGACGTCGTCGCTGAACGACAGGGCGTCCAGACAGCCGGGCAGGTTCTGCTCCTCGTTCTTCGTGAGGATCATGACCGAGACAGGCATGTTCACGACCGTCGCCGCGTCGCTCTCGTGTGGCGCCATGGATCAGGGAATGTCCCTGCCGCAGCGGGTCGCGACAAGGACGCTTTCGGCCGCCTTGTCTATGTGGAAGAACTCCTCGAAGCACGCTCTGGCCCGGTTTCGCATCGCCTGCTTATCCTCATCGGAGAGCGCGAGCCATTTCTTGAGCGAGCGGGCCGTGCCCTCTAGCGTGTCGTCGTCGACGAATCCAGCACCGACACCCTCGATTTCCCGCCAGATGTTCACTTTGTTGGAAATCAGGACGGGAGTCGAACAGGCGAGCGCTTCCGCCACGACAATGCCGAAGTTCTCCTGGTGCGACGGCAGCACAAACGCCTCAGCCGCCGCGTACGCGCCCCACTTCACGGCCCCGCTCAGCATCCCCGGCCACGCGACCCTGTCTTGGACTCCCAGACGCTTCGCGAGCTCTTTGAGACTCGGTGTCAGGTTCGTTTTATCAGGACCAGCCATGACCAGCCAATCCTCAGGGCCTGCTTCCTTGGCAAAGGCCTCGACGAGCAGGTCGCACCCCTTTTTCTCATGGATTCGGCTCAGGTAGATGAGGAATCGCTTGCCCTGGACTTCGGGACAGACCTTGTAGAACTCCTCGGGATCTGGCTCTTCGGTCGGCCCTGAAGTTCCGTACTTCACGACGATCTCGTTCACCCGATAGGGTCTGAACGAGTTCCTTGCCAGGCGCCGTTCCTCCTCGCTGTTGAACAAGACCCCCTTTGCGTCACGAAGCGCCGGGTACATGCCCCAGAACCAGAAGAGGTACTTCTTGAGCATCTTGAGGGGATAGGCTTTGTTGAACCACGGATCCAACATGCCGTGGGTGAACACGAAGTAGGGCACGGGCCCGTGTCGCAGGACCCGCCACACGGCGAAGCTGTTGTACTGCCAAAGCCCGTTGACCACGACCGCGTCAAAACGGCCCACGTTGTCTTTGAGCCATGGAATCAAGTCAGGGGCATATTCGTAAGAAGTCCGACCGGGCCCCAAGGCATGGACGGGAAGTGGAAAGTCTTTCAACCAGGGTGCCGCTGGATCGTCCATACACGCGACTTCGATATGATGGCCCTGCCGAACCAGGACGGCTGCGATCTGCTTGAGACCCTCGATCGGTCCGCCCATTGCCGGGTTCACGGTCGAAATGACGTGCAGGTTCCGCATCCAGTGAACCTATTGTGGCACCTTGAGGATGTCGGTGGCACTCAAGTCTTGTTCAGTTCCCGGTACACGACGCGTGACCACCCTCGAAGCGACCTTTCGGCGCCAGTCTCGGGCCGCTCTCCGACAAGCCACTCGCGCACTGGAATGTTGAACCCTGTCTTGGGCCGGTTCAAGATCGAGTCGGGCAGGCTCTTGCTCGGCGCCATCGCCATCGTCGCCTTGCCAGGCTGGTAGGTCGTGCCGAAGAGGGGAGTGATCGCCCGAAAGAAGCCAATGTCGACAAACGGCACTCGGATTTCGAGCGAGTGAGCCATACCGGCCCAGTCGCTGTCACGGAGGAGACGGTTCTTCATATAGACCAGGGTCTCGAGCGCAGACACCCGTGAGCGGTCGCACTTGAGTCCCTGGACGAGTTGGTTCATTTTGGAGATTGACTTGAGTTCGCTCCAACCATCGGCAGCCATCTCGGCACCGATCAGGCCGGGTAGTTCCCAGGGCATGAAGAGCCCGCGCCTCAGCAAGTACGCGCCTCCATAGCTCCCTCCGTATTCGAGAAGCCCCGCGTACTTGGGCGACGTCATCTTCGACATGAACCCGGACGATACGACCCGAAAGAACCGGCCCACCCAAGGAAAGGTTTGCAGCGGCCGGATTCCGCTGACCAGCTTCGGAATCTGGTGGAACGAACCGTAACCTCCGAAGACCTCGTCGCCGCCCAGGCCGGAAAGAGCCACCTTGATGCCGAACTCATGGGTCACTTTGCTCACGAAGTACGTGTTGAGACCGTCGACAGAGGGCTGATCCATCGAAGTCAGGATGTTCTGCAAGTCCTGTTTGAATTCGGCCCCCAACACGTGCTTTTGGAGATGCTCGCTCCCATAATAATGGGCCACTTCCGCGGCCAAGGGCACTTCGTCGTCTCCCGTGCCTTCGTACTCCTTGAACCCCAGTGTGATCGCCTTTGGTGGCGTGTTCAAAACCTCGGTCGAAACGCCCAGCAACGTAGTCGAGTCTCGGCCCGCGCTTAGAAACACGCCCACAGGCACGTCCGAGACGAAGTGGTGCCTGACGGTGTCGAGGATTGCCGACCGGACATGCTCGTTCACTTCGGACTCGGTCAGCTTTGAGGCTGTTCCCTCGAACTTGGCGAGTTCGTCAGACATTGAGAAGTAGGGCCGTGCTTCCCGAACTCCGTGCTCGTCCACCCACATCGTGCTCCCAGGAGTCAGTTCGCGGATCTGGCGGTAGAGGGTGTAGGTTTGGGGCATATTGCCCCACAAGAAGAACCCTGCGTGACCCGCCGGATCGGGCGAGAAAGGCATTGGCGCTGCGGCCAAAATGGCCTTGACTTGGGAGGCAAAGAAGAGCTGCTTCCCGTCCCGGGCCACATACAAGGGCTTGATGCCGAAGTGGTCGCGCGCCAGGAAAAGAGCGCGTTTCCTCTCATCCCAGATGCCAAAGGCGAACATGCCCCTGAGGAACTCGCACATCGACTCTCCGTACACCGAGTAGAGGTGGAGCAGGACTTCCGTATCGCTGTCGGTTTGGAGCGTCCGTCCCAATGACCTCAAATGGGCTTGGAGTTCCTTGTAGTTGTAAATCTCGCCGTTGAAAGTGATCTTCAAGCCCTCGGGTTCGAGGGTCATCGGCTGGGCCGCACTGTCGCTCAAGTCAATGATCGCGAGACGCCGGTGTCCCAGGGCCACGTCCCGCCGAGGCCCCACCCAGATTCCGGAACCGTCCGGGCCCCGAGGCGCCATCTGAACTAGGGCGCGCTCCAGCGACTCTGATTCGACTGGCGCAGCGTCAGAACCATGACAGAAGACCCCGACAATGCCACACATGATTGCCTGACTGCGAACCCGCCCGCTCCACGCCTCTTGCCGCCCCCAGCGTGGCAACTGACTTTATTAGGGCACACTAAGATCTGACATTGTATTCCAAGAATCCAACAAAGTGCCCGTGGACTTGGATCAAACTGGCGAACTTTGCGGGGATTCGACGACGTTTCCCGTCGAACCGACTTCGTACACGAAAGGCGCCTCGCGAACCTTCTTCGTCATCGTCCTCGCAATGAGCACGAGCGGCACGACGGATCCCAGGAAATACATCGGCGTCTGCAACGACGCAAGGGTCTGGCTCTGGACTGTCGACTCCGAATACGACCACGTCGTGATGAACATGAATGAGACGACATAGATGTTGCCGAACATCGTCGCCTTGAACAGCAATCGGTAGACCGTGAAGTAGACGAACGAAACAATCATAGGCACAAGCAACACGCCGAGCCATCCAAAGGCGTAGAAGCTTTCGGGGATGAAGCCCAGTGTGATCTGGGTGTACGGGTCGGTCTCGCCGACCAAGCCCTGCCCAAAGTGTGCCAGTTGGTTCGCAGTGCCCAAAGCCTCCTTCGATGGGTTGAGGAAGCGCGGCAACAACATGTTGAAACCGACAGTCATGATCTCTCCTCCTTGAGGCCCTTGTTGGAGGACGTTGTAGATGATGTTGTCGGCTGAGATGATGACGGAGTAGCGATCCAACGTCGATATCTTCTTCCCGTAGTAGAAGTTCCTGACGACGGTCCACGGTTCGCGGGCGTCCGTCTCCGACTGCTTCTCGCGGTACTTGCCCGGGCTCAGGGCGACGTCGGCCAAGAGGTTGGCGGCCTTGACTACGCGTTCATCAAAGGTACCGACACGAACTTGCCCTTCCTCACGGGCATAGAGGGCATACGGGGTGAAAATAAACTGGAAGACGTACGCGGCCAAGACGACGAACGCATAATGTTGGACGCGTAGCTTGAACCGAAAGGCGAACAAGGTGAAGAGGAACGTGACGACGGCCATGACCGTGTCCTGGCGGCCAGCGCCCAAAATTCCGTACGCGATCGAAGCGAGGATCATCAGGCCGTTCCAAAACCCTACGCAGCGCTTGCCGTCTGACTTGATGATCACGAGGGCGGTGCCTGCCGCTACGGCCAGATTCGAAAGGAAGCCAAACTGCCTCAAGGGGCCGACCCATCCGCCGACGTAGACGCCACCTACCGTGGCGACGCCAAACCGCTGGATGAGGAAGTAGCGGATCACTGAGAATATAGAGAGCGTGACCGCGAAAAAGGCGAGCCTACGGGTGTCGAATTCGGGCAAGAAGAGGGGCTTGATCTTGTCGATCCGCCCGGTCCGATAGATGACCGCCGCGAGGAGGATCCCCACCATGGCCAAGACGTAGACCGAGATGGTCGTGTAGGGGACGAGCAACCGGTCGGTTGCACTTTGCAGAAAGATGACTTTGGCGATCTGGGAGACAATGACGTGCTGCAACATGAGCGCCAGAACGCTCGCGCCCTGAAGGGTGAACGGGCCTCCCAACACCTTGATCGTCGCTGTCCCCAGTGCGATGAACAAGGAAACCATGGCGGCAAAGCCAGCCGGAGTACCTGTCACCACTTGCGCCGAGAAAAGGCTAACGACGAAAAGCCCTACGAGCAAGTCAGCCAACGTGACTTTCAACCCGCGCTTTTGGCCGCCTTCCAGGGCGAGTGGGATCATCCTGAATACCCTACAACGAACATTCTACACTTTTGGACGCGGAACACGGCAGACAGGGTCAGCCGCGCAGTTCGTCGAACATCGATACGATATTGTCGGCATAGATCGACCATCCGCCCAAGGCTTGGGCCGATTTCAGGGCCTCTTGTGACATGCGGGACCGCATGTCGGGGTTGTCCGCTAGCCTCTGAAGGCAGTCCAATAAGGCATCGTCGTCCCCCGCTGGGAAGATGAATCCGTCCTTTCCTTCGGTCAAGAGCATCTCCGCTCCCGTGTGTTGCGAGGCAACCACCGGAGCTCCGCAAGCCATGGCTTGGCTCATGACCAGCCCATAACCGTCCTCGATGCTCGGTAAGACGAACACGTGGCACCGACTCATGTAACCCTTGAGCTCGGCCTGAGGGATATGACCCAGCACCGAGATGGGCAACCGGCTCGCATACTCACGGATCATCGAGTGCAGCTCCGTCTGGATGTTGCCCACCAGAGTCAGTCGCTTCATCGGGTGTTTCAGCCTCTCAAAGACCCGGAGCAGCCGGTGCGTACCCTT
>JAKOXK010000009.1 GCA_029781035.1 Armatimonadota bacterium
GAACCCATGCTCCTTCGAGCGCCTCCAAGCGAGAAAGCCGATGTTGCTCGCCCCGCCGACCCTCCCCAACACGTCGCCAGTAACGAGCCCGACCGTGCCCCATCGGAGGAACCCTAATCCGACTTGGCAAGCCGCTTGAGCGGATCCTTGGATCAGCTTCGTCTTGGCGACCAGCGAGAACTCGCGGTGGCGGATGGCCCAATAGCTGAACGCCGTGTAGATCCCCGTACCCAGCAGGCTGACGGGCATGATCCACAGGAACTTGTCGAGGGTCGGCGCGTGCATGGTCTGGGCGAGCCAGTGCCCTCCCAAGACGAACGCGACCAACGTGGCCAAAGCAACAAGCACGCTGCAGGCCAACGAAACGACGAGCAGACCGTTCGCTCGACGCTCCTGCTCGGGGAGGGACAACGAGAGTTCATACCGGAGACAGACCAGAGGACTCAGAGTTGAGAAGATCGTCGCAAACGTACCCATCACCCCCCAATCGGAGAGCGAGTAAAGCCGCGAGATGATGGGGCCGGCAAGTGCGACAATGGCTTGGCCAGCTGCCGTTCCACCCGCTAAAACGGCGGTCGCCCGGACGATAGATCCGGGTCGGAACAGTCGCTTGAGGCGGTCAGTCGCGCTCGACAAGTTGCGAAGATTCTAGCCGCTCCCCTTCGGCCGTCCCTTGGAGGCAGTAGGCAGCGAGACCGTGGCACAGGATGGCCTGGGCCCACCGAAGCGAGTCGAGCCGCATCGTGGCCCACTTGGACTTCCGGTAGATAAAACCACCGTCGGGATAGGCCATGTGGCGGATGACGTAACAAACCAAAAGGTTGAGAGCAGCTCTCGCGCGGTCTCGCTGAGAAACATCGAGAAACGGGCTACAGCAAGCTTGACTGAGCACCATCAAACTCTCTCCGGCGCTGTAGCCGTCGATGGGATAGAGGGAGCAAGGCCTCATCTTCGGAGCCCCGTCATCCCCAAAGTGATGGGTCAGGTGGAAGTCCAATCCCCGTCTCAAAGCGTCCAAAGTGCCTGCGAAGGGAGCCAGTTGCAGGAGCGCATCGAGCACCATCCCCGTGTGATAGTGATCGACTGTTGACAAGTCTCGGGGCGAGTCGGCACTGTATTCCCAACTGCCGTCCGCGCTCTGTGAATTCACGACAAACCGGACGATCTTCTCGACCGTGTGTGCATCGGCAGGGCGGCCACACCGGGCGAGAAACGCGGCCGATTCCGCGTTTGTGTTCACGACTTGACTGGAGTCGAGTGGGGTGTACGAAAGAGCAATGGATCCGTCCTCTCCAACTGTTTGGTTGAGTGCGAGGGTCAGGAAGTCGCAGCACTCTTCGGCAACCCCTTTCGCCCAACTTTGGCCCGTGGCTTCATGATAGTCCAGGAAGGCCTGGCCGCAGCCTTGAGTGGTGTGAGCGACTGCTGTACCCATCGGCACGGTTCCAAATGGGGTCTGCCAGTCGAACGGCAGTCCCCATCCGGCACCTTTCGGGGCCGCTCCCGGATGGTCGAGAAGCCACCGAAGCAGCTTCTCTGCAGAAGTGATGTTGCGATCGTCTCCATCCAGTCGATAAACCAAAAGGTGGGCCTGAGCCATCCTGGCGACGGCTCCAGGTACCACAGACTTCGGCAGGCGCAGAAGTCTGCGGACGAAGATGGGGGCGAAGAGTTCAGCTCCGTAAAGAGCCACTCTGACCGACTTTCGCAGAAGAGACTGGCGCGCGTACGTCCAGATGACGAGCGGGCAGCCTTTTGTGTCATAGGGGTCGTAGGTTTCTATCCCAATTCCCTTGGCGAACTGCATGGCCCGCGAGAGAGTCCCGCGGGCCTGGCAAAGCAGTTCAGAACACGACTGGCTGGTGCCCAACGACTCCAACTAGGCCAGGGCCTCTTTCAGGGCTTCCAGGACTCGGTCTTGGGTCTCCGGGGTGATCTTGGGCCAAATGGGCAACGAAAGAACCTCGGTGGCACACAACTCCGAGACCGGCATCGAGACATCCAAGCCAGCGTAGACCGGGAGTCTGTGCAACGGTTTCTCATAGTAGACCATTGTGCTAACCCCAGCCTCGGCCAACTTGGCCTGGATCTCGTCACGACGTCCTCCCGTAATGCGGACCGTGTATTGGTGGAACACGTGTTTGCCAAAGGTCTCTTCGACCGGCGTCACAACGCCTTGGACGTCCTTGAGGGCTTCGGTGTAGCGGCGTGCCGCTTGCCGGCGCCCCTGGTTCCAGTCGTCGATGTGCGGCAGCTTGCAGCGAAGGACGGCGGCTTGCAGCGCGTCCAATCGTGAGTTGACGCCGACCATCTCGTTGTTGTACTTCTTCCGCGCGCCGTGCACCCGCATGATCCTGACCATGTCGGCGGCGGCATCGTCGTTCGTCACGAACAGGCCTCCATCGCCGAAGGCGCCGAGGTTCTTGGTCGGAAAGAAGCTGAAAGCCCCTGCGTGGCCGATGGTGCCGGTTTTTCGAGTCTTGTATTCCGCGCCAAAAGCCTGTGCGACGTCCTCGAGCACCCAGAGGCCGTGCCGCTCAGCCACGTCCATCACGGGATCCATGTCCACGGGCTGGCCAAACAAGTGGACGGGGATGATCCCACGGGTCTTCTCAGTGATGGCTGACTCCAAGTCCTGGACACGGAAGTTGAAAGTGTTCGGATCGATGTCGACGAACACCGGCTTGGCCATGAAGTGCGAGACGCACTCGCTCGTCGCGAAGAACGTGAACGGCGTGGTGATGACCTCGTCGCCGGGCTTGAGACCGAGGGCATGGACACCGAGAATCAGGGCGTCGGTGCCACTGTTGACACCCAAGGCGTGTTTGACTCCGAGGTATGTGGCGACCTCGTTCTCAAACGAGGTCACGTTGGGACCCATGATGAACTGCCCGGATTTGAACACCTCCTCGACCGATTGCATCAGCTCCGGCCAGATCGACTCCGTCTCGGGCCGGGTGTCAAGGATGGGAATTTTCGTCAATGCGGCATCCATGACGTGATTCTACTTGTGTGGGCGCCTCCTGCGGGCGACCGACGGCTCCCCATTACGGGGTAGGCGCGGCCCCTGAGAGTTGATGGAGGTGGTAAACGTCATGGCAGACGAGCATGTTGGCAAGGTCGCTCACGCTCAAGATCCCCCTTTCGGGATGCTGGCCGGACAACGCCCAGTCTGATCCCCGAAGGCTCTTGAGGTACAGGATTGTTTCGGCGCGAGCCTTGACGAAGCGCTCCATCTCCGCCTGGGGATCCTTTGAGGCGTAATCGTGTTCGAGCGCCATTTGCACCTCGTCATAGGGGATGATCGTCGCACCTGGGCTCTCGACGCAGAGTCGGACGCGATCGAGGAGGATCGGTTCCCAATCGGCCAAATGAGCGACGACCTCTCGTGGTGTAAACCGGTCTTGGTGGGTTGGCCGGTCCCAGGATTCCGCCGGAATCCGGCCAAAGAGTGCCGTCGTCAGTTCGGGAGTCTGTTCGAGGGCGGAGAACAGGTAAGGGTTCACGCTGTGAATTGTGGACGAAAGTCTCCAGGAGAGGGGGAACACCCTTCTCCTGGAGACCCGCTCTCGAAGGCCGTCAGTCCGCTGTGACTCTGCATTCGCTGGCTGCCAGCGAGCCGTTATTGAGTACGCCATGGACCTCGGCGTGGCCGGTGGACGTTATCTGCGAGAAGAACGTGGCCCGGTCGCACTTGTGCCCGTTCTGATCCACGTATTTGGTGTCCGGAGCCGTTCCAACCTGGAGCGTCATCCCGGCCCCTCCATTGAAGCCGTCCCAATCAATGAGGGTCAGGGTGAAGGTTCCTGCATTACCGTCGAGGCTAGACGTCGTACCGTGCGCTTCGACTTGTCGACCGTCGCCATGATCTTGGTCGGCGATCTTGCACCGCTTGGCCGAAATTGTGTTGGAGCCGGCATCGTACGACCCTTCTGCCTGAACTTGCGACGCCGTTGCCAACGCCGCGAAGAACTCGTCCTTGGTCATCTTGACTCCTCGACCCGACCGGAACACGGTGCTCCCGTCGGTCTGTACTTTGACCGTCGTGTCTCCCGGTTGGAACCCGCACACCTGGTCGATGGTGATGACAAAGGTTCCAGTTGACGATTCCGCTGCACTGGGGGTTCCACGCGCTTCGACCTCGTTGACGTTTCCCAGCTTTTGGATCTTTACGGCCGTAGCCGTCAAAGACGCCTGGCCGATCGAGAAGATGCCACGCACATGGACGCGCTCGCCGTTCGCCAATTCAGGGCTGGCGGACTGATCCGAGTTGTAGACCACGGTGTCTGCATTGGTGACGATGTGGAAGGAATGGTTCCGGTCCCGGGTCAGGTCGAACTCTTGGTTGGGAGCCGTCCCTGTTAGGCCACTGACCCGGCCTTCGTATTCGTTTTCGACGTTCCGGTTGTCGTCACCAAGCCCATTCCCGTCGTTCTCTTTGAGGATTGGCGTCACGACGCCGGACACGGAGTTCCAGTTCTGAAGGTCAAAGTCGATGACCAGGGTCGCGTCTCCCTTGCCGAAGTTCTTGGCCCGTTCGAGGTCGAACGTGACTCGTGAGTTGCCTGCCCCGTCGTCGAACTGGTCAGCGAAGACCTCGTCTGTGCCTGTCTGGCTGCCGGCCGCGAATACCGTCAGCTTCTTGGCCATCGTCACCGTTGCCGACTGGAACGGTCCGCCGGTCACGCTGCCAAGCGAGAGGAACTGGAATTTGTTGCCCTGCGGATCGCGCAGAGACTTCAGGTCCACGACCACGCCGTTCGCGTCGTCGAAGACGGTCTGCGAGCCACCTGACGAGTTGACTTCGATCTTGTTGATCGTCACCCACACGTGGTCGTTAGAGTCCATACTGTCCGTCGCAAAGACAGCCACCAATCCAGAGCCAATCCCTCCTCCACCACTTCCGCCACTCGATGACCCTCCGCAACCACAGAGCAAAGCCACGCCGAACACCAGGGATAGGACCGTTAACCAGAATCGATTCGTCACAATCTGCCTCCGGGGCACGCTGGCCCCTGTACTTCTAATAGATACTCCAGCAGCAGGCGATGATCCCTGACAATCAGTGACATCGGTCACATTAGCTTTCCGGATCAGCGAAGTCTTTCAAATCGGAGGGCTCGTGTGTTCGGCCGAGCCCAGCTAAACTGCGGTCATGTTCATCACGGCCTTGGCCTTGCTCCAGTCATCCTCCTTGAGACTGCCGTCCTTGTTCTGCGACCACATGGTCCTCCAGAGAGAAGCTGACGTCAACGTCTGGGGCTGGGGCAAGCCGGGCGAACCCGTCCGCGTCACCGCTGGTTGGACTCCAGGACTCACTGAGACGAAGGTAGAGCCGGACGGCACCTGGCATGTGTCGCTGAAGACAGCAAAGGCAGGTGGGCCCTACCGGCTGACTGTCAGCTCCGATACAGCCGTCACGTTTCAAGACGTGATGCTCGGTGATGTTTGGGTTTGCTCGGGACAGTCGAACATGGAGTTCACCTTAGGCGCGTCCGACCATGCCCAGGAGGACGTCGCGGGATCTTCCAACGAGTCGGTCCGGCTGTTCCATGTGACGAAAGCGATGGCGGACCAGCCGCGCCCTGACTGCGACGGCAAATGGCAGGTGTGCGGTCCCAAATCTGTGGCGAGTTTCTCCGCGGTCGGTTACCTCTTTGGCAAAGAACTGAATGCCAAGTTGGGAATCCCGATTGGGCTGATCGACGCGACCTGGGGTGGGACGGAAGCTGAACTCTGGACCAGCACCCCGGGTTTGATGCGGATGCCTGCGTTCCGCGAACGGCTCGAAACAGCGGCCAAGAGCGAGGCGGAGTACAAGAAGCTGTATCAGGCGTGGGTGTCCAAGTGCCAGAAGGCTGACCCAGGTTGGGACAAGTGGAACCAGGAGGGATTCGACGATTCTGGCTGGGAGTCGATGTCGCCCCTCAAACCGTGGAGCCAGACTTCGCTCCGAGACTTTGACGGAACAGCCTGGTTCCGGGCCGCAGTCGAACTGAGCCATTTCGATTCGGCAGTCTCCTACCGCATTCACCTGGGGACGATCGACGACAACGACGAGACATGGTGCAACGGAAAGCCAATTGGGGCGACCGAAGGCTGGAACATCGATCGAACTTACGATCTGCCCGCCGGGACACTTCACTCAGGGAAAAACGTGATCGCCGTGCGGGTGACCGACACAGCCGGAGAAGGTGGTTGGACGAACTTCGTCCCGCAAATCGAAGCCGCCGGCGGAGTCACGATCCCGGTCAAAGACTGGAAGTTCTGTCGAGGAGTGGCTATGTCTGACCTATCCCCTGCTCCCAGTGACACGACTCCCCACGCGAGTCTGCTCTTCAACGGCATGATCAACCCCTTGGTCAAGTACGCCGTCAAGGGCGCCGTCTGGTACCAAGGAGAGTCCAATGTTTCGCGGGCGCACCAGTACCGAGCGCTCTTCCCCGCGATGGTTCAAGACTGGAGGAGGGCGTGGGGAAGTGCTTTCCCCTTTTACTTCGTTCAGATTGCTCCGTTCAGAGGTTACGGCTCAGCGGCGGCCGCGGAATTACGCGAGGCCCAAAACTTCGCCCTGAGGCTCAAGGACACGGGAGTGGCGGTCATCACGGACGCTGTCGAGAATCTGGACGACATCCACCCGAGGGACAAGCGGACTCCTGCCCACCGGTTGGCGCTCTGGGCTTTGGCCAACACTTACCGGCAGACGGGGTTCGAGTTCAGCGGGCCCTTGTACAAGTCGGTGAAAGTCGGGAACAACAAGTTGATTGTCTCGTTTGACCACGCCCGTGGCCTCCGGTCGGTCGGCGGGGCGTTGCGCGAGTTCGAGATCGCCGGTGGCGACCGGGTCTACCACCCTGCTCAAGCCGAAGTCCAAGGCGATGCGGTTGTAGTCTGGTCTGATGACGTCAAAGAGCCGGTCGCGTGCCGGATGGGCTGGTCTTCGGCCCCGCAGCCGAACCTATTCAACGGCGCGGGATTGCCTGCCTCGCCATTTCGGACTGAAGACTGGCCGGGGTTGACGGACAACGCCAAATGGTGAAGCCTGCTGATCGGGATCCAGATCCTGGCTAGGAACTGGAGCCTTTGACGAGAATCGAACTCGTGACCTTCCCCTTACCAAGGGGATGCTCTACCGCTGAGCTACAAAGGCCCTCATGGGTGGCTGCTCCCCGTGAAGCGGCACACCATCAGCTTTTCCAAATCGGCTGGTGGGGAGTGGAGGATTCGAACCTCCGAAGGCGTTCGCCGACAGATTTACAGTCTGTTCCCATTGGCCACTCGGGCAACTCCCCAGACCGGACCTCCTATTGTACCGGCCCCGCGAGCGCGAGGCAAACAGAGGTCGTATAAGACCTATAGGTCGAAACCGGCTCCAGCCTCAGAGCAAAATAGACCCGGATGCCAAAGACGCTCTTCGAGAAAGTCTGGGACGCACACGTGGTCGAGGAGCTTCCGGGGGGTGGAGCGATCCTGTACATCGACCGTCACCTGGTTCACGAAGTGACGTCGCCACAGGCGTTCGACGGTCTGCGGCAGTCTGGTCGGACGGTTCGGAGGCCCGACCTCACGTTTGCGACCGCTGACCACAATGTTCCGACCGACGGCCGTCCAATTGACTCGACGACCATGAGTGGGCAGCAAGTCGCCATGCTGAGCCGGAACTGCAACGAGTTTGGAGTGCCCGTCTTCGGTTACAACGATGTGAAGCAGGGCATTGTGCACGTCATTGGCCCCCAGTTGGGTCTGACCCTGCCCGGCTTGACCATCGTTTGTGGCGATAGCCACACCTCGACCCATGGCGCCTTCGGCGCCCTCGCGTTTGGTATCGGCACGTCGGAGGTTGAGCACGTCCTTGCGACGCAGACTCTGCGCCAGGCGTCCAAGCCCAAGACGCTTTCAGTGGCAATCGAAGGGGCTCTTGCCGACCGTGTCACGGCCAAGGATCTCATCCTGGGGATCATCAGGCGACTGGGAGCAGGCGGGGCCAACGGTCACGTCGTCGAGTACAGAGGCTCGACTGTTACAGCGCTGAGGATGTCCGGACGGATGACTGTGTGCAACATGAGCATCGAAATGGGGGCAAGGGCTGGCATGATCGCTCCGGACGAGGTCACGCTGGAGTTCGTCGCCGAAGGAGACCGCATGTTCGCTCCCCGTGGAAGCCAGTTTGACCAACTCGTCGAATACGCGAGTTCGCTCGCTTCGGACTCGGGGGCCCAATTCGACCGCGCCGAGAAGCTCGATGCGACCGGGCTCAAACCGCAGGTGAGCTGGGGGACCAACCCCGCGATGACTGCGGACATCGACGGCGCAGTTCCTGAACCGCGCGACCAGGGTGAGGAGAGGGCTCAGAAGTACATGGGAGTCAAACCAGGAACCGCTATGTCCGAACTGACGGTCGACACGGTGTTCATCGGCTCTTGCACGAACGGTCGGATCGAGGACTTGCGAGAAGCCGCCGAGCTGGTCAAGGGTCGCAAGGTCGCTCCCGGTGTCCGGGCGATGGTTGTGCCGGGCAGTGCGGCAGTCAGGGCCCAAGCCGACCGAGAAGGGTTGGACGTGATTTTCCGATCGGCTGGGTTCGAGTGGCACTGGTCTGGCTGCTCCATGTGTCTGGGCATGAACGGCGACATCGTGAGGCCCGGCGCGCGGTGCGCTTCCACGAGCAACCGGCCGTACGAGGGCCGACAGGGCCCAGGATCGAGGACCCACCTGGTTTCCCCGTTGACGGCAGTGGCGACCGCCGTCAGCGGCCGTTTGGCAGACCCTCGGCAGTTGGCTTGAAGAGCAAGGCCAAGCGGACGTCAGTCCCGCCGCGCGGCTGTCGTCCCCCCGCTGCCGTGGTTCTCCGTGGTATCCTCCGCCCTCAGATTCTTTGCAAGGACCAGTGACATGAAGCGGACTTTCCAGCCCAACAACCGGAAGCGTTCGAAGACCCACGGCTTCCGCATCCGCATGCGGACGACTGACGGTCAGAACGTGCTCAAGCGGCGGCGCTCCAGGGGGCGCAAACGCCTTGCCGCATAAAGGGCCCGGACAAGGGACGGTTTGACAAGCTTTTTGCCGATGGCCAACGAGTCAACGGCAAGTTGTTCAGGGTCTATTCGTTGCCAGGTGCTGGGTCGGTCGGTTTTGCAACGACGCGAGCGATCGGTTGCCACGCCAGGCGGAACAGGCAAAAACGCAGGGCCCGGGAGGCTTACAACGCCTTGGGACTGCAGGACGTAGGACTCGACGTTGCCGTCTTGGTCAAGGAGAGCGTCCAGAAGGCCGGATTCGAGGAAATGCACGAGGAATTGAGGCGATTGTTGGAGGAAACCAGGAGGCGATGGGCCGACGGCTCGGTGTCTTCTTGATCAGGTTGTACCAACGGTCGACGAAGTGGATGCCTCCCACCTGCCGATTTACACCGTCATGTTCGAATTACACGCTTCAAGCGATCGAGAAGTACGGGCTCTTCAAGGGCTCGTGGATGGGTCTGCTACGGATTCTTCGGTGCAACCCGTTCCACCCCGGAGGAGACGACCCCGTCCCGTAGGGAGTGAGCGATGAGCCAGCCGCAACAACAGTCGCGTGGGAACTTCATGACGACCTTGCTCTTGATGGCAACGGTCTTCCTTGGGGCCCAACTCCTCTTTCAGCGCCCACCGGCCGACAACCGCAAACCCGACGACCTTCTCAAACTGATCAAGCAAGCCAATGTCGACGACCGTGACGTCGACGCGGCCCAGCTCTTGCCGCAGTACATCAACAAGCTCCAAGACGAACAGAAGAAACAGAAGTGGAGCCAACAGGAAGTTGACAAGCGCGAATTCGAGGCGACTGTCTTGGTCGCTCAAGCAAAGTTCCGCGGCGCCCTTTCGCGGATGAAGAACCCTAGCCAGTCAGCCTTGGTTCACAAAAAACTGAACGACGCCTGGATGCTGTTGCAACAGAAGTTTGACCGCTATCACAACGATCCGGTCTGGCAGATGGAAGTCTCGGTGACTCCTGACGCGAACTTCACCGCAAGCGAGACGACGCCCGGTCAGTTGTTCGACGACCTGACGGCCAAGCTCAGCGAGCGGAACAAGACCGAGTTGGCCTGGGGCCTATTCCCAGGCTATCCGATGATCGACTTCCTGGTTCACCTCACGGGTGCGGTTCCTGGGTTCAGCTACTGGTTCACGCCCTTCTTGTTGGCACTCATCGTGCGCGTGGCGGTGTTTCCGTGGTCAATGAAGCAGTACCGGTTTGGGCGGCAAATGATGCAGCTCCAACCTTATGTCAAGGAAATCCAGGAGAAGTTCAAAGACAAGCGGACTGGCAAGATTCCACCGGAGAAGCAAGGGCAAGCCAGTCAGGAATCGATGGCGCTGTACAAGGAGTACGGTATCAACCCGTTGGCGGGGTGCGGCTCTGCGTTCATCCAGATGCCGTTCTTCTATCTGGTCTACCAATGCATGCTCCTGTACCGGTTCGAGTTCGCTCGGGGAACCTTCCTATGGATCCACCCTGGCGCCACCAAGTTCCTTGGCTTGAACCTGGCGCCCAACCTGGGCCAGTTGGATCAACTCCTTGTCATCATCTACGGGGTCTCCATGATCGTGAGCCAGCTGATGATGCCGATCAGCGATCCTGCACAGGTACGGACTCAAAGACTGATGGGCATCGGCATGTCTGTCATGTTCACCTTCTTCATGCTGTTCGGGTACCAACTTCCGGCCGCCTTCACGCTTTACTGGGTGTTCGCGAACATCCTCGCCACGGCCCAAGCCGTGTGGGCGTACAAGCTGCCGGCCCCGCCGCTTGAGAAAGTCCAGACCGTGAAGGGTGGGGCCAGGCCCAAGCCGGGCTTCTTCGAGCGCCTTCAGGCCATGGCCGAGCAACAGGAACAGAACAAGAGCCAGAACCTCTCCGATCCGGGCTCCCAGAAGGGCCTGCCCAACGGGAAGTACACGGTGGATCCGGACTTCTTTGGGAAGACCGGATCGCCACGTTCGAAGAAGAAAAAATAACGATTTGCCTTAGGGCATGAGCGAGAAACAAATGGAAGCCATCGAAATCGCCGCCGCGAGCTTGGAAGAGGCAACAGTCCAAGCTGCGGCCCAGTTGGGTGTGGGTCGGGATCAGGTCGTCGTCACCGTCATCGACGAAAGCAAGGGGCTATTCGGCAAGGGGCAAGTCCGTGTCAAGGCTGAGATCAAGGCCGGCCCGGCCGAGCCGACGAAGAAGCCTCGTACCAAAAAGGCCACAAAGGAAGCCGAAAAAGCACCCCAGGAAGCCGTGGTCGAAGTCAAGTCAGAGAATGGCGACGACGAAGCCAGTGATGCCGTCGCTTCCGAGGCCGATGGCGAAAAGATCGTTGGACTGCTGCAAGCGATGCTCGACGGCTCGGGTCTCCAAGTCTCCGTCAAAGTCTCGGAACTGACCGGGAAGTACGTCAACGTCGCCTTGGGCGGACGAGACGTCAGCTATCTGGTCGGTCGCCGAGGAGAGGTTCTCAATGCCCTGCAGTACTTGATGAACGTGATCGTTTCGCGGCAGCTGGACAATGGCGTCCGCGTCGTGGTCGATGGCGACGAATACCGCAGACGACGCCAGGAAGTTCTGGAGAAACAAGCCCTGGACATCGCTGCCGAAGTCAAGAAGAGGGGCGAGGAAGCTGTACTCGATGCCTTGCCCGCCTTTGAAAGGCGGGTCATCCACCAGGCTCTGGCGGACTACGATGGCGTCACGACTTACAGCGAAGGCGAAGAGCCCGACCGCCGTGTCGTGATCGCTCCGAGCAGCTAGCCTCACTGTTCTGAGCTGTTCCCGTTCCGGGCCTGACGATCGTTGGGCCCGGAATCGTTCTCGGGGTTCGATCCGTCCCATCAGCGTCCTCCGAATATGACAAAACCCCGACCCCTAAGGCCTGGAGACGAACTCAGAGTCGTGTCCCCGGCCTCACCGACTTCGCCAGAGTCCATCGAGCGCGGAATACGGCTCTTGGAGGGACAGGGCTACCGCGTCTCACTGGCGGAAAATGTCTTCGCCAAAGACGGCTACCTGGCTGGAACAGACGCTCAGAGGTCAAGCGACCTTCAGCGAGCTTTCGAAGACGACGAAATCGCCGGGGTTGTCTGTTCGCGCGGAGGCTACGGTTGTGCCCGGCTCCTTCCGTACCTGGACATGGACCAGATGGCTGCATCGGGAAAGCCGTTTATTGGATTCAGTGATGTCACGACCCTGCACTTGGCCCTGAACCGAAGAGGTTTGGCCACCTTTCACGCGCCGATGTTGCTGACTTTCTCAGTCGATCGTGAGCCCTGGGTGATCGACTCGTTCCTGGCCCTCCTTTCGGGCCAAGACTCGCTGAAAGTCGATTCGCCTGCCGGGGTGACCCTTCGCGGAGGCGTAGCCGAAGGGGTGCTGACGGGCGGCTGCCTTTGCCTGCTGACGGACAGTCTCGCGACCCCGGATACCCTTGAGTGTGCCGGCAGGATCGTTATGATCGAGGATGTGGACGAGAACCCGCACCGCGTGGACGCCCTCCTGACGCACCTCCTAAGGTCCGGGGCCCTAGAGTCTGCGGCGGGAATCGTCGTGGGAGAGATGACGGGCACGGATGAACGGTGCGATCCGAAGATCGGCGCTTGGCCCTGGCGGCGAATCGTCGAAGACCGTCTCGGCAACCTCAACGTCCCTACTATCGTGAACTACCCCATTGGGCACATGAAGAACATGCTGAGCATCCCACTGGGAGTGAGGGCGCGGCTCGACGCCGACGCCGGTAGACTGACCTTGTTGGAGAGTCCATGCGCCTAAGCCTCCTCTTGTTCCTATTTCTGCCCGTCACGTGCCCTGCCCAAATCTGGGAGAAACTCATTGCGCCTGGAGTCGTGTACAGGATGGAGGTAGACAACCAGACGCCCCGGGTCGTGCACGCGCTGCGCGTCGCGAGGGAGGCCACTCACATCCAGGCTGTGCC
>JAKOXK010000035.1 GCA_029781035.1 Armatimonadota bacterium
GTGGACGAAGGCTGGCACACCTTTGGCTGCGAGGTGCAGCCGGAGGGTTACCGTTTCTTTGTGGATGGCAAGGAGACTTGGGACTGGCGAACGGCCGACGGCGCGCCGGTCAGCCACCAGCCCGAGCACTTGATACTCAGCCTGGAGGTCGGCAAGTGGGCGGACGACATTCTGAAGGCGACCCTTCCTGACAGCATGGAGGTGGACTGGGTGCGGGTGTGGAAGAAGGGGGACTAGGGTTTGGGGGACGGGGACGGGCCGCACAAGTAAACTCCCCCTTCTATGCGCTGCATCGTGATCGGGGCGGGACGGCAGGGGCCAGCGGCCGCGTTCGACCTGGCCAAGTTCGGCTCGTTCAGCCAAATTGTCCTGGCCGATGCCGACTTGGACGCAGCCAGCGCCGCGTGCAGCAAGGTGAACTTCCTGCTCGGGCATGGCGCTGTGACCTGCGGCACGGCCGACGCTTCCGATCGCGAGTCCCTCCGCGGACTGCTCGCTGGCTTTGACCTGGCCATTGCGGCGGCGCCCTACCGGCTCAATCCGAACATCAGTCACGCAGGGATCGACGTCGGTTGTCACGTCGTGGACATGGGCCTCGATGCCCCCGACGCTCTCGAAGTCCACGCCCGCACCGAGGAAGCGGCCCAAAAAGGAGTCTGTATCCTGACCGACTGCGGCATCGCACCCGGCACGGTCAACGTCATGGCTATGGCCCTCTTGGCGAGTGCTCCTCGCGCGACTCGCGTCCGCCTGTATTGCGGCGGCCTGCCTGAGACGGCGGGGGCGCCGTTCTTCCACAAGGTGATGTTCAGCGTCGAGAGCCTGTTGGGAGAGTACGTGGACGAAGTCGACTCGCTTCGCAACGGCGAGATCGTGTGGAGCCAACCTCTCGAAGGGTTCGAGACCATCGAGTTCGAAGGCTTCGGCAAGCTTGAGGCGGTCACGACCTCAGGTGGCACGGGCACGGCACCCTACCACCTCAAGGGTCGTCTGCGGGACTACGAGTACAAGACGTTGCGGCACCCTGGTCACTGGCAAGCAATGAAGACCTTGCGCGACGGAGGCTTCTGGTCGGAGCAACCCGTGGAAGGGTGTGTCCCTCGCGACCTCACGCTGGCGCTGATGGCGTTGCACATGGTCGACCCGGAGAGCAAGGACGTTGTCGTGACCCGTGTCGTCGTCGAAGGGGACAACGGCGACGCGACGATGGATCTCGTTGACTGGAGCGACCCCTTGACGGGCTTCACTGCGATGCAAAGGACGACGGGGTTCTCGACGGCGATCGCAGCTCACGAGGTCGCAAACGGTCGGGTGAAGCCAGGGTGTTGGGCTTGTGAACAAGCCGTCGATGCCGGGCGGTTCCTCAAAGCGCTGGCCAACCGCGGCATCAACGTAAAAGATTACTGAGAAGGACCCGATGGCGGGCACCGAACCCATCGATCGCCCGTCAATTCATACATGGCCTGGTTCGCCGCCTTGACGCTGGCCCTTGTGGCACCTGTCGCGCAGACTCCAACGGTCACCGACCACGAGAACGATCTGTTCAAGAAGACGATCGGTGCCTACCTGACGAGAGACTCGTGGGCGACCAATGCCCTCGCTTACGAGCACGGGCACTTCTTCATGGTTCCGCTCCATGCCGCGTTCTTGATGGGCCAGAAAGACTGGCAAGCCCAGTTTGAAGCCCACTACCGCCGGTTGATCCAAGCTCCACGGAGCAGCCTCTGCCCCAACCCCTTGTCACGCCTGCAGTACCTGTACACGGCCACGAGGTTCCTGGCTCTGAGCGCCGATACGGGACGAGAGAGCGACATTAACACGAAGCTCAGGGACTACGTGACCGACGAGTTTGTCGACCGCTGGCTTCATCAGTCCGCGATTGCTTTCGGCCATGCTCCGTTCACGGGTTTGAAGGCACGTCTTCAATACAAGATGACGATGGTCAACCCGCCGAAATCGTACTACAACGCGATCACCGACGAAGACGCCTTCGAGTTCTCAGGCGCGGCCGACCTCTTGTACGTTGAAAAGAAGACTGGCGAGAAGAACCCACAGCACGAGGTCCTCCAAGACATCGTCAACAACGCCACGTCGGTCTACCGTGAACGAGGTACGTTCACCTCTGACGGGGGATGGCTTCTCGACGTGGGCAAGTGGGCCGACCACCCGGATCAGCAATACGCAGGCAATCCTGAGATCACGCCAGGGATGATCGCTCACAAAGTCGACGACATCACGATGGACACGTCGCACTTCCATCGTTGGGGACTCCTGCTGACGTCCTTGCGGAACGCTTACGCAGAAGGGAGCAGCGACTACAAGTTCTACGACAAAGTCCGCCACGGACTGGCCAAGCAGCTTCTGGACGTCGTCCTCAAGAAGCCGGACAGCGCGTTCCCCGGCTACCGCACCACAAACTACATGAGCGGAGACAATGGGGTTTACCGCTACGGCTCCAACGCAGAACTGGGATCTAACAAAGGATATGGGCCCTATGAGCTCTCAGGAACCTTCTTGATGGGCTGGTGGACGTTCCTAGGGGACCCTGGCATCCGCCAGGTCTACGCCAACATCGCCAAGTCGTTCCCACTCCCTGAAGACGAACTGAGGACGTACATCGGCCCCACCTACTCCCCGGCACCGCGAAAGTCAAAGACTTGGTACGAGAACGGGGCGGCAGAACTTCTGACAAGTCTCGCGGCAAAAATGCCTGATCTTTGACGAGTTGGCCTACAATAGCGCACATGCGGAAACTGGCTATCACGTCTGCCCTGACTTTGGCTGTGGTCGTCGCTTGCCATGGCCAGGGCAAAAACCCTTACGGCATCACAGGCAAGATGATGCTCCTTCAGCTTCCAGAGGTCAAGAAAGAGATCAAACTGACTAAGGACGAAGACAAGCAGATTCAAGAGCTGATGAAACAAGTGCAGGCTGACCCCATGTCGATGGCTGGCTCGATAGACCTGCACTACATGACCAAGGGCATCGACGCCAAGGCCGTCCAGATTCTGCAGGACGACCAGAAGAGTCGCCTTGAGGAGATCTGGTATCAGGCCAACGGCCTTTTCGCCCTGAGCGAAGACGAAGCCGCTGTCCCGCTGGGCCTTTCACAAGAAGTTCGGACGAAGATCGGAGAGATCTCTACCGACCACGACAAGAAGTCGATGGACTTGATGATGAACGCCCGGAGCAACATGCACGGTTTGCAGAAGGCCCTCGACGCTAACGACAAGCAGGCTATCGACGCGATCACGGCTCTCCTGACGCCGCAACAGATCGAGAAGTGGAAGACGATGCAAGGCAAGCCCTGCAAGCTGCCCAAGAACGGTCGTTAGCCCGTCAGAGAGCGATGGGCTTCCCCGTCCGTGCGCTCGTGACCGCTGCCTCGGCCACTTGCACGGCGAGCAGACCTTCTTCGGCTGTCACGGCCGGCGCGGTCTTGCCCGTGGCAGCGTCCACAAAGGCCCTCAATTGCTTGTAGTACGGGTCGTCCGTCGGAAGGTAGTTGTTCTCCGTCGCGCCCCCAGCGACCCTCAACGTGGGATTCCTGCTTGAATCGTATTCGACGGCGCCACCGCTGCCACAGGCTTCGATGGTCACTTTAAAACCAGCTGGATCCATCCATGTCGACTCGACATGGGCGACGCACCCATTGTCGTAGCTGATGGTCGTGAGCGCGTAATCCCCTCTGAAATCGGCGTCCTTCACTCGATCTCCCAGCCTGACCGACCGGGACGTGACCAGCTTTGGCCGTCCGAGCGTCCAGTTCAACCAGTCGAACTCGTGCACAGCCAAATCAAGCAGGATGCCGCCCGACTGATCCACGTCCAAAAACCATTCAGCCTTGGGCGCACCTCCGCCCCGACGGAGGCGAATGGAGGCAGGAACACCGATTTTGCCTGCGGCAATGACATCGTGAGCCGCACGAAACTCAGGGAAGAATCGGACCACGTGGGCTGGAACGAGCATACTGCCGCTCGATTTGGATTCGGCAATCATGGCCTGGCAATCGGCCATTGACCTCGCCATCGGCTTCTCGACCAACGTGGGACGGCCAGCACGCAAACACTTGATCGCGACCTCCCGGTGCACGGGGGTCGGAAGACAGACGTCAGCCGCCTCGCAGTCTCTGAGAAGGTCAGACAGCGAGTCGGCCCGTTTGATGTTCCGAGCGGCACAAAACGACTCTGCCTTGGCGGTGTCCACATCGAAAACGGACAACTCGACATCCGGCATCAAGGCGTATTTGTTCGCGTGGACTCCGCCCATGCCCCCGCACCCGACGATGCCAACCCTCATGTCCTGAGTGTGACGAAGCGCGCACACGGGATTCGGGACTGTCGCTCAGTGGGGAGCGGACGGGCCACGCTTGGGGACGTCTGGGCAACACCGGAAGGCGCCGGAAGGGAAAGGTAACCTGACACAACTTTCCATGAACCATAGACTCAATTACCTGGAGCTGGCCCCCGAAGGCTACAAGGCCATGGCTGGTCTTGAGCGCTTTCTCCGGAGCTGTGGATTGGAGCGGTCCCTGCTTCATCTGGTCAAGATGCGGGCCTCGCAGATCAACGGCTGCGCCTTCTGTATCGACATGCACTGGAAAGACGCCCGCCACGAGGGCGAGTCCGAGCAGCGACTGTACGGCTTGGACGCGTGGGAAGAAGCCCCGTACTACACGGACCGCGAGCGTGCTGCATTCGCCTGGACCGAAGCTGTCACCCTGGTAACGACCGGCCATGTCAGTGACGCCGTCTTTGAAACCGTGCGCCAGCACTTCAGCGACGAGGAAGTTGTCAGCCTGACCTATGCCATAGCGACGATCAATGCCTGGAACCGACTGGCCATTGCCATGCGCTCGCCCGCTGGCCTCTATGAACCCGGTAAGTTCGTGCCCCACACCGCCGAACCTGTCTGACGGCTCTAGGTTCACCTGCAAGAAGATTCCTGAAGGTCGTCCCGAATCCAGAATCGATAGGGTAAACCAGCAACGCTACGAGGATGCAGAATGATCGGATTCGCAACATTGGCGTTGAGCGCCCTCGCTGCTGGAGCCAACGTGGTTGACACTGGAAAGACCTTTGCCGATGACGTCGCGTTTTTGAAGCAGCACACAGACGCGATCGTCTTGAAAAGTGGAAAGGCAGCGGTCGCCGTGGTGCCGCAGTACCAGGGCCGGGTCATGACAAGCACGGGTGATGCGGCCAAGGGGAACGGAAACGGCTTTATTAACTACGCGGTCGTCGAGAGTGGCAAGATCGTGCCACACATCAATGTCTTCGGTGGCGAAGATCGCTTTTGGCTCGGGCCCGAGGGCGGCCAGTTCTCGGTTTTCTTCAAGGGTGGAGACCCCTTCGACCTGCCTCATTGGCAGACACCGCCTCCGTTCGATTCCGAACATTGGAAGACGGTCGCCCACAACGACTCAATGGCCAAGTTCCACCACGACATGGACCTGACGAACTACTGGGGTACGGAATTCAAGGTCGGCGTCGACCGCACGATTGAGATGATCGGCTCGTCGCAAGCTCTGTCCGACCTGGGGCTCAAGGCGATGTCGGGCATTGAGACGGTTGCCTACCGTTCCGTGAACAAGGTGACGAACCGAGGTGGAGCGGCTTGGACTCACGACACGGGTGCCTTGTCGGTCTGGATCCTGGGAATGTACAAACCGGGCGACAAGGCCACGATCATTGTGCCGTTCAACAAGTCGGCTTCCGGCCCGATCTTGAACGACGCTTACTTCGGCAAAGTGCCTGCCGAACGCCTCAAACAAGGCGATGGCGTGATGTACTTCCGAGCTGACGGCAAATACCGCAGTAAGATCGGCGTTCCGCCGTCGCGCGTGAAGCCGTTCCGGAATGTCGCGGCCGTCGGCAGCTTCGACGCGGCACAGAACCTCCTTACGGTCGTAACCTTCTCCTACAAGCCGGGGGTCACCGACTATGTCAACTCGATGTGGGAGATCCAAGAGAAGCCGTTCGGAGGAGACGTGACCAACGCTTACAACGACGGTCCGCCTGCGCCGGGTGCCAAGCCGCTTGGACCGTTTTTCGAACTCGAGTCTTCGTCTCCGGCGATGTTCCTCTCACCAGGCAACTCGTGGACGCACGTTCACTCGACCTACCATTTCAAAGGAAGTCGCGACAAGCTAGATCAGATTGCCAAATCCGTCCTTGGCGTCAGCTTGGACAAAGTCACCAAGGCGTTCTAAGGAGCGTCTTCTTCCCAACGGGGCCAGGAACCTTGGGCCTGGCCCCGTTGACATTTCAGCCGACGTATCCGCGCGACACTTGCTCGGTCGCTGCAGCGATAGCCGCTTCTGCCTTGGCCAAGTTCTCTTCTTCGGCACCCCGGAGGGGGACGCTCACGGCGAACTGGAGCCTTCGGCACTCTTCGATGGAGGCCCTGGCGTCCTCGAACTCACCCAACGTCGCCTGGGCATAGGCGAGGGCAGCCAAGTTCGAGCGCTTTTCGCGAAGGTCGCGGGCTTCATCGTTGACGATGATGGCGGCTTGAAGGTGGCTCACGGCTTGACCCGGATCTCCTTCCGCCATCGCCAGCCCGGCCATGTTCGCCCGAGTCAGTGCCGCCCCGTAGAAATCGAGCAGATGCTCTTGCAACACGAGCGCATTGGAGAACAGACGTCGAGCGAGGCTGTAGTCCCGCTTCTCGCAGGCCAGTCGCGCCAACGAGTCAAACGCCGCAGCCAGCAACCGCTTTTCACCCCTTTCACCGATCGCTCGAACGACCTGTTCATACCGGTCTTCTGCATCTTCCATCCTGCCCTGAGCGTCGTAGAGGCATCCGAGATTGAACTGGATGCGGGCATAGAGAGTCTCGGAACGAGAGCGTTCGGCGGCGTTCAGGGCATCGAGGAACATGCGCTCTGCGGACTCGAATTCGCCGTCAATTCGATCGGCCAGCGCCAGTCCGTTCAGAGCGGAAACCCGCCACTCGTCGATGTTGTTGGCGACACCCATCTCCAGGAGACGCTTACTGGCTTCCCGCATCGCGGGAGAGTCCACATCGTTGAGGGCCAAGATAGCTTTGGCGCGATAGCACTCGGCTGCCAACTCAACGGACACTGAATCAGCCAGACCGGACACCTTGGTAGCGACACCCGACCAGGAAAGATGGTGGGACCGTCGCTCAAACATAGGCCTCAGTCCAGCGAAGACTCGGAGACTGAAGTCGAGCGGCACTTCCCCGCTGAACCCTCTTGAGGCTGCTGCCAGAAGGTTCGGCATGTCTTCCCCTAAGGAGTCGCGCAGCTCGCTCCAGGGCTCGTTCGGCGGGTACGTCTTGACTTTTTCGGCGTATTCGGCGAAGTATCGAGCGTGGACTTCGCAGGATGCCTTCCAACTTCCCCGTTCCCTCGCCAGGGCCATGGCGAACAGGCGAACTGTCTCCAACATGGAGTAACGCTCGCCATTGCGGCCACCCAAAGAGACTAGATTGGCGTCAACGGCCTCCTCGAGGAGTTCCCAAGCCTCGTCTTGGCCGAGGACACGCGCCGCGGCCAGACCGTCAAACCCACCTGCGAACGCGCTCCAGACCAATACCGCGTGGCGCGCCGGCTCGGATAGCTGGGCGAAGCTCCATTCCAGAGTTGCTTCTAGGGACGCGTGTCGGTTGGAGAGCTGAGGGCCCTTCTTCGTGAGGAAATGGCCCTTCTCGTCGATCTTTGCCAAGATCGCCGAAGGCGGCATGGCCCCGATCCGGGCTGCTGCGAGCCTCAGGGCCAACGGCAGTCCGTCAAGACGGCGGCACAGTTCGAATACAGACGCTGCGTTGCCAGACGTGACATGGAAGTCGTGTACGGTCGCCTTGCAGGCCTGCACAAAGAGTCTGACGCTCGCCGATTCGGCCGCTACGTCTGTTTTCTTTCCAGGCTCTGGCAGTTCGAGGGTGACCACCGGGTAGACCTCTTCGCCCTCGATGCCCAGCGGGCGCCGAGAGGTGGCGAGGATCCTGCAGTTCGAGCAGGTTCCTGTTATCTCCCAGACCGCTTGCCCTGATCCTTCGGAAAGCTCGCACGCGTCGAGGATCAGGCAGCACGGCTCTTCAGCAAGTGTGGCCAGAACGTCAGCTTTGGCCATTCCCTCTTTCTTGTTGGCGGGCCGGACTCTCTCCCAGAGGTACTCCCAGACGTCTTGGTGGAGTGACGCGTCTTCGAACGAGGCCCAGTAAACGGGCTGGCCAGACCGCTCGGCCCAAACATCGGCGACCTCGAGCGCTAGACGTGACTTGCCGACACCACCGAGCCCTGTCAAGGTCGTGATAGACGGCCCGTGGGCCGACTCCAGCCAAGTCAGGATGTCGGCTGCTTCGCGTTCACGCCCGATCAAGGCAGGAAGCGAGTTGACGGGCCTGACCCTTGCGACATCACCCTTTGGCTCTGCGACGAAGACCTGGGCCGTCGCATAGGACGAAACGGGAGTCCTTGTGTGGGGAGCCTGAGCCGGCTCTTCGAGCGCCTTAAGGGCTTCGTTCGACGGACGAAGGCCCATTTCGTCGAAAAGCCGGATCTCGAACTGCTCGAACAAAAGGATCGCTTCAGACCGTTCACCTGCTTTGGAGAGCGCCCGGACGACTTCCGTGAGGAGCTCTTCACGCAGAGGGTGCCGCACCAGGGCGCCGCGACCGATCCGGGCCGCTTCCAGGTGGTCACCGGCCTCGCTGGACAGCCTGACGATCTCGGTGACGGCCTGGACATACTGCTCTTCTAAGTCGTAGCGCTGCGCGATCACCCAAGGCTCGTCCGAAGACGTGAGCAGAGGGGACGTGTACAGGCTCGCTGCGGTTTTGAGATAGCGCAGGCGGACAGGGTTCGAAACCGAACGACGGGCTGCTTCTAAGGCGGCCTCGAAGACGGCGACGTCTGTGATCACCGCATCCGAGTCCAGCCACACGTACTTGCGGTCAGACCTCAAAGCTTCGCACCTTTTGCCTTCGGCGGTAAAGAGGTGGCGAAGTTCCGAGAGGGCGGTCCGCAACGACCTCTTCGCGTTGTCTGACTCCGCTTCCGGCCAGAGAAGGTTCGCCAGATCGTCCCGGTCGTGTGCGCGGTCTCGATAGTAGGCGAGGAACGCGAGCAACGTCCCCATTTTCTGATAGCGGACCCGCACAGATTCACCGCCTCGACTGGAAATGGCCAGGCGACCGAAGAGGTGAACCGTATACGCTGAGGCTGAAGGCACCGGCCTTCCCGCGTTGGATGCAACGCCATCGAACACAGTTTGTATCTTGTACTGATTTTACCCTAAGTCTGATCCAGCCAACTCTGACGATTCGCTAACGGTCGAACAAGAACACTGCAACCATGAGCGTTGTCCTCATCAAGATTGTTCGGGTCTTCGTGCTCGTTGCTTCCCTGTCGCTGACGGCTTGGGGCCGCACCCCGTCGGCTGTCGCCTGCGTGGGCCTGCCGTCGGTGAAATTCGAAGCGGACTCATCGACCTACTTCGACACTCAATGGGCGACGATCGACCAGTTCATCCGGAGCCACGCCGTGTCCTCGAGTTCCACGGTGTTGGACCGGATCAAGAACGAGACGCAATCAGGTCAAAGCACCTGGGTCATCCAGGGCCCCCAGATAGGGTGGGGTGGGCAACCACTCTGCCTCGAAACGGGTTCCTACATTGTCTTCGTCGACTCGCCTTCGGC
>JAKOXK010000024.1 GCA_029781035.1 Armatimonadota bacterium
ACGGGAGTTGGGAGGGGCTGAAGCAACGGGTGCACGCGTTTTGCGAACGGATTCCGCCCGACGGAGCCGTCATCTACTGCTCGCAGGACAAAGGCGCCATTGAACTGGCACGCGGGCTCTCCGTCCACCATCAACCCTATTCAGGTCACCAGTGGAGCTACTCTGCAGTCGACGAAGACGAGATCAAACGTCTGCATGAGCGCTCTCCCATTGCTGGAGCACACAACTGGCTCAACGCCATGGGGGCATTAGAAGCGATCCAGATGGTCGCCGACGACATTGCGACGTGCGCTCGGGCGGTCTTCGATTTTCGAGGAGCCGAGCGGCGTCTGCAGCTTCTCTACGAGGGAGACGTCACCGTCATCGACGACTATGCCCACCACCCTACCGAGATTCGCGCCAGCCTCGAAGCTGTCCGTGACAGATGGCTCGCGCACCAGTCTCGGGGCCGGCTCATCGTCGTCTACCAGCCCCACCTCTACTCCCGCACTGAGCCCTTGATCAAGGAGTTCGCGGAAGCCCTGTCGCGGGCCGACCTTGTCGTCCTCACCGACATCTATCCTGCGCGCGAAGAGCCGATTCCCGGCGTGAGCAGCTTCCGGATCGCGGAACTGGTCACACGACCGGTCGCCTACATACCCCAGCGCCATCTGCTCCCTCGCAAGGTAGCTGCGATGGTGAGACCTGGAGACGTCGTTGTGGGCATGGGAGCTGGGAACATAGCCGAATTCCCCCCAGCGCTGATCGACGAACTTAAGCGTGCTGAAAATCGTGCTCGCCACTCAGAGCAGGAATCAGAGGGCGACACTGACGGGGGAAGGCGACGGATTCGCGTCGCCGTCATTTATGGGGGGGACTCGGCCGAACGTGAAGTATCCATTCTCAGCGGCCGCGCTGTCGGTGCCGCCTTGAAAGCCCGTGGGTACGAAGCTTCTCTCGTCGACTTCAGCGAAGCGCTTCTCAGCCACGGCGACCTTTCAGCGATGACGGGTAAAGACCGCCCAGACGTGTGTTTCTTGTGCGTGCACGGCACCAACGCTGAGGATGGAGCCGTGCAAGGGCTGCTGGAGCTTTTGCACCTTCCCTACACTGGAAGCGGCGTTCAGGCCAGTGCCGTCGCCATGGACAAGCAGTTGACGAAGCAGGCTTTGGACGGAGCCGGGCTCCCAGTTCCCAAGGGGCTGCTGATCCGGAGTCTAGACACAGCCGCCAACTTGCTCACTGAGGTGCCAAGCGCCGCTCGATGGGTCGTAAAACCCAACGCACAAGGCTCGACCGTCGGCCTCTCGTTTGTGAGAGACCCGTCCGGATTACATGACGCCGTCGTCAGGGCGTTTCAGTTCGGGGACGAGGTCTTGGTGGAGGAGTGGGTCGACGGTATTGAGATCAGCGTCCCCGTCCTGAACGACTTGGCTTTGCCGGCCGTCGAGATCGTCCCCGACAGTGGCGCCTATGACTTCGCCAGCAAGTACACACCAGGTGCCACGAACGAGATCTGCCCAGCCCGGCTCAAAGATGCCCAAACCCAGTTGGCAAAGGAATACGCCGTCCGTGCCCATCAAGCGCTGAGATGCAGGGGGTGCACGCGCACAGACATGATCGTCACGTCAGACGGGATCGTTGTCCTCGAAGTCAACACCCTTCCAGGTATGACGGCGACGAGCCTCGTGCCAAACTCAGCAAAGGCCGCTGGAATGAGCTTCGAAGAACTCTGCGACTGGATGGTGAAGGATGCCCTCAAAAGGGCGCAAGCGGCGCGCGCCTAGGACACGGCGGCCGTTTCCACTTTCGGCCGTACTGTGGACTCTCGTGGTCGTCAATGTGACGGTCGGACTGTTCGTCAGCCCTCTCACATCGTTGCGCAAAGTGCGTGTCCTTGGTGCTGCGGCGTCCGACCAAACCCGGATCGAGAGCGAGATCCAACGATGGAGGGACGTTCCCGTCCTGCGACTGGGTCAGGATTGGGCTCAATACCGTCTCGAGAACAACTCCGAGGTCAAAAGCTCCACCCTTGACAAGAACGTCCTCGGGCGGGCTGTTGTCCGGATTCAGTTGCGCCAGCCGGTGGCCCGATTCGTGAACACAAGGCTCTATCTTGACGAATCCGGGTTTCCGTTCCGTTCCGAGCGAGCGTTCGGGGGCCTACCTTCGTTGATGCCCCCGCCCGGTACTTTCGATACATCGTTGACCCTCGCAGGTGGGTGGGAGTCGGGGCCCGTGGCTCGAATGTGCCAAGAGTTGTCCGTACAAGTGCCCAATGTGGACTGGAAAGTTGAAGTAGACGACCGCGGCGTTATATCCTTAATGTCAAACAGCGGCGCCGAGGTGGTGATGGGCTCGTCCGATAGCTTGCCGCAGAAGGTCGAGAAGTTGAAGGCTTTGCTCTTGGCAAAGCCTGATCTGCTTGAGAAGGTGCGGCGCTTGGTGTTGACGGCTCCTGAGGCCCCAATGGTCGTGCGCGGTTAGCAGGACATCTTTGTTCAATCCGTTTTTGTCTCGTCAACCTGAAAACAAGTGGGTTGTTCCCGTGAGCCTCATGGCCCTCGTCGTCGGGCTCATGACGTCGATCGCTTGGATCGGGAACGACAATCGCTTCATGCGCTTGTCTAGTCTTCCGCGCGATCTTCGCGACCGCTACGTCGAGGGCTCACTGGACTTGGCGACGGAGATCGAGAAAGAACGGGCCGACATTAAGACGCTCCGCGAAGAGAACACGCGGCTGCAGAACGCGGTCGCGCAGAACAGCAGCGCCAGCGCCGCTCTGAACAAGAGCCTCCAAGACCTGAAACTCTATGCAGCCTTGACGCCCGTCGAGGGACCGGGAGTCATCGTGACGCTTAAGGACTCGCACCCGAAAGGTACCGACGTCGGCGTCACGATCGGCCAGATAATCCATGACACCGACGTCGTCCAAGTGGTCAACGAGTTGAAGAACACCGGGGCTGAGGCGATCTCTGTCAACAATTTGCGGGTCGGGCCCTTGACCAACTTCCGCTGCGTCGGCACGACCATCTTGGTGGACGAGACAAAGGTGGCGTCGCCGATCGTGATCCGGGCCATAGGCGAAGCAGACGTCCTCTTTGGTGGAATGAGCCTGCCGGGCGGCATTCTCGACCAGATCCGGATGACCGACCCGAAGATGGTCGAGATCCAGGTCGCAGACTCCTTGATGCTCCCGGCGTTCAGCGGGACGACGACTTTCAAGTACGCCAAGCTCTCTGAGGACAAGTCCAAGTGATCCTGATCCCGATCCTGGCTCTGTTGGTCGGCCTAGCCATTGGCTGGTTCATCAAAGTACCAGTCAGTGGTCTTGCCGGTATCTACATGGGAGTTGGGGTTGTGGCGGGCTTGGATTCCGTGTTCGGCGGCATCCGGAGTGCTCTCGAAGGGAAGTTCCGGTCAGACGTCTTTCTGACTGGTTTTATCGCGAACATCGTCATCGCGTTCTTCCTCGCTTGGTTCGGTGACAGGATCGGCGTGAACGTGTATTTCGTCGCAATCCTGGTAATGGGGAGCAGAATATTCACCAACCTCAGCTTAATCCGGCGGCAAATGCTGACAAAATGGCATGACGCACGCGAGCGCAAGCGATTGGAGGCCGAACTGAAAGCTCAGCAAGCCGAAAGCGAGGGCAATGCGCAGCAGACCGCGGCGACATGACAATGGATGCAGTGACAGTACTTGACCTGGGCTCGACCAAGGTCGTCTGCCTGGTCGCAGACTTGACTGAGTCGGGGGACCTCCGAGTGGAAGCGACCGCGCAGGTCGGATTCCGCGGATTGCGCAAGGGGGTGGTCGTCGATCCTGACGAAGCGGCCAGCGCGATCGATGAGGCCGTGTCCCGGTGCGAGAGGGCTGTCGGGAGCGGCATCGAAGACGTCGCCGTCGCCATCGGAGGCGCCCACATCCAGAGTCTGAATGCGCAGGGCTTCGTGCCGATCTACCCCAGCACTCGACAGATCAGGCGTGACGACGTTATGGCCGTGATCAACCACAGCCGGCAGGTCGTCCTGCCTGCGGATCGCGAGCAGATCGCCGCGATGCCCAGAGAGTTCAGAATCGATGGACAGCGTGGCATCTCAAAGCCGATCGGTCAAACCGGTGGACGCCTCGAAGTCGTCACCCACATCGTCACGGGGCTCTGCAGCGAGATAGCCGCCCTTGATCGTGCGGTGACGTTGTCCGGTCGCCGAGTCAACGAAATGGTGCCGTTGCCGCTTGCCAGCGGGCTAGGTGTAGCAAAGCCTCAGGAGTTGGAAGACGGCTGTGTCGTCGTCGACATTGGGGGTGGTACGACGGGCGTGGCTGTATTCACGAACGGCACGGTGGACTACTTGTCCTGCCTCCCTCTGGGCGGCGACCACGTGACAAGCGACCTAAGGGCGCTCCTGAAAGTTTCACCAGATGAAGCTGAACGGTTGAAGACCGTCCATGGGGCGGCTTTGAGTCGGATCGTCCCTGAAAACGATGCGGTGGACGTGAGGCAGGTAGATCAACCTGAGTCCAGGCCGATGCAGCGTCGGGTACTCTGCGAGATCATCGAGAGTCGGATGCGCGAGATCGCAAGACTCGTTGCCCGGCAAGTCGAGCAAAGCGGCATAAAAGGCCCCTTGCCGGCAGGCGTGGTCTTGACCGGCGGCGGAAGCCTCTTATCCGGCGTGGACGTGCTGTTCGCTGAGACTGCGGGCCTGGGAAAAGCCAGGGTCGGGTCTCCCAAAACAGTCGGGCCAAACGCGAGGACGGTCGAAGTGCCGACAATGGCCACTGCCGTCGGCCTCGCGAAATACTGTTTGGAGAGCGACGAGCAAGAGTTTGCTCCGGTCTCGGGGTTCTCCAATTGGAAAGAGAAGATCAGGACGTTAAAGAATCCCTTCGTAAGGAAGGGTTGACGGAGAATCCACACATGAGCACGAACGGCGCAGTCATCAAGGTCATCGGCGTAGGCGGTGGCGGTTCGAACGCGGTCAACCGCATGATCGAGGCCGGCATCCAAGGCGTCGACTTCATCGCGATGAACTCCGACGTCCAGGTACTGGACAAGTCCCTGGCCAACAAGAAGATTCAACTCGGAGCCAACCTCACCCGGGGCCTGGGTGCTGGCGGAGACCCCGAAGTGGGCAAATCCAGTGCCGAGGAAAGCAAGAACGACATCCGGAAGGTGCTGGAAGGGGCCGATATGGTCTTCATCACCGCCGGAATGGGGGGCGGGACCGGCACCGGCGCCGCTCCCGTGGTCGCCGACCTCGCCCGCGAGCTGGGGGCCCTGACCATCGCCATCGTCACGCGGCCGTTCATCTTTGAAGGCCCGAAGCGCACGAAGCTCGCCGAACACGGCGTGACGTCTTTGACCGGACGAGTGGACACGCTCATCACGATCCCGAACGACCGGTTGATGGACGTCGCTGAGCGCAAGACGACGCTGCTAGACGCTTTTCGTATCGCCGACGACGTGCTGAGGCAAGGTGTTCAAGGAATCTCCGACATCATAACCGTCCCTGGCCAGATCAACGTGGACTTCGCCGACGTCAAGGCCGTCATGTCCAGCGCCGGGCCGGCCCTCATGGGTATCGGCTACGGGATTGGGGACCAGCGCGCCCTACAAGCGGCACAGATGGCCACGTCGTCGAAGCTCCTGGAGCAGACGATCCATGGAGCACGAGGCCTTCTGGTGAACATCACCTCGGGTGAAGACCTCACGCTCAGCGAAGTCACCGAGGCCATGGCTTACATCCACTCACTCAGTGACGAAGAGGAAGCCAACATCTTCTTCGGGACGGTCGTGGACCCATCGCTCGAAGGCGAAGTTCGCATCACCGTCTTGGCGACCGGGTTTGCCGGGACGCGCCCCCAGACCACGCCGGTCTTTCGGGATCGCGCCGTGGTGGACGAAACCGTGATCGAGCCGATCATGGACGAGACCCCCGAGGAAAAGCCGCGCGTGGAACGCCAAGTCTTCACCGACAAGAGGGTTTCGCCTCGCGAGATCTGGGAACGGGCTCAGGCCGGATTGCGTGAAGCGTCGACGTCGAACGAAGCGCTCTTTGACGAGAGTGAGATCGACATTCCTGCCTTCTTGCGAGAGCATCGACAGAAGAAGCAGTAAGGCCGTTTCGACCGGCAAGGCACGGGCGTACGAGGAGTACGCCCGTGTCTCTTTTAGGAGCAGGCCCTCAAGAGGTCCTCGTGGCCGACATAGAAGTGCTGCGTGACGTGTCCTGGCTTGATCCAGACCATCCCTGGAGGAACTCCATCCAGCACCCAGCCAGCGATCGCCTGTCCGGCTTCGGGTGCAAGCGGCCGTGCGTCGGTCCGGACAACGATCAAATGAAGCAAGTCCTCTTCGCCTTCAAACTGGTAGCGGTAGTCACCGACCGTAGCCCCAAAGTCGTTGGGCTCGATTCCGACCCGTTGCAGGGCGGTTTCTGATGGTTCTTCGTTGAGCCGGCTCGGCCGCGGCAACAAGATCGTGACGCCAGCTCGAATGGCAGAGCAGACATTCGCCAGGACTTGGTCGCGGCTTGAACGCTCACTCGGCGTCGGCTCAAAGCGCATCTTGGACAGACCCTTGAAGGAGAGAGATGGCGGAGCGGGTGGGATTCGAACCCACGATAGAGTTTGTGCCCTATACGCGATTTCCAGTCGCGCTCCTTCGACCACTCGGACACCGCTCCGCGCCACCGTGGATTATGGCTCATGAGCCGTAGGGGGTCAGTGCCGTGTGGCGGGATTCTCCGCATCGATGAGGCTGTCCTTTGGGTCTGCTCGTCTCTATCCAGGGATGCCGCAGTCGATTCGGGAACAGATCGAGCAACGGGAGCGTGAAACGCTCTCGCCGTACGCCCAGTTGGCGGCTCAATCAGTCGGCCGACCCCGGCCCGAAGAGCCGGATCCCGTGCGGACCTGCTTCATGCGGGACCGTGACCGGATCCTCCACTCGAAACCGTTCCGCCGACTCAAGCACAAGACACAGGTCTTCATTTCACCGGTCGGCGATCACTACCGGACTAGGCTGACCCACACGCTTGAAGTGGCCCAAATCGCGAGGACGATCGGACGCGCCCTTAGGCTCAACGAGGATCTGACAGAGGCGATCGCCCTCGGGCACGACGTCGGGCACACGCCGTTCGGACATGCGGGAGAATCAGCACTTGACGAAGTTCTGCAGGAGGATCTCCCCCACGAGGGGCCAACCCGCTTCAGGCACTTCGAACAGAGCCTCCGCGTCCTGGACCATCTGACCCCGCTGAACCTCACGGAAGAAACGAGGTCTGGGATCGGAGGGCACAGCAAGGGCCGCGCCGACCTCACAGCCCATGACGGTGAGGCCACAAGCACTCTTGAAGCCGCCGTTGTCAGGATTTCGGACCGCATCGCCTATCTCAACCACGACCTGGACGACGCGTTGCGCAGTGGCATCATCGACCAGATTCCCGGCGCGTTCCTAGAGATTGGATCAAGTCACGGAGATCGCATCAGTGCCATGGTCACCGATGTCGTCGAGAACAGCGCGGAACGGCCCACGATCGGCCTGTCGGCTCCCATGCTCGCCAAGATGAACGAACTGAAGGAGTGGCTCTTCGTCCATGTCTACCACCGATATCCTGACCTCTATCCTGACACGGTCAAAGCTCAGGGCATCGTCAAATCCTTGTTTCGGCACTATCTGGCACCAGGTGCGTTGCCCGAGGGGTTTTGCGGAGTCCAGGGCGCCGTCGACTATGTGAGTGGCATGACCGACCGGTTCGCAATCGCCACGTACGAGGCGCTGTTCATTCCGGAAGGATTTCGTCGTTTGATTGACGAGGCTGACTGAACTCAGGCCCGGCCCGCAAAGAACCACAGCGTCCAAGTCGCCAGGTAGACGCTCGCGCCGATCAGCGATGCTTTTCGAACGAAGTCCAGGTTGACCCTGGCATAGACGACCATGGCGAACCAGCCCGCGATCAGGGTGAGTCCCTTGATCGTTGCGAACAGCCACTCACTCCGTTCAATAAAGACCTTCATGACGGGGTTCAGCTCGACAATCAAGCCGCGCGAGTGCAACCAGGCCGTCACCACCAGGTCAAGGAACCCGATCGCCATCAGCACCGCGATCGCTCGGGTGGGGAATAGCGTCTTGGATAGGTCACTGATTCGACGCGTGTTCGACATGTCCGGCTAGTCCTTGCTCCAGCGTACGGACGAACCGGTCTTGGACGGCGCGGACCTCGCTGGCGGGAACGATGCTGTTGTTGATGAGCAGGCTCATGACGTACCGTTTGCCTCCGGACGTCAAGTAGCCGCTCAATGACACTACTGCATCCATCGTGCCAGTCTTGCCGATAAAGGTGCTGTCTTTTAGTCGATTGCGGAGTGTGCCCTCGCCGCCAGCGGGAAGACTCTGCAGCCAAAGCGAGGAATAAGGGCGTCTGAGGGCCCAGCAAAGGATGGTGCAAAGGGCTTGTGGGGTCACCTGGTTGTGCCGACTGAGCCCGCATCCATCAACTGGCCTCATGTCCTTCTGAGTCAATCCGGTTTTGGCCGTCCAAAAGGCGAGCATCCGGTCGGGTGCGTCGGGGTAGATGCCTTTGGCGAACGGTCCCGCCTGGATGGCCGCCATGGCAAGGAGGCGCTCCGTGATCATGTTGTCGCTGCTCTCAAGGCACTGTTTGACGTCCTCAGAAATGGGCTTGCCTGTCAACGTAAGATCAGGCTGGCGTGCAGGCAGGTCTTGGGGTTGTGACTGAAGCGGTCCCCCGAGGGCATGGGCCGCGACTTGGGTCGGATCGCCCTGGGCAAACTCGCCCAACTTCTGTCGTTCCTTGGGCAGGGGGCCCTTGACGAACAGTGTGTTCGTGGCTGGATCGTAAGTGACGTCCAGCTTGGCAGTGCTGGCTTGGCGGACGATCTTCACACGGAGCTCCGGTGGTATGGGCTCCAGTCGACCGTGGCTGGCAAAGACCGAGAAGCGGGCGTCGTCGCACGTCAACGCGGTTGTCGTTCCCGCGTAGTACCAAGGGAGGTCGTCCCACTCCCAGCCGGGTCCTAGACTTGGCTGGAAGGGCGCCTGAACGGCCACGGGGAGCCCATCGAACAACTTCAGCGCCTTACGAGCCCCTCTCAGGTCTTTGAGGCTCAGAGTCGGGTCGCCAGAGGCAGCGACGACGACGCGCCCCTTCTCCTTCCAGAGCCTTGTGACTGGACGATAGTCCGGGCCGAGTGTCTCGACTGCGAAGAGGGCGGTCAAGATCTTCTGATTGCTCGCGGGCACAAACCGCAAGTCAGCGTTATGCTCAAAGAGACGCTTGCCGCTGCTATCGGTCACGCACGCTCCGACGACAGCACCTAGAAGGGCGGAGTCAGCGAGCACGGCCTCCAAGCTGGCCTGGAGGCTCGAGTCCTGGAACCACGGCATGGCTGCAGTTTAGCGGCTCAAGACTCTTCGGGGAATGCAGGCTCGGTCATGTGGTCGTAGGATCCCATGCGTATGTCGCGGGCCATAGAAGCAGCAAACTCGCGAAGGAGCGGCTCCGGATCGTTCGAAGCGCACTGCTCGAGAGTGAAAACGATACGGTCCCGATATTCCGGCATCCACTCAGCGAGATGGAAGACGGCATGGATCGCGCTCCTGCGACCGTACTTGCTGGGAGCGCTGGAGCAGGCGAACAACGCTTCTGCCGAGCGCGGGGTGCAGATGTGCCCTCCCAGGACGACACCGGCTTTGTAGACCGTGCGCGCATAGTCGTCTGGAGCCGTCGAGACAAGGGACTGAATAGCGTCGACGGCTTCCTCCTGCGACCTCTGGTCGGGACAGAAACTTGGCAAGTCTTCAAACATGTCGAGGACACACCACTGGGCACTTCTCCGGTGAGGGTGACGGTCGTCTTTGATCACGTGGATGAGCGAAGACGCGAAAGGGCCGGTGCTGGCTTGCGTCTCAATAGCGAGCTGAGCCTCGTGGGCAACATCCCGGTCTGGGCAGTAGAGCAGTCTTACCAACTGGGCAGGCTCCAACTCCTTGATCGTTCCGCGGAACCGGTTCGTCATACCCAAGGTCGCTCCTACCATGCGTTGACGGTCAAAGTACGGTCGGGCGCCCACGCTGAGCAAGGCGAGAACTTCATCGATGGACGCTCCCCGGGCTTCGTTCCAGACTCTTTCGATCCGTCCAAACACGCCCTGGGCCGTGCGTGCGATCTCGACCGGGAACTCTTCGTCGTCGATTTTGAGAGACGCCTTGCCTGTCCAATCGCTGGGCAGCACGTGATAGTCTTTGCTGACCGGATGAGGTGGCCAGTGAAAGGGCACTCGGTGTAGCGGCTTGACCGGCGTCGTGTCACCGCCGTTGGTGGCTACGGCGTCTTCGATAAACGACTTCAACTGCTCGACAACGCACTTTTCGGCTTTCGGAGTCATCGCGCCTCACTCGCTCTGAACATGGCCTCTATCAACTACCTTACTGCAAATAGACGGTTTCGGTTTTGCGTCCCGTAGTGACTAGAGACCGGCAGAGCGACTGATCGGCCCCCACGTGAGGACGACCATCAGGACGGCCGAGACGCAGGCGGCCCACGGATAGTAGCCGACACCGCCTCGGATCAGGGCGTCGGTAAAGATGAGCAAAGTTGGAAACTCCAAAAACGTCAACGTGATCAGGACTTCAGTCCGGAAACGTGACAGGTCCCTTCCTTCGATCCGTGCAGCGTCAAGGGCAGAACCGACCTTTCGACGGGACCAGAGCACTCCCGTTGCCCAGGAGACGCACGACAGTCCGAGGAACAGGGTCGTCGTCGTCGTGGGGCTCGAACTAGACTTGCTGGCGATCAGCGACAGGACAAGTGCCAGCGCCCCGATCAGGAGGACGTGCGTGAGCAGGATGAAGGTCAAGACCCAACGAGTCTGCCCCGTCGGCAATCGAGAGCTTGGCATGGCCAGGTACTGGTGCCGAGGCTAGCTGGACTTGGACTCGTTCGGTGGATCGTCGGTTCGAAGGCCCTGCGAGAGCTTGTCCTTGGTCTCCCGGAGACCTTCCTGAAACTCACCGAGGCCCCTTCCGACTCCCCGCATGAGCTGCGGGATCTTGGAGCCGCCGAACAGGACGAGGATGATCAGAGCGACGATCAGCAAGTCCTGGCCACTGAACATGGCTAATGAGTTCATAGCAGAAGACAGCACGCTTTCCATCGATACAACCTATGAAGGATTATACGCCCCCACGCCGGGCCGAGACGCCCAAACTGACTTCCAGGTTCACTTTTGGCTGTCAGAAGGGGTCTTTGGCTCCCTTTCCGGTTTGGGGGTCGCCGCGTCGTCGGGAGAGATGTCGAACGAGTTGGCCGAGGACGAGGAGCTCTTGAGCACCTGATCATTCCCGCTGACGTAGACTTTGATCCAGTCCCGCTGCTCATTGACCATCTTGGGGGCCTTGGATGGCGGGAGCGGCTTGTAGGGCATCACCAAGTTTTTGCCGCGGCGGTCGGTCTCATAGAACAGGACCGTCGTTTCCGGATCCTTGACGTCTGAAACCTTCTTTCCCGCGACATCAGCGTTGTAGGCCACCCCCGTCACAACGTTGTTCTCACTGTGGCACTCGAGCGGTTGGCCGGGCGGGGGCGGGAGAAAGCCCTTCAAGAAGCTCGCTTTCTTCAGCTCGGTCTCCATCTTCGCATACAGGCGCGCGTAGTAGGGTTCGATCGTTCCCTCCCAGTCTGTCCCATCTGGAAGCTTGCCGTTGTGTTCCCGGCTGTAAGCGATCGCAGACGACTGGACCATCTCGAACATGACGGCGCACGAGGCCCCTTTGGAGACCTTCGTCACAAGCCCTTGGACAAAGAACACGAGAATGAAGAGTCCAACGCCGCAGAACGCGACCAGCCCGATCACGATGAACAAACAGGCCCGATTGGCCACGTTCGTGGCCTTTGCTTCGGGCGGCGGCGGCATCCGGAACGGGGGAGGTGATTGCGCCATTTCCCGACAATGTTACATGACTCGTCTAAACTTCGTTGCAGAGGGCTTATGGGTGTACCAGTCGTAAGGGATCTCCCCAGCGTCGAAACCCTGTCACGGGCGCCAGCCCTGTCGGAATTCAGGGCAGAAATGCGCGTGAAGGCTTCTCGCGAAGCCATCCGGCGGGCCAGGGAAGCGCTGATGGCTGGGTCTCCTTTTGACCTGGCGCGCTTGGAGTTTCTGGCGGTCGAGGCGGCAAAGCGACTCCAGGCACGGTCACTGCGCGGTGCCATCAACCTCTCTGGCGTGATCCTACACACTGGCTTGGGCCGGGCACGCCTTCCCAACGTCGAGCCGATGCCGGGCCATGTGAACCTCGAGACCGACATCGAGACCGGGGATCGAGGCGACCGTCAGTCC
Organism: Armatimonadota bacterium; assembly: GCA_029781035.1. Lineage (GTDB taxonomy): Bacteria > Armatimonadota > Fimbriimonadia > Fimbriimonadales > Fimbriimonadaceae > JAEURO01. The sequence goes on from JAKOXK010000024.1 coordinate 12,349, forward strand.
CATGTCAGAAGCCTGCTCAAAGAGCTGACTGGCGCCGAAGACGCCCTGGTCGTCAACAACTGCGCGGCCGCGCTCATGTTGGTCCTCCGGGCGCACTGCCGCGACGCCGAGGTCGTCCTTTCGCGCGGACAGATGATCGAAATCGGGGGTTCGTACCGGATGCCGGACATCGTCCGGGAATCGGGATGTCGACTCGTGGAAGTGGGCTGTACGAACAAGACCCACCTTGCCGATTACGAGCAGGCCATAGGAGACAACACGTCTGCCCTGTTGAGATGCTCAACTTCGAACTACAAGATCATCGGGTTCACGGATCAGCCGGATCCGCGCGACCTTGCCGCCCTGGCCCACGAGCAGGGCATTCTCCTGATCGACGACCTTGGCAGCGGGTGCCTCGTCGAGACCCCGTCCTTCGGCCTGCCAAAGGAAAGGACTCTCGGTGAGGCTCTGAACGACGGCGCGGACCTGGTCACGGCGAGCGGCGACAAGCTCCTTGGCGGGCCCCAGTGTGGCATCGTTCTGGGACGGCACGACCTGGTGTCGCGGGCCTCTCAGCATCCCTTGGCCCGAGCGGTCCGTGTGGACAAACTGACGCTCTGGGCTCTTGAGGCCGTGCTCCGGCTCTACAGTGAAGGTCGAGCCGAAGAGATCCCCGTGTGGAAGTACGTAGGACGGCCCCTCGTCTCTGTGTTCAAGGACGCCCGGACGCTCGCTCGCGCCTGGGGAGAAGGAGCCCACGTTGAAACTGGAACGACTGAGCTTGGAGGCGGGTCGTTTCCCGGTGCTGGAATCCCGACTCACAGGACGGGCCTTCAATCCCCTGCGCCGGACAGACTTGCCGGCGCGCTCCGGAAGCTCGATATCCCAGTCGTCGCTCGAATCGAAAAGGGGCTCGTCTGGCTCGACCCGAGGACCGCTGAGTCCGACGAGGTGAAATACGTGGCCAAGGAACTGCCGAGTATCAAACAATCCTTATGAACGTTGACCCTATCCTCAGTGACTCCCTCAATGACACCGTCCGCGCACTGATACAGGCCCTGGATCTTCATGAGCCCGGCGAGGGCGGACACGCCGAGCGGGTTTCCGTGTACGCGGCAGCAACCGGCCATGCCCTTGGCCTCGGCTACGACGACCTTCTGAACCTCCGCCGTGCCGCAGCCCTCCACGACATCGGCAAGATATCGGTCAGCCAGTCGACACTGAGGAAACTGGGAACCTTGGACGAAGAAGAGCTAGAGGAGCTTCGTTCCCACGCACTGATGGCGATGCGCCTGGTCGAATCGTTTGAATGGCTGAAGCCGACGGTTCCCATGATCCGTCACCACCACGAAAGGTGGGATGGGCAAGGCTACCCAGACGGCCTTGTCGGCACCGCCATCCCGGTGGGGGCGAGAATCATTGGTGCTTGCGAGGCGTTCGACGTCCTGGTATCGGGGTCGCCTTGGAGGCGGGCAGTCTCTGAGGCTGAGGCACTGGCCGAGCTCCGCCGGTGCGCCGGATCACAGTTTGATCCCGAAGTCGTCGAAGCGCTGGCCACGGTCCAGCCCCTCATCCAGCCGGTCGGAACGGGGGGATGAGGATTCGGATTAAACCCATACGAGGATGGCGAAAGCTCCTGTTGATCCACGACCAAAACCAGGGCGCCCCGATCACGAACGGGGAGACGAGAGGGTCGTGCCCGTCTGCCCGTGTGGCAGCCCCGAAAAGGTGTGGGTCCACAGCCACTTCCAGTGCGCCCGTTGCGGCCGCGTCTTGAGCAGTTGCTGCGAAGGCGAGCACGAAAACCCTGACTAGCCCTTGAGACCCCCGACCCTCCAGACCGGTTTGAAGGTCCACTGCCGGGCCAGCGGAATCTGGTCGTCACTGTTCGGGCCGGACTCGGCGACGCCCGGTGGCGCAACGCTGACCGCGCTCGGAACGGGAGCTAATTCGGTAACCTGAATGTAAGTACCCCTGTTTGAATAGGCTACAGGCGGCCCTTGCGGAGATGGAAAAGTGGCGACCATGCTTGGCCATTGTGAGGGTTCCTCACCATATTTGGAGGAGAGTGACTTGAAGGCGGCTGCCAGCGCGTCTTTCAAAACCGCGTCCTTGGTGCGGCCGGCTAGATAGTCGAACTTAGTCTTGTGCTCCAGGGCGCGCAGGATCGAACTGGGTTGGACAGCGCGTTCGAAAAGGCTTTCGTTGGTGAAGTTGCCCACAAACTTCTTGAACAGCGACGTACGCAGTTGTCGGACGGCTTCTTGGTAGAGGGTTGCTCCCGAAGAGCCTGAAACCGTCCAGCCGTCAAACGAATTGATTGTCGAGGCAGCGAGCGAATCCGACGCACCCAGACTGCCCGAAGCCTTGATGAAGAGCGGGCCGAAGACGCCGTTGGAGTCGGTCTCCTTTCGGGCCACGTCCCATGCTGCATGCTCAAGATCCCACACTGATAGCTTGGGCTTGACAAGAGACTGTAAGAGGACTTCGTTCCGGAACACCGAGCCCCAGACGGGAGTGTCGAGGTTTGGCCACCACGCGACTGGTTTGTTGTTCCAGTTGGCGATGAGCCCGGATTTCGGATTGAGGACGTGGGGCATCTGATCCGGAGACAGGAACCCTTTCCAGGCCGTGTCTGGCCGCGATGGGACGGGGAACCGGGGATCGAACCCCGGGGCCCTGACAGGCATCAAGCCGAGGTATCTCCAGCCTATGTCGCCCGTCGTGGTCGCGTAGAACAGGTTCATGTTCATGGCGATGTTCGCCGCGAGCCGATCGATCTCACCCGGAGTCTTGGCGTTGTAGAGGTCGTAAAGAGTGGACCAACCAGCGACTTCCTTCTTCCAGTAGCTCATTCGCTGCGAGAAGACCGAGTTCGTCGCATGGCTTTCGAGGATCACAGGGCCGTCAGATGTGCGCGAAGTCTCGAAGACGACAGGATCCTTATCTTTGACTCTGATCTCGCGCCGGATCCGCTCGATCGGCCTGCTCTCAGTGCCGTAGGCGGTCTTGTCGTCGGCGGTCCGCGTAGCGTAGACGATATCGGCTATGTCGGCGACACCGGTCGTCAGGCCCCAAGCATAGTTGGGTGTGTTGCCGATCACGACAGCCGGTATGCCGGGTACGTCGATGCCGGCGACTTGGACGCCGGGAGCGTCCAGGGCGACCTCGTGAATGATGGACGGGACTGTAAAACCCATCTGAGGGCCCGAGAGAAGGAGAGCGCGACCGTCGGACGAGCGTTGGCCCGAAACCGCCATGCAGTAACTCCCGGTCTCGAACGGAGCTTGCACCGTTTCAGCCACCAAGCGCGAGTCGTCGCCA
>JAKOXK010000034.1 GCA_029781035.1 Armatimonadota bacterium
GAAAGGACGACGATCTGAAGGGGCGCGAGCCTCTGAGTGCCATCGTGGCTCGCAACCACGCTGTTGCCGGCATCAATGGCGACTTCTTCCCTTGGACCGGTGATCCTTTGGGCGCCCTGGTCCGCGAAGGCGAACTGGTCAGTCGACCGATGGCAGGAAGGTCGGTCTTTGCCTGGGGCCCAAGCTTCTCGGCCGTGTCACGGCTGAAGTGGTCAGCGACCGCTAGCTTCATGGGTCAGGAAGGGCTCAAGGTAGACGGGCTGAACGAGCAATGCGGCAAGGATATGATCGTGTTGAACACCCCGTCAGCTGGATATGCCCTGAGCGAAGACAAGAGCTTCCACGCCGTCTTCCAGTTCGAAGGGACCCTCACACCCAATGGCACTTGGAAGGGCAAGGTCATCACGACAGTAAGTGACCAGACAAGGGTGCCCATCGGCCCGTCACAAGCCGTCCTGACCGCCACCGGGAAGGCGATTGAGAAGCTGCAGTACCTGGCCAAAGGCGAGGAACTGACGGTCAAAGTGGAGACAACGGGCCTGGACTGGTCAAAAGCGGTGAACGTTGTCGGAGGCGGACCGGTGATTGTCGAGCAAGGCAAGCCGATTCAGTCGTGGGACGCCGAGAACTTCAATGATGAATTCGCCCTGAAGCGCCACCCTCGGACGGCAGTCGGATACACCAAATCCGGGGATCTATGGTTCGTCGTCGTCGAGGGCCGACAGGAGATGAGCGTAGGAGCGACTATAGATGAGCTTGCCTCAATCATGACTTCGCTCGGCTGTGTCGGGGCCTTGAACCTGGACGGCGGCGGAAGCAGTGAAATGGCACTTTCGAGCTTGATCGTGAACCGGCCGAGCGACGGCTCAGAGAGGCCCGTGGCCGACTCGATACTGGTCTACTCGGACAGGACTCAAGACGCCGATCCGCCAGAACTGGTGATCCAAGGCAGGCCCAAAGTCGAAGTCGGCGGAGCGACCGACTACACCGTCGTTGACGACCACGGGAACACTCTGCCAGGATCGGCGGTCATATGGGCTGCGAGCGGCGACGCTTGGATCGACCAAGGGGGTCGCTTGAGGGGCCTCAGGGCGGGTCAGGCCGTGGTCACAGCTCAAGTCAATGGTCGCTCGGTGGTGCTGAAAGTCACGGTCGAAGCCCAACCGGGTTCGTCTGGCGGCAGGTAAGGTCCCCTCACGCCCCACATTGCGCAACTTGATGCAGTCTGGGCGCGTAAGGGTACCAGCCTATGCTTCTTACAACCATGGCACTTGCCGTCATCAGTCCTCCTGCGCTGACGGACATGAAGCTGTTGCGCATGCCGAGCGTCCAAGGAGACACCGTCGCTTTTGTCTACGGAGGGGATATCTGGAAAGCTCCCCTAAAGGGCGGACTGGCGACCCGTTTGACCTCGAGCCCGGGATCCGAGTCCTGGCCGCGTTTCTCGCCTGACGGAGCCTCGATCGCCTTCAGTGGGCAGTACGACACCACGGCGCCTCAGGTCTACGTGATGCCGTCAGAAGGAGGGCAGCCCGTCCGTCTGACCTTTGAGTCGAACCCGTGCAACGTCACTGGTTGGACTCCCGATGGGCAGGTCGCTTACGCCTCTAATTACGGCTCCACCTTTACCGGACGCCTCTGGCTGATCAATCCCAAGGGCGGTATGCCGGTCAGGACGGACCTCGCCGAGTTTAGCAATGGTTCGTTTTCTGCCGACGGGAAGCAGATCGCCTACAACCGGAACAACTCGTACGCTTTCAACTGGAGGCACTATCGAGGGGGAACACAGGGCCGCGTCTGCTTTTATGATTTTAGTCAGCAAAAATACTGGGAACTTCCGTCAGGAAGAGAGCAGAACTACTGGCCGATGTGGGTCGGAGACAAGGTCTATTACCTCTCTGACAAGACCATGGACTGCCTGAACCTGTGGGTCTATGACACGAAGTCCAAGTCAGACCGTCAGCTGACCAAGTTCACTGACGGAGACATCAAGGATCCGAACACAGATGGCAAGCACATCGTGTTCGAGCGAGACGGAGTCCTCACCACCTATGACATCCAAACGAACACCGTCGAGATTCCTGCAATCCAGGTTCCCTCAGACGACCTGTTGGCCCGAACCCGTTACCGAAGGTTTGGCCAGGAAACCGGGCTCGGCGACGTGAGTCCCAGTGGCAAGAGGGCTTTGATCGAGGCGCGGGGCGACATCTACAGCGTTCCAGCTAAGAACGGAGAGACTCGCAACTTGTCGTCGTCTTCGGGATCAAGAGAGCAGGACCCGGCTTGGAGCCCGGACGGCCAATCGGTGGCTTTCATGAGTGACAAATCAGGCGAGGACAGGATCTACACGATGCCCCAGATGGGTGGCGCCTGGACGGAAGTGGACACACCGAAAGACGTGAAGATCCAGAACTTCGGCTATTTCCCAGACGGGAAGAAGATGTGGTTCACGTCCGTCGATTCGACGCTCTACACGTTTGACCCGGCCACCAAGACAGCTCTGAAGGTCTATTCAGACACCGGCAACGGGAACAACTTCGACATCTCGGCCGATGGCGGTTGGATCGCTTACACGCTGGTACAGCCGAACCTCTTCTCCGCCGTCTACCTCTACAACGTGGCAGATAAGACTGCCACCAAGGTCACCGAGGGCTATTACGACGACGGCCCGATCGCTTTCGACCTCAACGGCAAGTACCTCTATTTCGTCTCGAGCCGGACCTATGGGGCGAACCTCGGCGCGTTCGACATCGACCTGCACCAGGACAACGTCCAGCGGGTTTACGCAGCCTTGCTCCAAAACGACCAGACAAACCCGCTCTTACCTCCGAACGATGAGGAACCGGTCAAGTCGGACGAGGGGAAGGCCGAACCGAAGAAGGACGGGGCCACCTCTTCCGCAATGAAGATTGACTTGCAGGGTCTGGATCAGCGGCTGATTCCACTCCCTTGGCCCCCAGGCAGCTATCAAGCGCTGTACGGCGTGGAGAACGGCGTGCTGGCGATGGTGGGAGGAACTCTGCAGAAGTTCGACTTCGATAGCAAGAAGCCGGATACGGTGCTGTCGAACGTGAGCTGGATACGGCTCAACGCCAAGCACACGAAGATGGCCTATCAAGCATCAGGGGTTGTCGGGATTTCAGATGTCAAACCGGGAGTGGATCCCAATGCTGGAAAGGTTCCTTTGGGCGACGTCGCTACGGACTGGAACCCGAGAGACGAATGGAAACAGATCTATTGGGAAGCCTGGCGGTTTGAGCGCGACCACTTCTACGACCCCGACATGGTGGGCCTGAATTGGAAAGAGATCGGCAACAAGTACGCTGCCTTGCTGCCCTACTGCTCGGACAGGGCTGATCTGAGCTACCTCTTGGGCCTGCTCATTGGTGAGCTTGGCACGGGCCACGCTTATTTGGGTGGTGGCGACAACGCGATGCCGTCACCTCCAATCACGACGGGAATGCTCGGTGCGGACTACGATGTCGCCAACGGCCATGTCCAGTTCAAGAAGATCTACAAGGGTCTCAACTTCGAGCCTGAGCGCCGTGGGCCTCTCGGGGCACCTGGGGTCAACGTCAACGATGGCGACTATTTGCTGGCGATCGACGGTCACGAAATCGATCCAAAGCAGGACTTCCACCAGTTCCTGGTGGACAAAGCCGAGAAGCCAGTGAAGCTGGTCGTCAATTCGAAGCCGACGATGACGGGTTCACGGACGGTGACAGTGCGCCCCGTCGCCAGTGAGTCCGACCTCCGCTACATCAGTTGGGTCGAATCGAACCGTGAATACGTGCGGAAGGCCTCGGGGGGCAAGATCGGCTATATGCACGTTCCTAACACGAGCATAGAGGGAATCATCGAGTTCATGAAGGGCTACTACTCTAATTCGGACGCCGTAGCCTTTGTGATCGATGAGCGCTACAACGGCGGAGGCTTTATCCCAACGTTCTTCGTCGACTACCTCACCCGGTCCCCGCAGTCTGTGTTCCGTCCGCGATACGGTCAAGACCGCAACTTGCCTGCCCAGACCTTGGTCGGGCCGAAGGTGATGCTGATCAACGAGTTCGCTGGATCCGGCGGCGACATGTTCCCCTGGCTGTTCAGGCGGAACAAAGTTGGGCCGCTGATCGGCACAAGGACTTGGGGCGGCCTCGTTGGGATCAACGGATTCCACGGCCTCGTGGATGGCGGCGGTATCACCGCGCCAGCCTTCGGTATCTATGATCGGGACAAAGGCGAGTGGATTGCCGAGAACAAGGGCATCGACCCAGACATCGAAGTCGATGCAAGGCCCGATCTGATCGCTCAAGGCAAGGATCCTGTTCTCGACAAGGCCATCGAGGTCTTGACGGCGGAGATCAAGAAGGGAGGCAAGGAACTGCCCAAGCCTCAGTATCCGCGGATCAAGAAATGACCGGTTGAACAGGAGATCGCTCCGGCCGCCCTCGAGGAGGGGCGGCCGGAGTCGTTTCTCGGCCGAACAGGGGCATTCCCCGCATAACTGCCGTCAAGCAACGTCCTCGGAACCTCCAAGAATCGATTCAGGGGCAGTTGTGCCCCGGAGGATGCGTTGGCCCGTAGCAAGAAGCAACTTGGCGAAATCCTGATCGCACACAGGATCATCACCCAGCAACAGCTGGACGACGTGCTTGAAGATCAGCGGATGAATCCGCGACCACTGGGCAAAATCCTGATCCAGAGAGGCCTGATCACGGAAAAACTGCTGCTCCAAGCTTTGGCTGCGCAGAAGGGCGTGTCCGCTTGGCACTTTGATCAGGACGCTCCTGACCCTGCAGCCATCGAGAAGCTCTCCGACCAAGTCTGTCGACAGTACAACGTTTTGCCGGTGCGCGTCCAAGGGGATCTGCTGCTCGTGGCCATGTCGAATCCAGACGACATCGAGACGATCGACCTGGTCCGCAACCTGACCGGAATGCGCATCGAGCCGGTCATGGCCGAAGAAGTGCGCCTCTTCCGAAAGATCGAAGAGGTCTTCAGCAGCGACGAAGCCAAGCGGAACGCGGCCAAAAACGTTGAAGGTTTTGTCCGGCAAGCCCTCAAGGACTTCGCGGGGAGCTCTGCGACATACGCCAGGCTCGAAAAGGCGGTGCTGACCGAAGAGGACACAAGGCCCGTCGTCGGCCTCGTGAACCAGATCATCCAGGACGCGATCGAGAAGCGGGCCAGCGATATCCACATTGAACCGCAAGAGGATCAGATCGATGTTCGGCTTCGAATTGACGGGCAGTTGATCCCCGCCCTTGTCGTGCCGTCGGCGCTGGGCCCGATGCTCAGTACGCGCATCAAGATTCTGGCGGGTATCGACATCGTCGAGACCCGTGTCCCTCAGGATGGACGCATCTCCGCCGAACTGGGCAGCCGCGAGATCGACTTGAGGATCTCTGTCCTGCCGAGCTATCACGGGCCGCGGATCGTGATGCGCGTTCTCGACAAGGCCTACGGTGTCCGAAAGCTGGACGAGTTGGGCTTTGACCCTGGGAACTACCACCTGTTCCGCCAATTGGTCGAGAAGCCCTACGGCCTGTTCCTTGTGACGGGCCCAACTGGAAGCGGAAAGACGACGACCCTTTACGCCGCACTGAACGAGCTCAAAGACGGTCGGAACAACATCATGACCTGCGAAGACCCGGTCGAGTATCTGATCGCCGGAGTCAACCAGTCGCAGGTGAACGAGAAGGTCGGTCTGACCTTTGCCACCCAGTTGCGTGCGATCCTGCGCCAAGACCCGGATGTAGTTCTGGTCGGCGAGATCAGGGATCGCGAGACAGCCGAGACGGCCATCCGAGCGTCGATGACGGGACACATGGTCCTCAGCACGCTCCACACGAACGATGCCCCATCGGCGGTGCCGAGGTTGCTTGACATGGGGATCGATCCGTTCTTGCTGAGCACGTCGCTGGTCGGCGTCATGTCCCAGCGCCTGTTGAGGGTGCTTTGTGACGACTGCAAGCGAGAGTCCGAGCCTGACGATGTGGACGCCGAAGTGCTCCGATCGGTCTTTGGCGCCGAGAACGTCAAATCGGTGTGGAAGCCCATCGGTTGCCCGTCCTGTCTGAACACCGGCTACAAAGGCAGGATGGCCGTTCACGAACTGATGCCCGTGACCCCTGGAGTCTCCAAGATGATCGCGGAAAGGGTTTCCATCGAGTCGATACGGGAAGAAGCGACCTACTATGGGTACCGGACGATGCAAGAGGACTCACTGGCCAGGATCCTCAACGGGGAGACCAGCATCCAAGAAGCGAAGAGGCAGATCGCGTTCGACACGATCGAGCGTAAGACCGACAGGCCGTCCATCAAGCTCGCGGCTTGAGGTCCACTCGGCAGAGTGCCGAGTCAGGGTACATTCGGCAAGCGGAAGGCGTGCGCCTTCCGCTTCGTCCCCGGGGAGCTCGGTAGGTTGAGCAGCGGTCTGTGGAACCGAAGGTCATGGGTTCAACTCCCATTCCGGGGACCATTCTGCAAGGACGGATCCGTGTGCTGACCAACTACCCAGGAACTCAAGACAGGTTCACCGACGACATTCTGCTCCGACAGTGGATCCTGGCCCAGTTCCAGGCTGTCTACCGTGAGCTCGGTTTCCATCTCTTGGAGACTCCTTGTCTCGAACCTGTTGCGATCCTGGCCAAGTCGGGAGGGGTCGGGGATCAACCGACTTTCACATTAACCGACAAACACAGGGACGATGTCTGCCTCAAGCCGGATCAGACCGTCTCGTTGCGGAGAGTGGTCGAACAGCACCGGTTGAGGCTTCCATTCCCCCGTCACCAGGTTGGATATGCCTTCCGGCAGGACAAGCCTGAGAAAGGCCGCTGGCGCGAGTTCCTCCAGTGTGACGCGGACTTCGTCGGTGCCCCCCTTGGCACCGCCGATGCCGAGACGGCCTTGTGGTTGCTCCAAGGCTTCGAGGCCATTGGTTTGCCAGAGACCGTCCTCTACATCAACACGCGCCGCATTCTGAAGGGCCTCTACGTGTCCCTTGCCGACTCATTCTACGACGAGCTGACCTTCACGCGGGCAGTGGACAAGGTTCCGAGTAACGGAGACCTTGAGCCGGTTCGAACCTACCTCATGGCGGGCTATAAGGAGACTCTCGACGATGGATCGGCCAAAGTGGATCCAGTTGCCCAAGCGGCAGCGGAGAAGATCGTCCGTCTGCTGGCGGGGCTCAGGGATTTCCGAGAGATGCCCGCAAGGGAATCGCTCCGACAGTTTGCCGAAGCTTATCCAGCCGAGGTGGAGGATGTCGAGTCGTTGGCGTCGGTCATTGAGTGTGCGGCGGAGGCCGGTGCCCCGATCGATCGTATCGTCTTCGATCCATGTCTGGCGCGTGGGATGGACTATTACACGGGCCCGGTGTTCGAGTGCCACTGTCCACTTTGGCCCTATGGCAGCATCGCAGGCGGCGGCCGTTACGATGAGATGATCAAGATCGAGGGAGAGCCGCAGCCGTCGGTCGGAGCCTCGTTTGGCCTCGACCGGATCGAACAAGCACTGAAGGATCTGGGAAGAGTTCCGGCTTCATGTACGCAGCGAGTCGCTGACGCCCTTGTCATCACGAAACCGGACTGGCTGCCGGGGGCAATGCGCGTCGCGAGACAGCTTCGGGAGGCGGGAGTCAAGACCCTGGTCTACCCAGATCCGAGGGTGACCCTCAAACTTCAAACTCGGTTTGCGGCTCAAAACGGAATCCCTTGTGCTGTGTTTTTCGGCCCGGACGAACAGGCTTCGGGCACCGTCACAGTTCGGGAAGTGACTCCGGAGAGGGACGTTGCGGATCCTGAAGCAGCCCGAAAAGCCAAGAACATATCGGTGCCCCTCGCGGACTTGGTCGCGACCGTGCGATCATTGGGGTGACCCCATGTCCGAGCCGCACCATGTAGACGTTTCGCGCGATCTGACGATCGACGACGTGGTACGGGCCTCTCGCTTCAGGTGCCGTCTGCAACTCACTGCAGAGACGCGACACAAGCTTGATGAGGTCAGGACTGCAGTCATTGACCGCGAGAATGATCGCGACGAGAGGATCTACGGGTTCAACACTGGATTTGGTGACAACCGAACTCGTCCCACGGTGCCCAAGGATCAACGCGGTGTCATCCAAGACAACTTGATCCTGAGTCACGCCTCGGGATGGGGGGAGCCGATAAGCGTCGAGGTCGTGCGGGCGGCCATGGTGATCCGAGCCCGTACGTTGGCCATCGGTCACTCCGGCATCCGGTCTGCACTGCTGAGCGCCCTGTGCTCGCTCTACAACAGCAGCCTGGTCCCCGTCGTGCCGAGTTTTGGCAGCGTCGGGGCGAGTGGCGATCTCGCCCCCCTTTCACACATGGCGTTGCCACTCATGGCGCGCGGCGAAGTGTGGGTGGACGATGGCCAGATCCTGCCTGCCAGCCGTGCTCTAATTCAGGCTCGGGGAGTTGAACTTCTTTCCTACCGCCCCAGTGACGAGTTTCCGGGGGTCGAGGGCCCGGAATCGGTCTTTGGTCCGAAGGAAGGGCTCGCCCTCAACAACGGCACAGCGTTCATGGCAGCATGGTTGGCTCTTTCGGTCGAATCCTTTGAGAACGTGCTTTGGCACGCTAACTTGGCATTGGCGCTGAACACCGAGGCGATGTGTGGCGTGATGGACGTGTACGAACCGCAAGTGCAGGCGATCCGGGGCCACTGGGGAGTGCAGCAGTGTGCGGCCGCCGTGGCTGGCCACCTTCACGACTCGAAACTGGTTCTACGGCGGCACGAGGCGGAACCGGGATCCTTGGCGGCCCGGACCCTGCCCGGCAGTGGCATTGTCGACTCTGTCCAAGACGACTACAGCCTGCGGGCGGCATCGGTTGTTCACGGGACCGCAGCCCAGTGCCTGGCCGGAGTCCGGTCTACGGTCGAGGCGGAACTCAATTCCGTTACGGACAACCCCGTCGTCGTCGATCGCGATGTGGTGCTTTCCGCTGCTCACTTTCACGGTATGCCACTCGCGTTTGCCGCCGACCAGCTACGGACGGCAGCGGCGATCCTTGGCGGCATCTCTGAGCGACGCGTCACCAAACTGATGAACGATCGCAGAAACTATGGCCTGCCTCGCCATTTGGTCATCGGCGACGAAACAGGGGTGCAGTCCGGCTGGATGATCGCTCAATACTTGTGCGCCTCGATGGTCAATGAACTCAAAACGCGGTCAATGCCGTACTGCGTGGGCAACGTGACGACCGGCAACGAGGCGGAGGACTTCGTGAGCATGGGAGCCAACGCCTGCCGGTCCACGTACGATTGCGTTGGAATACTGCAAGGGGTGGTCGCGGTCGAATTGGCGGCGGCTGTGAGGGCCCTTCTCATCCGGACGGGTACGGTGGGATCCGACCTGTCAACACAGGGTCTATCCACAGCTGCCCAACGAGCGATTGCGGCGTTTCATGATGCGGGTATCGAAGTTGGCCATACCGACGACCGGCCTCTCGAACCCTTGATCCGTCAATCGGCTTCGCTGATCGAGACGGGCACTCTTCGAACCAAACCGTCTGCCGGTTCGCAGAGTGGAGCCAGCCTGTAAGCCGGATTCTGTCTTTGTGCGACGATTTATCTGCGCGGCCAACCCGGAGGCTCGTCGGGCCGAGTCACTGCCTCCCTATTAGGCCTTGCTCCCGGTGGGGTTTGCCGAGCCGCCCTGGTCGCCCAGGACGCTGGTGCGCTCTTACCGCACCGTTTCACCATCACCCTTGCGGGCAGTCTGCTTTCTGTTGCACTTTCCGTCGGGTCGCCCCGCCCCCGGTTGCCCGGGGCACCGTGCCCTGCGAAGTCCGGACTTTCCTCCCCGGCGAACCGGGGCCGCCGCCCGGCTGGCTCCAATGACATTGTGACACGTGGCTAGTCTCTCACCACTCGCTCAGCTTTGCGAACCCCTTTAACATCACCCGGTTCGACTCCGCCTCTTCGAATCCGTACCTGCGGTACAACTCATGGGCGTCTTTGGTCGTCAGTAGGAAGCGCCTGCATGTGGCTAGGGACTCGTGAGAGAAAAGGTGGTCCATGAGCGCTTTGCCGACGCCCTGACCCCTCCAGTCCTCGTCTACGATCACGTCGCAGATCCAGGCGAACGTACAGTAGTCGGTCACGACCCGGGCATATCCTACGAGTCGGCCGTCAGAGCGGATGCCGAAGTTGAGCGAATGGTCCATGGCCCGGCTCTGCTCCTCCACCGGCCGTGTCGATGCCCAGTACGAAGTCCGAAGCAGCTCAGTCACGCGGTCATCGTCAAATTCCTCGCGACGCGAGCAGAACTCCCAAGCCATGACGCGATTGTACGGTGAAATGCGCCTAGGGGAGTGGCCTCGCGACCCGGTACCCTCACAGGATGCCGGAACGCGCGTTCAAGCTGTACGACACCCAGTCGCGACAGGTCAAGGCGCTCCAGACGATGGAGCCAGGCCACCTTCGCTTCTACTCGTGTGGCCCGACTGTCTACAGCTATGCGCACATCGGCAATTTTCGCTCCTTCCTTGCAGCGGACCTTGTCGTCCGAACTGCGAAGGCCCTTGGCTGGCGCGTCAGTTGGGTCACGAACATCACGGACGTCGGACACTTGACACAAGACGACGTTGCTGACGCTGGCGGCGAGGACCGCATGGAAAAGGCACTGCACAGCAAGGAAGGTGAGCAGTTCGCGAACGTTTGGGATCTGGCCGAGTACTACACAACGTGTTACTTGGAGGACTGGGAGCGTCTCAACCTCTCACGGCCTGAAGTCAGGCCCCGGGCGACGCAGCACGTTCGCGAACAGATCGTCATGACGGAGGAACTCGTAGCGAACGGTCATGCTTATGAGACTCCGACCGGTGTCTACTTCAATGTGGACTCAAAGCCCGACTATGGCAAGCTGAGCGGAAACACTCGGGACAAGCTGAAAGAGGCAGTGCGCGATGTCGTCATGGACGACAACAAGCGCCAACAAGCCGACTTTGCCCTCTGGAAGAAGGACGACAAGCATCTGATGCAGTGGTTCTCGCCCTGGGGCTGGGGGTTCCCGGGTTGGCACATTGAGTGCTCTGCGATGGCCCGTGCCTATCTCGGCGACACGATCGACCTCCACAGCGGCGGGGAAGACAACATGTTCCCCCATCACGAGTGCGAGATCGCGCAAAGCGAGTCGTTCACCGGCAAGCCGTTCTGCAACCATTGGATGCATGTTCGCTTCCTCCAGGTCGAAGGAGAGAAGATGGCCAAGCGCACGGGCAACTTCTACACCGTTCGAGACTTGATCGAAGAAGGGTACGACCCGATTGCCCTTAGGTACGCGTTGATGAGCGTTCCCTACGGCAAGCCGTTCAACTTCACGCTCCAGGGCCTGCGCGACGCAATGGGTAACGTCGAGCGGTTTCGCGAGTGCTGGAGGAGGGCTGAAGCCGCCGCGGAGGGGCCCTCTACGGGAATCGATGGCGAGGGAATCGACGCGTTCCGAGCTCAGTTGGAGCGGCTGTACGATGAGTCTCTCGACGCCATGTGCGATGATCTGAACACGTCAGTCGGCATTGCCAAAGCGCTTGAGGGAACCAAGGTCATCCTGCGTGAGTCCCAGCTCTCGCAGGGACAGGCGCTCGTGGCAAGCCGTTTTCTAAGTCAGGTCGAGGCCCTATTGGGTATCGCACCCAAGCCTGTCGATCCGCAAGCTTCCGGGAGCCAAACGAGCGCTTATCCGGTGATTGATGGTCGGCCGATCGAGGTATGGATCGAGGAGAGAGCTCAGGCTAAGAAGTCCAAGGACTTTGCGGCAGCCGATGCGATTCGGAAACGCCTTTCGGACGAGGGGTTCGAACTCAGGGACACGCCAGACGGGACTTCCTGGACCAAGAGCGTGCCCTAAGGTCTACATGCGGCGCCGGACGACCTCCTGAGCCGCGATCACTTGGTTAGGATCGATGTCGAGTGCATGTCGAAAGGCCTCGAGGGCCGCCGTCTCGTCCTGTTGGCGCCTGAGCGCCACGCCGAGCAAGGCGAAGGCCTCGGCGTATTGCGGGTTGATGGCGGTCGCTTCGCGAAACTCGTCGATGGCTCGCTGGACCTGGTCTGTTTCCAACAGGGCTTGACCGTGGCGCACACGAAGATCCGCATAGCCAGGCATGAGCTCAATGGCATGGCGGTAGCACTCGGAAGCGTCTTCGAACCGGCGGGACGCCATCATGCGGTCGCCCCGGATCGCCAGAAAGTCGGGATCATCGTTTCCGGTCGGCCGGATCTGTCGAAACTTCTGGGAAGCTCCCTCCCAGTCACCACTGTCTGCCAGGGCGATTCCCTCTCGAAACACAGATGTCTCCAACCTACGATCGAGTGAGACGGCCTGTACCGCCCTGGCGAGCCCATTGGCACGCTCGCCGCTCGAGATCAGGAGGGCAGCCTGGAACAGCACGGCTAGTCCGTACTTCGGATTGATCCGGAGCGCCGCGTCGACCTCCTGGTTCCTCTTGGCAAACTCGTGCACGGCGTCGTGCGCATAGGCGAGTGCCATGTGGAGGTCGGCGTACCGAGGACGTAAGACGACTGCCTCGCTAAGGTAGTGGATCGCCAGTCTGTGGTCACCCTGGGCATAGGCTTCCTTCCCCATGCGACCCAGAGCTCCTGCAAGGTACGACTTGGAGCGCTGTCGCAGTGTCAGGTCGCTCTCGGTTTGGCTGACCGACCTTAGGCCGTCCACCGCGGCCCCGAAGTCGCCTGCCTCATACGCACGCAAGGCCTCGTCAAATCTCTCGTTCTTGCCAAAGCCGAACCACTTTCCTATGTACGACATCTCTTCACTTGCTTAGCTCCCAACCCACATACCGTCACCGTCGTTCCCTGACTAGGACGGTGAACCCCTGCCGGGGTCGGTACAGCTGAAAAGCGCGTGGTATCCGACGACGGCCGCAGCGACGTGCACGTTGAGAGACCTTCCTTTTCCAAGCATCGGGATGACGACGGCGCCAGCACAGTGTTTCAGCACGTTCCCATAGACCCCGTTGGCCTCGTTGCCGAGCACGAGGCAGAGCCGTTCAGGGTATTCGAACTCGAAGTAGGGTACGGCTCTTTCAGCGATCTCGACGGCCACGAGAGTCCATCCCTCTCCCAGAAGGTCGAGGGCCGCGTCTTCATGTGACCTGAAGTGTTTGAAGGGAATGCGACGGTGGGCGCCCAGGCTCGTCACGGAGACCATGGGATCCGGAGGCAACGGCGTATGCCCCGACGCCATTAGCAGCTTCGCTCCGAGCCCGTCAGCCACGCGGAACATGCCTCCCACATTGTAGGCATCGTCCCAATCTTGGAGCAGAAAAGCGATTTCGCTTCGACGGGGGAAGTCGCGCCTGAGTCCGTCCTGGAGTCGACGGGCCGAAGTCTTGCCTCGGACTGTCCTCGGAGAACGACCACCGTCCCAACCGGCTCCTGCCCGGTGCGCCGGTATCACTTCGACCCTCCCCTGACCACACTTTCACTTCGTGCGGACTGCATCAGCCGTCCCTGGCCCTTCGCCCGCCACTCCATTGGCCACATTTCAGGACGAGGCTTCTCAGCCGAAGGGTGCATGGCCGACATCAGTTGGACCGATTGGGGGCGTGACACCAGCAATCTTGCTGGACTAGACTCAAAACTCCACTTTCAGGCCGTCGAATCCGACCGTAACTCCCAGTGGCTCGAGCTCGCGAACCAATTCTTCGTGGGTCGCTTCGCCGTTGTGACTGTGGTGGGTCGTGATGACGTGGGTCTTGCCGGAAACCGTGCCCAGCTTCCTGAGCCTCTCCAGGACGGACTTGAATTCAGCGAGATCCAGGTGTCCGTTGTAAGCCGTCGTCGCGAACGCTTCAGTGCATTCGAGGACCAAGCAGTCCAGCTTGTGCTCACCGAGGAAAGCCCAGGTCGGCTCCTCCCAGATACCCGTATCTGTCGCGTAGAGAAGTGTCTTGCCGCCGTGTTGGACGATTAGGTTATGGGTGTCCTCGTCCGGAGAGCCGTGCTTCGCCTTGATCGGTGTCACATCGTATCCACAGCACTGGACTGGACAGAAGCTCCGAGTCGTCACGACCTCGAAGGGCCAGTCTGGATATCGGCAGCGGATGGCCTCGGAGATCACATTGTTCCCGTAGATCGTGAAACCGGCGGACTCGTAGTCGTTGAAGGGGTAGAGGACGTATTGGAGTTCTTCGATGGCGAAGTGGTCGGAATCGGAATGAGTGTAGACGACAGCGATCCAGTCTCGGGCATCGAGACCCTCCCGTGTGATCTGCGACCACGTGTCCGGGCCAAAGTCGATCTTGATCACGCCGTCCACAAGTGCGGCAGCACGGCTGCGGACGTCCTTGCCGCCGAACTGACGGGCATGGCGACTGACTCGAGTGTCCGAGTACAGTGCCGGGATCCCGTCTGCGCCCCCGCTCCCCAGGATGTGGATGACCATCGTTTCTTAGAAGTCTTTCAGCGACCACATCACGAGGCCACTGAGCAACTTTGGGTAGTAATAGGTCGATTTTTGAGGCATCTTCTCACCACCAAGGGCAATAAGTCTCATATCTTCGACCGTGGGTGGGTTCATGAGGAAGCTTGCAGGGGCCCCAAGACCTACCGCGCCGACGGCTTCGCGATCGTCTCGTGTGTAGCTGAAGAAATCGAGCCCGGTAAGACTGAGCAGTTTCTCGAAAATGAACCCGTGCAGGATCGATACGTCCAGTCTCTTGAGCATTTGGCTTCCGGATCCTTCAATCTGGCCAGCGATCGCATCGACATCTTTAACCGAAGCGACGAACCCTTGTCCGCCAGGAATCGCCACGCCAAACGCCCGGTGTCCCGTCGCCTGCTTCTGCTGGATCGCTTCCATGAGGCCAGCGTCCGGCGCGCTCTCGATTTCGAAGTGTGCTGACAGCCGGGCCTGTAGTTCCGGCACCGTACAAGGCAGAGTCTTGAGGATCCGGTGGGTGGGAAGGAGCACCAGGCCGGGATCCGTCATGCTGTCCACCGCCATCATCATGAAGTCCTCGGCTATGGGATTCTCGCGCGGGCCAAGCGATTCTCTGAACGCAAGTGCCGTTTCGTACCGGTGGTGCCCGTCAGCGATCCACAGCCGACGGTCGTTGAGAGCGTCTTGGATCGATTGCACGGCGTCTGGATCGCTCACGACCTCCAACGTTTGGCGGATGCCGTCTTCAGGAGTCGTCAGGTCCGCGACCGTGGTGCCTGGGGCGTGAGTGACGAGTTGGTGGACGGAGCGGTCGTCGTCTTCGTAAAGGCCGAAGATACATTCGAGATGGCTGCGGGTCGCTTCCAGGAGCCGGAGGCGGTCCTCTTTGTGCTTCGGGAAGGTCTGCTCGTGCGGAAGGACCACGCCGCGGTCGTAAGGTTCGACTTTGAGCAAGACGACGAGTGAACGACGGGTAAACGTGCCGTGAGGCACACTGAACGTCTGCGAATACCGGTAAAAAGACGGTCTTGGTTCGGGACTGACTGCCCCGCTACGCCGCCATTCCTCAAGGAGGGCAGCACTTCGAGCGTACTTGACGAACTTGGAGCGGTCGTCACTCCGCTGCTCTGGCAGCGTAAGGTGAACGATGTTGTGCGGGTTCTTGGCCGCATACGCGTCCCTTTCGCTGTCGCTCAAGACGTCGTACGGTGGTGCCACTAAGTCTGCAAGGCACCCTGTCGCGTCACTGAAGCGAAGGCCGGCAAAGGGCCTCACTGTCGCCATGGTTGGGGCAAGATACCAGGCGGTCGGTACGGTAAGACGGGACGGCGAGCCATTGGATGAGTCGGAAGGCTGACTGTTAGAAAGCCCTAACCATGCTGTTGGGTGCCGAGGGAACAGACGAGCAGGCAGCCCTAGCCGGGGTCCTGGCCTCACCAGCGGTAGACTCGGACCGTGCCCGGGCAGTCTGTGCTTCAGACCTATCGATGGCAGGTCGAGTCGCGTCTTGACGCTCTGCTCCCTCCGTCCGACGAGCCGCCCGCCAACCTGCATGCGGCCATGCGCTATGCCGTATTGGGCGGCGGGAAGAGGCTTCGGCCCCTCTTGGCGATGGCTTCGGCACTCGCCGTCGGTTCGCCTGCCGATTCGGGCTTGGATGTGGGCTGCGCCGCCGAACTCGTGCACTGCTTCTCATTGATCCACGATGACCTGCCCGCCATCGACGACGACGACCTGAGGCGCAGCCGGCCAACAGTTCACAAGAAGTTCAATGAGGCCATTGCAGTCTTGGCAGGCGATGCCCTCTTTGCCCTGGCGTTCGCGACCCTTGGTCACGCAGGCGACCCTGATCGGATAGCCCGCTGTTTGTCCTCCTTGTCCCAAGCCACTGGCGGTCGGGGGCTGGTCGGTGGCGAGGTCATGGACGTCGAGGCCGAGGGTGGGCCTGTCGACATCGCCTTGCTTGAGACGATCCACTCCCGGAAGACAGGGGCCCTCATCTCGTCGTCGTGTGAGATGGGCGGCATCGCGGGAGGTGGTGACGAAATGGAATGTCGAACACTGGCACTCTTTGGAAGGGAACTCGGACTGGCCTTCCAAATCGTCGACGACATCCTCAATGAGACTTCGTCGAGCGAGGTGCTCGGCAAGGCTGCAGGTACTGACAGAGACAAAGGAAAGCTGACCTACCCTGCAGCGGTCGGTCTCGAAGCGTCGAAGTCGGAGGCCGAAAAGGCACTCGACAGAGCGCTGGGACACCTGTGCCAACTCGAGGGTGAAACGACAGTCCTCGAGGAGATCGCGAGGGCTTGCGTCGTGAGGGACAGTTGACCGATCGCGAGAGCTTTGGGCCCGTGGCGGCACACTATGACGTGCTCATGTCGCACGTGCCGTACGACATGTGGGTCAGTTACTATCAACTGCTTTTGGCCCACGTCGGATCGAAGCCCAAGAGACTGCTCGATGTCTGCTGTGGGACGGGGGTGATCGCGGAGTTGCTGGCGGAGCAAGGCTATGAGGTCGTGGGATTCGACATATCGCCCGAAATGATCTCTCAAGCGAAGAAGAAGGCTCTCGAAAAGGGTCTGGCCCTCAGCTACCACGTCGCAGACGCCGCCCACTTCGAGCTCGGGGAGACGTTTGATGGTGCGTTCTCTTTCTTTGACAGCCTGAACTACATCATCGAACCCGACGACTTGGCGAGCGCCATCGAGCGCGTCGCCCGACATCTGACGCCAGGCAGCACGTTTGTTTTTGACGTCAACACGGCCTACGCCTTTGAGCAACAGATGTTCGACCAAGCGGAGACGAGCCGCAAGGCCCCCATCCGCTACGACTGGGTCGGGAACTACGATCCGAAAAGCCGTATCATACGCGTGTCGATGTCGTTTGAGCGAGATGGAGTCGAATTCCACGAACTCCATGTCCAGCGCGCCTATACAGTGGACGAACTTCTGGAGTATCTCGATCAAGCAGGATTTGGCGAGGTCACAGTGTTCGACAGCTATACGCTGCAACCTCCCAGGAAGAGGAGCGACCGTCTTCATTTTGTGGCTGTCCTCGACTAAGAGGCGAACGAGCGCTAAACTGCGTGAATGCTTCTCAGCCTCCTGGCGACTCTGCTGACAAACCCGGTCGATTTTCAGCCCGTCGAGGACACCTATATCGATTCGACGGTGCCCGACGGAAACTTCGGAAGGGATCCCATCCTCTTCAGTGGGCCGGGAAGTGTCATCCTTGTCCGCTTCCCCGGCTTGTCTTGGATCCCGTCGAGCCAAGAGATCGACGACGCGACTTTGGAGCTCACGATGGCCGACGACTCCGATGTCAAGCTGAAGTCGGTCAGGAGGGCGACTGCAGAGTGGGGAGAAGGGGCAGGGCTCCGGGCACCGTTCGTGCAGGCAAAAGCCGACGAACTGGCTAAAGGCGGCGCGACCTGGAACTCGGCGAGGAGCGGGGAGGCCAAGTGGCAGAAGGCAGGGTGCTCGGGAGAGTCCGACAGTGCCGCGCTTGATGGTGTGACCGCTGAACGGGATGGTCAAATCGTTCGAATCAAAGGCCTTGGCCCCGCCCTCAGGTCGATGGCGCAAGATCCCGATCACGATTTCGGGCTCCGAATTGAGTTTGAGACGAAGGACGCCTTCTACAGCTTCGAAGGCGCAGGAGCCGGTCCGAGGCTTGTTCTCAAGACGAAAACGGCGACGAACACCGGGGCTCGCCTGAAAGTCCTGTCCATCGATCACGATTCAGGCAACGTCTGGGTCGCTCACGTACAAAACGTGGGTGGGGCCCCAGCGACTGGGTGGCACGCTGCCTGGTCGTACAAGGGAGTATCGGCCGGTGACTCCGACTCGCAACAGGCGCTGGCACCTGGAGACACGGTCGAGATCAAGGCTACGGTGGGTGGCAAACCCGTCGCTGGCGAGCCTGCGAGGAACTCGATCAGCCTGACCGTGGAGCCGGGCGGGCAGAGCAGCGGATCTGAGTCACGAAGCTACCTGTCCGTGCCCGAAACCGGGCTGCCCGTTCGGTTCAGCTTGGATGAGGCGACTCGGACAGCCGTAGACAAGGATCGCGGCGATGAGCCCTTGTTGGTTTACTTTCAGCGCATCGTGTCCTGTGTCAACCGGGGTGTGTTCGCGCAAAGCCGGGCCTCGTTCTCGCCACTTGGGTGCAAAGAGCGACTTCGGGTCACCACGGGATCGGATCCGGCCATCGAGGTGACTGGCGGTCTCGACGGGACCTCGTCTGTGTTCGGGAGCCTCGTCCGGGACGTTGTCCGAGCTGTATCGCCGTATTCGTCCAAGTGGGCCACACCGCCAGAGACGGCAGCTTGGCCGGAAATGTCCCTAGGCTGGATTCCGGACACGCGGGACGAGACAGCTTGGCCGACCACCTTGATGCTGCCAAGCTTCCCATGGGCCGAACCCAAACCGATGCAGAGTCCGCTTCCGGCACGAGGGCTGCTTGGTCGGGCTGAGATCGCTGCGATCAACGAGCTGATCGAGAAGCCTTTGGAGGATCGGGCGAAGTTCGTTCCGGCGCTGCCACGACTCACGCTCCTCATGGCAGAGGACTGCAACCGTCAACCCATCGCGGACGCTAGCATCGAAGTCTTTCCTGAGGTCGACGGCAAGCTGTCCACCACCGCTGCGTACAAGGTCAAGACCAACGCGAACGGGTTCGCGATGCTGAGCAAGAGCAACGGTCCCGGGCTCTTCAGCGATCTCAAATCGGACGGCAGCAACTGCTGGTGCTATGTCCGCATTACGCGGGAGGACGTCACCGACAACGCCTGGCTTCCGGCCTATCAGTTGGCCTCGGAGGCTGCTCGCGGAAACCTCGGTGCTCCAGTCATCACAATGCAGTTCGTGCTTCCGAGCGCCCCGTTGAGGACTAACGAGGACTTGGCGCAGGGGAAGATCGTCACTGACTCTCTCAACCGGTTCCCAGCGGAGTTGAACGCGCTTGTCGATGGTGACGCCAAGACGAGTCTCACCATCGACCCCAGTGAGAAGCCCTACTGGGTCGAGATCGACCTTGGCCGGGACCGTTTGATCGGCGGGGTCGAGATCGAGACGACTGGCGGAATCTGGGACCAGTTCCAGATCAAGATCGCCAAGACTGGGGAGAAGGGCGCCATGGGTGAGTCTTGGGTGCGAGAGGCGGCCGGAGGTCTGCGGATGCTCGAACGCGGCCAAGGCGCTGAAGGGCACAAGGTCATCACCTATGCATCGGCTGCCGTCCGAGGGCGCTATGTTCGGCTCGAAGTTCCGGCAGGGCAGAAGATCGACGTGGCAGCAATCCGAGTCCTGACCGTGGAGCAATAAAGGCCGGAAGCGCGAGTCAGGCTTGCCCTGTCCAGGCGCGGTAGAAAGCCGTCCTCGCCAACTTAGCGCGCTCGACGCAGTCAGCACCAACGACGTTAATGTGGCCCATCTTGCGCCCTGGTCGGCTTTCAGCCTTGCCGTACCAATGAACGTGAGCGCCATCCACGGCCCGAAGCGCTGCCTCAACGCCTTTTCGGTGGTTTGTGGCTCCAGGCTGGCCCAGAAGGTTGGCCATGCACGCCGCCTGTCCATTCGGTCTTGCGCACTCCCAGCCCATGACCAATCGGACGTGCTGCTCAAACTGGCTCACACTCCCCCAATCGAGTGAATAGTGCCCCGTGTTGTGCGGTCTTGGTGCGATCTCGTTGACTTGAAACGTGCCATCTGCAAGTTCGAAAAGTTCGACCCCGAAAAGGCCGTGACCCTCGACGGCCTCGACGGCCTGCACCGCGATCTCGCTGGCGTCGACTCCTGCCGGGAAAACAAGATCACAGACATGGTCCGTCTGCACTGTCTCCATGGTCGGAAACGTGCCGGAGCGTCCGAAAGCGTCTCTGTAGACCATGACGGCTAATTCCCGTGAGAACGGTACGTACTCCTCTGCCAGCCATCCCCCGGACTCCCATAGAGACCGCGACGCCTCAAGTTCCTGCATGGAACGGATTGTCCTGGTCCCTTTGCCGTCGTAGCCGCCGAACCGAGACTTGATGACCATCGGCAAAAGGATCTCGGTCAACGCCCGAGCCGGGTCGGAGAGTTCGATTGCCTTGGGTGCCGGGATACCGGCCCGGTCAAGGGCCTTGCGTTGGCGGAGTTTGTCGTTGATGATGCCGAGAGTCTCGGAACTGGGGGTCAGATCGGAAGCGTGCCGGCCAGCCCGCACTCGGGCTTCACGGATGGCAGTTGCCGAAATGAACTCGTTCTCGAGCGTCACTCGGTCACACATGGTAAAGACTTCAACGAGCCGATCCGGATCCTCAAGGGCCCCCGTGATCGCGTCCGCGACTTGCGAAGCAGGCGAGTCGGGATCCGGGTCGAGCGAAAGGCAACGCAAACCCATTCGCTGGGCCGCTTGGATCGACATTCGGGCCAGCTGCCCACCTCCTAGGAACCCGATGTCGTAGTCACGCATGACGGGGGAATCATGGCGGGACTCGCAGATCAGGGCTCGGGACTGCCAGGGATTAGACTAGTGACCGCGCTTGTACGAGATGCCGTAATCGTCGGATGCCGTCGCGCGGCGCAAACCGGGCTCGCTGGGCCCTCCGTCATCGTGACCGTTCGGCCCGACGGCGTAAAGCCGGAAGCCGTCATCAAATCGCTTGTAGATGATGCGTCGATCGTTCTGGGCCGGAACGGAGTCAGGGAACCTCCCGTGAGCTTTGTTCCAGGCAAGCAGTTGCGAGCCAGTCTGGACGATGCGGTCCACCTCTTTCCGCGTCCGAAACAACTCGATGATTTCTGGAGTTGCAAAAGTCATGTAACTGAGCATCTTCGAAGAGGGCCGGTGGTCGCTTGCGACCTCAGCCATAGCCGCCCGGCAGACGCTGACCGACTCGTCCCAAGACTGACAGGCCTTGAGATCGCCGTAGAGCTTCGTGTAGTGGGCCAAGACACGGGCAATGGCCGCGTCTCGAGAACCTGGCCCGACGGGTGGCAGACGCGATTTGTCGTCGTCGAGCCCAGCGTGGAAGAGTGCGATGAAGTCACGACCCCACGGATCCAGAGTCTTCATGGTTTGGTAATTGAGGAGCAGTTCACCGCGAACAACTCGAGCCAAGTCGGGATTGAGCGACGTGCTTTGAAGTTGATCGGCAAGCCTGGCCCAACCCTCCTGGCCTGGGTGACCTTCGATCGCATCCCAGCAGGCGGTCTCGACAATGGCTCGGACGGCCAGGGCTACCAGATTGCTGATGAGAAGCGGCTCCTGGCTCAAGTGCAGGGCCAACTGGATTCCGCCTTCCAGGCAACGCTGTGCCCGGGGCAAGTCGCCCTTGTGAGCCGCGTCTCGAACTTGGTGCGCAAGCGCCTTAGCGAGATCCTTGGCGCTCCCATACTCGGCAAAGGTGACGGCAATTCCCTGCCTGTAGTCACGGGCTGGGTCATACCGAGGCTTCTCAAGTGCTTCTAGGGCCCGGTCAAGAAGGCCGGGGTGCGCCGCCCATGCCGTCATGGCTGTGGCCGTGTCTTTCGAGAGGAACCGACTGTCGTCATGCACCGTTTGGTAGACCGGGGCGAGATCGCGATAGGCGTTTTGCGAAGACTCGGCCCGCATTTCCTGGCCCATTGCTATCGGTTCGAGGATCAGGCCAGCCTTCTTCGCATCGGCGATCCGGTCTGGCAGCTCCGATGCGCCCTCAAGGAGATCGCCCCAGACCGCCTGGACCAGGGCGACCACAGCAAGGAAGAGCAACGACGTAGCGACGATGACGATCGTCCCGGTCTTCTTTCGACTCAATGCAGGGTGCCCCTTTCACCGACGGCCCGAGTGCCGCCTATGCTTACGATTTGCTCAGGCCGGGGATGGAGGCGGGTCGCTGTCGATAAGTCTGAGTCCCGGATCGCGCCGACCAACTCGGTGTAGGCCACAGTCGCTGCGGCACGGTCACAAGCTTCGTAGACATATTCCAGCACTGGGTCTGCAGGCGTCAGGTCCGGCAGAGTCATGAGCAGGCTTACTTGGCTCATCTCACGACTGAGCAAGGGCCATCCCGAAGCTCGGACTCCCAGCATGCGTCCATCTCCGTCACCCCGCATGTCACGGATCCTGTGGGCGACCAACTTGGCCGCTCTTGGATCGGGATCGCTCAGGTTGACGTTGACTGAAAGCTGCCAGTCGGCCCAGCCTAGGATGGCCACGCCAAGGTGTGGATGAGCGAGCCTCGGGCCGAAGTCTGGTCCGAGATCACGATCCAAGAGACTCCCGAATCCACCTTCACGCACAGCGGGGATTTCGGCCTCTGACCGGCTGGACTCGGACTTCTCATAAAGGAACACCGGTAGCTCGTAGCGGTCAGCGATCTGTCCGGCAAGCTCCGCAATCCATTGGTTCAACCGAGCCGCCCTGAGTCTCGTGTTGACGGGATCGAGTGGGTGGACAGGGACAAGGTCGAGCGCTCCCGTCCGGGGGTGGACGCCGACGTGACGGTTGAGGTCGATCGCTGGCAGGATCAGCTCGCACAAGCCCAGAGTCGCTTGCCGAACGACTTCGGCCTCACCTGAGTACGCCGTCACGGTCCGGTTGTGGTCGATATCGCTTTCGCAGTAGTGGACGTGGGCGCCATGAGACACCAGCAAGTCGCGACAGTCACACAGGAGCTTCCGGTCGCGACCAAACGACCACTGAGGAGAGACGAGGACTCGCATCGTTACGCCGTTGCTCAGGTTCGTCGCTTTGATCCTCGATCACATACCCACGATGTTGTATCCATCATCCACAAACACGATCTGTCCCGACACGCCTCGAGACAGGTCGCTCATCAGATAGACGCAGGTACCGGCAACTTCCTCTTGACCAAAAGGTCTTTTCAAAGGGGCCCGGTTGTGGACATAGTCGATCATCTCAGTCAGGCCTTTGACCCCGCGCGCCGCCACCGTGTTGATCGGGCCTGGGCTTACGGTGTTCACGCGGATTCCCCGCGTCCCCAAGTCCACTGCCAAATACCGGGCGACCGATTCTAGGGCCGCCTTGGCCACCCCCATAACGTTGTAGTTGCCCACGGCGCGCGTGCTTCCCAGGTAGGACATCGCCATGACGCTGGCGTCATCCGCCATGACGGGCTCCAGGGCACGGCACAAAGCGACGAGTGAGAAGGCGCTGACATCGAGTGCCAGTTGAAACCCGTCCCGACTGGTTTCAATAAACCGACCGCTCAGGTCTTCTCGCTTGGCAAAGGCGGCTGAGTGGACCAGAAAGTCGATGGTTCCGTACTTCGCCGAAACGGACTCGCGAAGGGCGTCGAGTTGGTCGTCAAAGCTGAAGTCCACGGTGAAGACGTCGAACCGGTCTTTTCCTTGGACGAGCTCTTGGACCCGACTCAGCATCTTGTCGTTCTGGGCGCCGACGCCGACGGTGGCTCCGTGGGCGTGTGCGGCTTCGGCCACAGCCCAGCCGATGCTGTTCTTGTTCGTGACATTGAGCACGAGGCCCTTCTTTCCGGCGAGCAACATACTTGGGATTATACGAGGGTCGGTTCGAGTGGGTGGCACTGCGAGAGCGACGACCGTGAAGCCTGGCCGCGGAATGAAAAATGGCGCCCCGGGTTTGCCCGGGTGCGCCTAGTACCCTATCTCGCTTGCGTCTTGCCCTCGGCAAGTTGTCTGCGGCCAATCTGCGTTGGCCCATGGCTATTGTCGGGATGTGTGTCGCGTCACGAGAGGGCGACAGACCTTAGGCCAGGAATTCGGCCTCGAAAGAAAGGGGCCGTGTGGCTCGCGCACCGAACGGCCAATCATGCATAATACGTCTCCACGGACAGGTGGCCGAGTGGCTTAAGGCGCCCGCCTGCTAAGCGGGTTGGGGCTAATCGCCCCTCCCGGGTTCGAATCCCGGCCTGTCCGCCAGGTGACGCCTTGTGATGAGAAGTATCTGCCTCCTCGTCCTAGCGGCCTGCCTCGCTCCAGTCGTGGCGGGGGCTCAGACCTTTGACGAATACCTCCAGATTCGCAAGCAGTACGGGATCACCCATGCTGCTGACGTGGAAGCCATCGAGCTTTTCGTGGGAAAGAAGATCCTCGAGGTCAGAGGCACGGTCAAAGGAATGATTGGATCTGACGATGCCGAGCTCCTGCTCGTCGAGGGCCCGGATGGGGTCCAGCACTTTGTTCGGACGACAAACGCGCCAGAGTGGCTGACTTCTGGCTCGGTTCAAGCGAGAATGATTGTTGAGGCAGAGCGCGAGTCAGACACTTCCGTCCTGAAAGCCCGACTCTTAGGTGTCGCGACCGAGCATGACGTCGCGGCCTACGAAGAGAAAGTCGCCAAAGCCGACGCAGCGCGAACTGAAGCAGAACGGGTCAGGCTTGCGAAGAAGACATCGAGTTCTCGACATGGTGGCCGGCCGCAAATGATGCAGGGCGACATTCCTGGCGCCACGACCAACCCGATCGGACAGACGCCGCCAGGAATGACCGAGCAGATGGTTCGTGTCCTGCCCAGCTATGTTTCCTTTATCAAGTCACGGAACAAAAAGCTGTCTGACAGAGACGCCACGCGCATCGCTGAGAGCATCCTGGCTTACAGCGGCCATTTCGGCGTCGACCCTCGCCTCATTGTTGCGCTCGTGATCGCTGAGAGCGACTTCGACCCTACGGAGACAAGTTCGAAAGGCGCCAAGGGTCTTGGACAACTTATGCCCGGCACGCTCCAGGGGTTGGGGCTGACAGACGCTTACAGCATCGAGCAGAACCTCTGGGGCACGGTTCGACTGGTCCGCGGCCATATCGACAAGTACATGGGCCAGACGAACGACTCGTTCGAAGCGCTGGTGCTGGCTCTGGCCGGCTACAACGCGGGAAGCGGCGCCGTAAAAAAGTGGAACGGTGTTCCGCCCTACAAAGAGACGCAGAACTACGTTCGTAAGGTCATTTCGATCTACAGCCAGCTCTGTGGCAAGTAGAATGGCGCCGCTGCTGTTCCTCGACCGGTTGCAGCCCGTCTAATTCATGTCTGTGGGACTCATTCTCAAAAAGGTCTGGCAAAGCCGGTGGACACCGGTTGTCGTCGTGGTCGCCTTGATCGGCGGCGTTTACCTGGCGAGAAAGGTCGCACCGAAGGAGACCTTTGAACTGGACGCCGACATGCTGGTTCGGGGCAACCCCAATCTTCATGAAGTCTGCCTGACCTTCGACGATGGGCCGCACCCGGGCTCGATGGACAGCATTCTCGACACTTTGAGGGCAAAGGACGTCAAGGCGACGTTCTTCGTGGTGGGTAAAGAGGTCGACTTACATCCCGGCCTCGTCAGGAGGATGCTCGCAGAGGGCAACGAGGTGGGCAACCACACGTATTCGCACAAGCGTCTGAACACGATGCCGATCGCGAGCGCCAAGCAGGAGATATTGGCTTGTGCCGCCTCTGTGAAACGGGCGAGTGGAGCGTCGATGGACTTGCTCCGCCCGCCCGGAATGGAGTACGACAAGGAGGTCCTCCAACTGAACCGCAGCTTAGGATATGTCACGGTCCATTGGAACGTCGTTGCGGCCGACTATCTCGACATTCCCCCTTCCCTGATCGTGAAACGAGTCCTTGATCAAGTCAAGGACGGCTCCGTGATCCTCTTGCACGATGCTCCCGCTACTGCGAAAGCACTTCCCACGATCATCGACAGTCTGAAGGCCCGCGGATACACGTTCGACACGACCACGCAAATGTTGGCTCGGCTCCCTCGACCGGTCTACGTTGCTTCGAACGCTTACTCGGTAAAGCCGCCGGCTCCGCCTGTGACGGAGACCGCCAAAACGAAGCCTGTGCCCAAGGCACCTAAGGTTGCCACGACCAAACCGGTGCCGCCTGCCCCCGGTATCCGCTCAACGAACAGGCCTGCAGTCGATGCCCCCGCTTGGGACGGGAAGTCCAAAGGCCACACCGAGCACCACGAGAAAACGACGCTCGGATTGATTTGTCCTCGTCCTCATGAGGATTCGGGCGAGCTTCTGACGCTCAAAGCCGCATCGAGTGGCGGAGTCTCAAGGTGAGCACGGAATCGGGCCTGGCGAAATGGAGCCGTCTCACCTCAGTGTGACTGAATCACGGCGGCCGAGTCGTAGACGAACCGCTCGCTCACGATCTTATCGCCCTTCCACTTCTGAAGAGCCAACTGGTCGAGCCTGAGGCGCTGGCCCTGGATGTTGGTGAACTCCAAAAGCCAATGGATCACGGCATGGTCTCCATCGATGACCATTTCGGCGGCCCGGTTCTCGTGGATCTCGGCAACGCTCTCGACAAAGGCTTGTTCTCGCTCCAGGTTGCTGGTCAAACCTAGGGTCGGCGGGTTTGAGTTGTCTTGCATCGAGACATCGTCGGCGTAGAACTCGCGCATTGCGTCCATAATCCGACCTTGTTGGATCCAATCGACGAGTTCGTTGACTCTAGCTTTGTTCATAGTCCTGTCACCGGACGCTTGCACATGATATACTTGCGTCTACAACTATTATGAGAACAGATAGTTGCATTTGCAAATAAATGAGGCCGACGACCCATGCCTGAGCTCGACGATACGAGAAGGGAGGCTTATCGGGCCTTCCTCGCTGCGCACTCACGACTGACGACAGCGATGGACAAGGCCCTGACCGAATCCGGGCTCCTGCCCTTGACCTGGTACGACGTCTTGGTCACTCTTGAGTACCAAGAGGGCCATCAACTGCGCCTCAGCGACCTGGCGGACAAAGTGCTGCTCAGCAAGAGCGGCCTCACCCGACTCGTTGACCGGCTCGTCGAGCAAGGCTACGTCGAGCGCGTCGCGTGTCCCAAAGACAGGCGGTCGATCTACGCCGTCCTGACTTACGAAGGCCAGAAGGCCAGGGAAGACGCGTGGCCGACCTACAGTCGGCTGATCCAGGGTCTTTTTGGCGGCCAAATGACCGACGGCGAGGCCAAGCTGCTGACGAGGGTTATGCTCGCATCTGCCTGCGCTGCAGAAGCCTACATGGGGCGACCGCACACGATCGAGGAATGCGCTCGCGCCGAAGAACTATAGTTGCCTCCAGCAAGACGATAAGTGTACAGTGTTTTCATGTTTATCGTCGTCTCCAAATGGAGCGTCAAGCCGGGCCAGTGGCCGGAGTTCGAAAGTCGCGCCAAGCAGGTTCGGAGAGCCATTCTAGCGAACGACGGCGTGTCTTTCGTCCATGGATTCAAAAGTGAACAGGGCGATGCAGTTGCCGTTGTCGGCTATCGGGATCAAGCGGCGTACAGCGCTGTCGTCAATGATCCGAGCGGACCCTTTGCCAAGGCGCTCGCCGAGCACGGACTCGAGGACATGAGCGAGTGGGTCTGGTCAGAGCGGGGAGAAGTCCTTCCCGACTGACGCAACCAAGAGGCCGATACTCAGGCTATCCCCAGGGCCAACGTCTCGACTCACCGATCTCGCAACGTCTCCGACCACTTCCGACAAGGCCACATCGTACGGTGGGACGCGAAGGATGATTGGCCTTCGCGTCCCATGACGGTAGTCTATTTCTTATCGGGGACGAATTTGAGCACGGTGCCGTTGATGCAGTAGCGCAAGTGTGTCGGCGGCGGGCCATCGTCGAACACGTGTCCAAGGTGCCCATCGCAACGTGAACAGAGGATCTCAGTGCGGGTCATGCCGAACGAAACATCCGTGTGGTACCAGACGTTCTTGGGGTCGATCGGTTCATAGAAGCTCGGCCAGCCACTGCCCGAATCGAACTTGTTGGTCGACCGGAAGAGGGGCAGGCCACATCCTGCGCATTCATAGACTCCCGGGCCTTTGTACTCGAGGTTGACCCCGCAGAACGCAGGCTCGGTGCCTTTGTTACGCAGGATCCTGTACTGGTCTGGAGTCAAGATCTTCTGCCACTCAGCGTCGGTCTTGACGACCTTGTCAGGGCGCTTTGGGCTCTCTTGATTGAGGTTGACGACGGACGATTCCACTTTCGGTTGAGTCTCCTTGCTTGGGTCGTGTCCTTTGCCAGCATCTTGGCGGATTTTCATCAGGCCGACCGACGAGGCTACCGCGACGACCGTGGCAAGTGTGAGCAGTGTTCCGCTGTTCATGGGCAGTCCTGACAGGTCGCGCCTGTCCCGTCAAGTGTAAGTCAACGTCTTGACCGTGAGTTCCAAGTCCCCAATGAGCACTGGCAGGCAATTGCACCAGGAACCATTTGGGCAAAAGATGTGTATAATCTTCCTGACGGCGTTCGCGCCGTTGATTCCAAGGCCTAATGTGCCGTGTGCGGCACAGCGGGGGACCCAGACCTGGGGTGAATGCCGAACTTTTCGGCAAGGGTGGTTCTTGGCCCTAACCCGGCAGCTAACCTCGTAAGCCAATGCAAGAACCGGGACTCGGTCCCGGATGAGGAGTCGAGTGATTTACGCAACTGCCACCGATCTGAGACACCGCCGACCAGGCGTGTGGCGAAGGGTGCCGGAGCAGCCCCTGCAAGAATCCACGGCACAAAGAGCTGAGCGCGAAGCCCACAGCTTCAAGACCAGTACCCATGAACCTCCAAACCGCTCGACCGGACGCAGGGCCTTTTGTCACCACTGGGGCCCTGGGCCATCGACAGCCTGACGAAAGGTCAAAGCGGTCCGCCTCGCTCCTTCACGGCGGCGTCCTTCAAAGTTGAAGGGCGCCGTCCTTGCTTTTGGCCACGGGCTGGGGACCTTTCCCTTTCGGCGCTAAAATCGTCGGGTGCCCTCGACCAACGAGGTCGTCGGAAGTTCCCGACCGACCGCCCCTGGCCCTAGCCCTCTGATCGCCGTCTTCATCACGGTCTTTCTCGACCTGATGAACTTCGGCACGGTCATCCCAGACGTCCAACTCAGGGCGTCGAAGTTGGGTGCTTCCGGTGGCGTCGAAGGCCTCGTCATCGCGACGTACAGCATCTCGCAGTTCATCTTCGCCCCGATCTTGGGACGGCTTAGCGACATCGTGGGGCGTCGCCGGGTGTTGTTGATCACCTCATCGATGGCGATCTTAGCCTCGCTTCTGTACGCGTTCTCACACAGTTTGGGCGTGATGTTCGCGTCGCGAGCCGTTTTGGGGGTCGCGGGAGCCAACCTGGGGGTCGCTTATGCCTACATTGCCGACGTCACGGGGCCGGAGAAGCGGGCAGCGGCCATGGGGAAGATCGGGATGGCCTTTGGCCTTGGGTTCATGTTCGGCCCCCCTCTTGGTGCGGCTATGGTGCAGCTCGGTCACGGCGACCCGTTCCTTCTCGGCATGGTGTCGGCCTTCTTTGGACTGGCCAACTTCTTGTTCATCTACTGGATTCTGCCTGAGGCTCCGGGCCACCCGAAAGAAGAAGACGAGTTCCGCGCAATGAATCCCCTGGCCAAGCTGTGGAGGGCGCTTAACACGCCGGGCCTGGGTTTCCTGCTTGTCCTGTTCCTCGTGGCGAACCTCGCGTTCTCCAACCTTGAGAGCACTTTCTTTCGGCTTGCCCACGACGACTTCCACATTGACGAGTTCAAAACGTCCCTTGTGCTGGTGCTGGTCGGTGTCGTCGCCGCCATCATGCAGGGGGGCTTGATCCCCCGCCTCGTACCCAGGTTTGGCGAGGTGAACCTGTTGCGCGTCTCATACTTTGTTCAGTCCCCGGCTCTTGCCATCGTGCCTTACTGCCCGCCGATCCTTCCCCTCATTGGGGCGTGTATCCTGCTTGGAGTCGGGTCTGGGCTGGCCCAGCCGAACCTCTCGAGCTTGATCTCGAAAGCAGCCCCAGCAGCCATGGTGGGCGGCATTTTCGGCGTCACGCAGTCACTCGGCGCGATCGCGAGGATCCTGGGGCCCATCATGGGGAACTCCCTCTACGAGTTCGGTCATTCGATCCCCTACGTTCTGGCGGCCGTCATCATGATCGTGCCCCTGGGTATGGCCCAGTTCGTCCGCAAACCGGAGCCGCAGTCAGCATAAGGGGCGGTATCCTTGACCCGTGCGTGACCGGATCCCAGTCGAGGAGAGACGCGGTGGCCTCTAAAGGCCGCGATAGTCTCGCCTCGTTCCTCGGGGTCATCGTGTTCCTGGCGGGCGTCACGGTGATCGGGCTCGCGCTTTGGCAGGCTTGGCAACTCTTCTCGCTGACCCCTCGGGACAGCTTGGGACTGGAAACAGGAAAACCCATCGACTTTGGGTCCGTCTTGCAGCATTTCGGCCAAGTCTTGATCCGTATACTGCTCCTCGTCCTCATTGCTGGCATTGGGTCTACCCTCGCCAACCGCGGGGCCCGGATGTACGCCTCTGGACACAGGCCGCATACTCCCGATCCCGACGAGTGATCTATGGGTTTCGGCTCTACGAGGTATCATCGTTTGGCCGCGTCGGGATGTGGCTCAGCTTGGTAGAGCGCCTCGTTCGGGACGAGGAGGTCGGAGGTTCAAATCCTCTCATCCCGACCAGTTGTCCTTCCGACGGATTGGGCTTTTGTTCACGCTGAGCGATCGCTAGACGACCTGAGTAAGCCCCCAGAGCAACAGTGCCGTCCCCGAAAAGCCGAGCCCCTCAATCGCCATGGCGGTTGCCCGTGAGAGCCGCTGATGGTGCCCAAGAGCACCTGTCACTGTGTTGAAGACCAGGTAAAGGAACCCACCGCCGACAAACGCGAACGCGGTGGACAGCACCTGTTCAGGCGCGCCAGTTAGGGCGATTGTTCCGGTCAAGCTCCCCAAGATGGTCAGCGCTTCGATCGAGAGTGCCCACTGGAAAGCGGACTTGCTCGACATGCCGGACCCCGCCAAAAGGCAGCCCAACGCCACACCTTCGGGCAGTTTGTGCAGAGCCACACCCAGGAGCAGACCAAGCCCGGTCCTGTCGGTCGCTCCGGCCCCGGCGACAATAGCGACCCCGTCGACCAGGCAGTGGACGCCAAGAGCGACAGCCAGCAGCCAGGTTCCAGACGGCTTACAGACCGCTTCCTCTTCGATGTGGGCCAACGCACAAGAAGGACAGACATGGAAAACATATCGGCCAACCGCCCATAAAGTGACGTATCCGAGTGTCGAAGCGATCAGGAAACCGCCCCACGTCAGGCCCGCCTTGGCTTCTGGCAGCACGTCAAAGAACGTGACGGCCAACAAGGCGCCCGCCGCAGCATGGACCGAGGCTTCCAGCGTGCGGCGGGTCTTCCCACCCCAAGCCGCTCCCACCACCGATCCGGCGACGGCTATGAACGTCATGGCCGACGCTGTCAGCGTCACTACCCAAAAACCGGCAATCACAAATATAGTATACTCCGCCTCAGTATTATCCGCCTCATCTGAGAGGGCATCGTCACGCAAAAGTGCAATCAGCCCTAGGGCGCGTGGGCATTTGTGTAACTTGGATGGCGCCGTGTCCGTAAGAGGCGGCATGAGGAGCTTCACTGTGGTTGTGGCCCTGGTCACGGTTGGGGGTTGCGGGCACCTTCATTTGGAGTCGAACAATGGAGGTTCGCGGGCAAGCGTTTCCGTGAACAACGGTTCGGTGTCGATCAAGTCCTCGGACAGCAAGGGCGAGAGTGCGACCGTTGACATTGAGGGCGGCCGCCTCTCGGCCAAGAGCGACGACGGCAACTTCTCCTTGAACGCCAGTGCCGACAACTTTCGCATCAAAGCGGAGGGCCGCGAAGGGAAGTTCGAGAACGGGGTGACACTGACTGAGTCTGAACTGGGAGTGCCCTTCTATCCTGGCAGCGAAGAAGTGACGGTCGCCACGATGAGGGCAGAGTCCAAGGACGAGGCGAGCTGCATCTCGACTCGGACGACGAACGACCTGCCGCAGCAAGTCATCGACTTCTATCGATCCCAGATGTCGGTCGATCAGCAGACTTCCTCACACGACAAATCGGGGGAGAAGACAGAACTGAAGGGAAGGGACCGCCAAGGCAACGATCTCTCGGTCTCCGCTACTCGCGAGGCCGACAGTCAACGGACTGGGGTGGTGGTCGTCCGGGTCGTCAAGAAACACTGAGAACGGCTCAATCGGACCGCCCTCGCGCCACAAGTACAATCAGTTCTCGAGTGCCGATCCAACCGTATTTCCCGGAGCCGATCACTGTTGCTGGCAACATCGCTGAGGCCAAGCACCGTGTCCGCGTGCGATTCGTGCGAAGCGTGGTCGCTTGGCACTTCGTCTCGGCTGTGATCACGGGATCGTTTGCGTTCCTCACTCCGTTTGCTTTTGGATGGGGCGTGTCTTTGCTCGGCGCGTTGGGTGGCCTTGTGGCCTTGACCATGGTGAGGAGAGCTTTTCCTGAGGGCCGGACCGACTCAATAGCGAGTCTGGTATTGCTTCTTCCGACACTGGGATTCCTGGGGCAGGCGTTCCACGGGCTCCAGTCTGCGGGGTGGCCCGTGATCGCGCTCGCTCCGGCATCTGTGTCGGTGGCGCTCTACACGCTTTTCTGCGGAAATGATTTTAGCTACGGCGGACTCTTCTCGTTGTCGGTTCCGGCGACGTGGTGTGCGTTGGCGGTCGGCCGAGGTTTGGGGTACCTCACGTCCGTGGAGGTTCTATCGGGCGGCGTCCTGGCGTTGTTCTATCTCTTCTACTTCTCGTACGACCTGTCCATGCTCGTTAAGAGGCGCAGAGGAAGCGAAGTGCCGGCGGCGGTGGCCGATCTGTATCGAGACCTCTTGAACTTCGCCACCTACTTGATCCGGGTCTATCTGCACTGGCGCAAGTTCCGCTTCATCTGAGATTGCGGGTCCGAACGAATCGTTTGCGCTCAAAAAGCGTCATAATTCGACGCGAGGCAAGTACGGTCCCCATGCGCATGCGGTTTGTCACTCTATTAGCCCTGGCTGGTCTGATGACGTCGGCGGCGAACGCCAGCATCTCGATGACGCCGAACGTCAAGGACGGCGACACGATTTCAGGCGAGTTCACTTTTACGATCACCGTCCAGTCTGACAGTCTGGTCAACAGCGTCGAGTTCTACGTTGGCAGCGATCTCCGAGACTCAGACGAGAGCACCCCTTATGAGTTCAAAGTGGACACTCTGAACGAGACACAGGGTGACTTCTCCGTCACGTTCGCCGCCTACAACAAGGGAGGAGAGTCGGTCAAGAAGACGTTCAAGTTGAAGATCGACAACGGACTGGACAAAGGTGCCGCCTTCCATGTCTCGAAAGGCAACGATGCAATCACGAACAGCCAATGGAGCACAGCCCTCTACGAAGCCCGCGTGGCTCTCAAGATCGACGCGAACAATAACGACGCCCGGATCCTGATGGCTCGCGCGAACCTCGGCAAAGGGGTGTTGGACTTGGCTGAGAAGTATGCCGACGACGCAGTCGCTGCCGCTCCTAACGACGCCAACGCTCTCGGAGTGTTGAGCGTGGTCAACCTGCGCAAAGCGTTCACCGCGGCGAGTGTAGGCGGTGACAAGGAAGAAGCGGTCAAGCGAATTCAAGGCTCGCTCGTGAAGGCCGCCGCGACAAGGAAAAAAGTGCTCGACATGGCTGTCGACAACTTCGGCACTGTGACGGACGCGAACAGGCTTGCCTACTGTGACGCTCTGATCGCCGCTGGACGCTATTCCCTGGTCGTCGGCCAGCTCGATACCGTCCTGCGCAAGGATCTCAAGAACAACGACGTCGCCAACCGTCTGCTTTACGCGGAAATCCGCGGCGGTAGGTTCCGCCAAGCGGCGCAGCTCTTGGAGAACCTCCGTAAGTTCGGGTCTCAAGACGGATACGGCTATGGGCTCCGAGCCTGCTTCGAGGCCTATCTCGGCGACATGTCCGGAGCGCTCGACGCTGAAAAGGAGGCGATCCTGGACGATCCGACTGGAATGGGTGTCAAGACCGCACAGGCTTACTTGGCCCTGCGCCGAGCCGACACGAAAACCGCCGGAACGATCCTTTCCGCTCTCACCAACGCCGAAGGGCAGAGCCCCGTCGTGAACTACGCGATGTGCGCGCTAGCCTTCATGACCGGTGATTACGAGACGTCGCGCAGCCACTACGAGACGGCTCTGCTCGCGGAGCCAGCCGACTATGACGTCCTTGTGGAAAAGGGCAACCAGTCGCTCTTCTTCTCGTTGCGCACCGACCTTTCCGGAGACGACGCCGACTATCCCAAGCGCCAGAGGGCCCTGTCTCGGGCGTTTTTCGAGGCTGCCCTCGCGGCTCGGCCCGAGTCGTTTGAGGCACTGACCGGCTTGGCCTGTGTGGCCATGATGGACGGACGCAAAGACGATGCCGTCAAGATGGCCAAGGCGGCCACTGCTGCCGGCCCCGAGTATGCCGCCGCACACTGGGTTTATGCTGCGGCCCTGTTCGATACAACGACTGGCGCTGATCCGGATACGGCTGCCAAGATCGGTGATGCGGCCAAGGCAGAGGTAAAGAAAGGCGAGTCGCTCGATCCCAACTCGCTTCAGGGTCGGCCCTATCCCAACAGCCGCTCTGCTTGGGACTACTTCTACACGCATGGAAGGATTCCCTGCCTGCTCGGCCCGACGACTCAGGGCTGAACCTCACGGGCCCTTCGACGGATCCATTCGTCGAGGGGCCTTGTTGTGCCTGGGGGCCGTCTCAGCTCTCTGAGGCTGGGGTAACCTGTGCTCGTCGGGGCATGGCGCAGTTTGGTAGCGCGCTTATCTGGGGGGTAAGAGGTCGTGGGTTCAAATCCCGCTGCCCCGACCAGACTCCCTCCTGTACGGTTGTGCACCCCTGTTCTCCCCGCGAGAACGCTTCAGATCGCCTACAATGAGGCTATGACGACCGCGACACCAGTCCGGGCTCCCAGAGGCACTGCGATCACGTGCAAGGGTTGGCAACAAGAGGCAGCCTTGCGCATGCTCATGAACAACCTCGACCCCGAGGTTGCGGAAAAACCGGACGAACTGATCGTCTACGGCGGGACCGGCAAAGCTGCACGGAATTGGGACTGCTTCCACGCCATCGTCAAGTGCCTCCGAGAGTTAGAGAACGACGAGACCCTCTTGGTACAAAGCGGCAAACCCGTCGGCGTTTTCCGGACGCACGAGATGGCACCACGCGTCCTGATCGCGAACTCTAACCTTGTGGGCAGGTGGTCAGACTGGGAGCACTTCAACGAACTCGAACGAAAGGGCCTGATGATGTACGGCCAGATGACGGCCGGGTCTTGGATCTACATCGGCTCGCAAGGGATCGTCCAAGGGACCTTTGAAACGTTTGCTTCCTGCGCTGACCAGCACTTTGGTGGGTCGCTGGAGGGAAAGCTCGTCGTGAGCGGCGGCATGGGTGGGATGGGCGGTGCCCAGCCTCTTGCCGCGACCATGAACGGGGCGGCGTTTCTGGGAATCGACGTCGACCCCGCCCGCATCGAAAAGCGGTTGAGAACGGGCTATTGTGACAAGATCGCGTGGACACTTGACGAAGCGCTCACCCTGTTGGTGGGGCGTCCAAACCTCTCGGTGGGCCTAGTCGGCAACTGCGCAGAAGTTTTGCCGGAACTGGTGCGGAGAGGCGTGGTTCCTGATGTGCTGACGGATCAGACTTCGGCACACGACCCGCTCAACGGCTACATACCGGCTGGGCTCTCCCTGGTCGAAGCGACCGAGTTGCGGCGAGCCGAGCCGGACGAGTATGTGCGGCGGGCCAAGGAATCCATGGCCGTTCACGTCGGCGCGATGCTCGATCTGATGAGGATGGGCTCGGTTACCTTCGACTACGGCAACAACATTCGAGCATTCGCTTTCGAAGCCGGAGAGAAAAACGCCTTTGCTTTCAAGGGCTTTGTCCCGCTGTTCATCAGGCCGCTCTTCTGCGAGGGCAAAGGGCCGTTCCGGTGGGCTGCGCTCAGTGGGAGTCCTGAGGACATTGCCAAGACAGACCGCGCTGTCCTTGAGCTCTTTCCGCAGAACCCCAAGCTCGCGAGATGGATGCAGAAGGCCAAGGAGAAGGTCCACTTCCAAGGTTTGCCGGCCCGCATCTGTTGGCTGGGGTACGGCGAGCGGGCCGAAGCTGGACTGCGATTCAATCAAATGGTTGAGTCGGGTGAGTTGGAGGCACCGATCGTCATTGGCCGTGATCATTTGGACTGTGGGTCGGTCGCATCGCCGAATCGAGAGACGGAGGGGATGCGGGACGGCACGGACGCGGTCTCCGACTGGGCGTTCCTTAACGCTATGGTCAACACTGCGGCTGGCGCCAGTTGGGTGAGTGTCCACAATGGAGGCGGGGTCGGAATCGGGTTCTCGCAGCACGCGGGCATGGTCGTTGTGGCGGATGGAACCCCGGAATCGGCACGACGGTTGGAGCGAGTCTTGACGACCGATCCTGGTATGGGAGTCATTCGACACGCGGACGCAGGCTACGAGGACGCCAAGTCGTTTGCCGATAGCAAGGGCATCAAGGTGCCGATGGCATGAGGCCGTTCGGCGCCTATCGGCTCATTCGAGGACTTGTCGCGATCGTTGCGGGGATCGTCGTCATCGCGGCAGGTCCGCATTTTCGTGCTTCGATATGGATCGGAGTGCTCTTGATCCTGACGGGAATCGTCCGCGTCGTTTGGGCCGGTCGCCAAAGTCTGCGATGAACCGGGCCGTCGCCGGATGCCTTCCCTATGCCGCACTAGCCTTGGTGGGGGCCCTGGTCTGGCCGTTCATGGCTGGCTCGATCCTCGCCAAACTGGTGCTTGCCGCATGGGTCGTCGGATTTGGAATGGTCTCGTTGGCCGTGTTCAGACAGACGATCGAGTCTCGTGATGCGTACGACCTCAAGCGGTTGAGGCGCCTCCACGAGCGAGAGGAAATGAGGAGAGCCGACGTACCCGCCGTCTCGCGCGACGCTCGCGAAGTTGTGTGCCCGCGGTGCGGTGGCGCATCGGACGTGCGTCGGGCAACCTGCTCGCACTGCGGGTCGAATCTCCCGTGAACTGGGAACCTCCGACGCTTCTTGGCGTATAAACACGAACGATGCCAGCCGTCCTCGCGTTAGCCGCACTGATCGCCCAGACCTCGAGTGATTTCGTCTCCATCACGCCAGAGGCGATCCTGGCCCACCTGAAGTACCTAGCGAGCGACGAACTCGAGGGCCGCGCGACTCCGTCGGCCGGTTTGGACAAAGCCGCTGGCTATATCGCGGCGCAGTTCAAAAAGGCCGGTCTGATTCCTCCCTCCGAAGCCCCTGGATTTGACAAATCAGCAACAGGGATAGACGGTTACTTCCAGTCGTCGGAGTTCGAGAATCGGAGGACGAAGCAGACAGGTACGGTTCGAAACGTGATCGGCGTTGTCCCTGGGACTGATGAGAAACTGAAGAACAGCTATGTCCTGATCACGGCGCACTATGACCATCTCGGCAAACGCGAAGGTGAGGGTGACACGATCTATAACGGGGCGAACGACGACGGGAGCGGTGTCGTGGGTGTCATCGAGTGCGCACGAGCCTTGATGGGCAAAAAGCCTAAGCGGTCGATTGTTTTTATGTGCTTTTGGGGAGAGGAACTGGGTATGAGGGGATCTTCGTACTATGTCCACCATCCGGTGTTTTCCCTCAAAGACACAGATGTCGACCTGAATATCGAGCAGATCGGAAGGACGGACGACAGCGAGGGGCCGAGGGTGTCGGAGTACAACGTGACTGGTTTCGATCTTGACGATCTAGCAGGAACATTGTCAACGGCCTCCAAACCTTTTGGTGTGAAAGTGACTATGCACCCGAAGCTCAGTACTCCGTACTTCTATGCGAGCGACAACATCTCGTTCGCTTCGGCGGGTGTGCCTGCGAACACCGTGAGTACGTCCTACGAGTTCCCCGACTATCACGGCGTCGGAGACGAGTGGCAGAAGATCGACGCGAAGAACATGGCCCTCATCGTCCGATCGCTCTGCTCCGGGCTATGGTCGCTAGCAAATGCTGACCAACCGGTGCGTTGGAACGAGGATAATGAGAACGCCAAACAGTTTGTCGAGAAGTGGAAGGCCATGCGAGGCGGCTAGGTGCGGTGCAGGCGGTGCGGGCGAATCGGAAGAGCCCGAATTCGCTCACTTCGCTTTTCCGAAGCACCGCTGCCCGTCTCTCTCAACGTCTGCCTCGCCCCCACTGTTTCGGCCGCCAGGTACGACAAACGCGACGACCGCGGGTCTACGACGAAGGAAGGCTTGCCAGAGCCCGCGGGAAGCAGGTAGAGCCGACAGTCTTGAGCACGAGCGAGCAACCCAAGTCGTCCGTGAAATCCATCCTATCGCGACGTTACCGCGATCTCGTCGACCATGGCCGCTTACATCTTCTCGGAGACAATCGACAAGATTTCGGCCTCCAGTTCTTGCGCCAGGGCCTTGATCTCGTCTGCTTCGGCCAAGGCCTTTTCGACAAACATCTTGTCCTTGAGTCCGCTGCAGTTGATGGCCACATTCATGCCCGCACCCAAGACGGCTGAACGGCACGCGAGCGCTCCAACACCCGCGTCAGACGCCGAGTTCGGATTTCCTGTCTCAGCCATGGCTTTGACCACACCCATCGCTTCAAGGGACACCCGCATGACCTGAAGCGGCACCTCGATGGCCCCCTTGGTCGCCGCCTGGATCGCCGCAGAGCGGGCTGCCTTCTCTTCGTCGGTGCCCTTCGGCATGCCAAAGGCGGCCATGAGGCCGTTGAAGGCGTCGGTGTCCTCGTCGATCAACGCCAGGAGCCGGTCATGCAGCGCCTTGCCTCTGTCCGCCCAGTCGCTGAACTCCTTCCAGCGCTCGTCCCAGCCTCGCTTATGGGAAGACAGGTTCGCGACCATCGTCGCGAGCGCGGCCCCCATCGCTCCCATCGTCGCCGAGATCGATCCTACGCCTGATGCTGCCGACTCGCTCGCCGTCTCTTCAACGAACTCCGTCACAGACATGTCCACCAACCTCTTGGTGGAGGAGTCGCACATCGCGTACTCGATGACCTTTTGCTGTGGGTCGAACCGGCCGAACTCGTCCAAACCCATTGACTTGACCGCGATCTTGATCAACTCGCTGTCGGCGACTCCACTGGACCTCTGCTGCTTATGCAGGAAATATCGGCCTGCGTCGATCAGGGACGCAAGAGGGATGAGCCCGACCAACTCCGAGCCCGTCACCCTCATGCCTCGCGCTTGCGCAGAATCGCAGCAAGCATCGAAAGCCACATGAACCGGCGTCTCATTGATGTTCGTCAGGTTCATCGATACCTGGGCCACGCCGTATTCCTCGATGAACCAACCGATCGCCTTCACGCTTCTCAGGGCTCCCGGTTCGTAGACCGGCTCGCCGCTTTTGTCCCGGAGTACTTCTCCGGTGAGAGTGCCGCCTACGCGCTTGACCCGGCCCCGCTCTCGGACGTCGAAGGCGACCGCATTGGCCCGTCGCGTGGATGTCGTGTTCAGGTTGACGTTGTACGCCACCAAGATGTCTCGCGCGCCGCATGCCGTCGCTCCACTCTTAGCGTTGAACGTCGTAGGTCCGAAGTCAGGCTTCCAATCGGGCCGAGACAGTTTCTCCTCCAGGCCCTCGTACTCTCCGGCCCGAATATCAGCGAGGTTCTTTCGGTACTCCTGGGACGATGCGTGCTCGTAGAGGTAGACGGTCAGACCGGTCTCCTGCCCCAACCGTTTGGCGAGGATTCGTGCCCAGTCAACGGTTTCGGCCATGGTGATCCCACGGATCGGAACCAAAGGGCAAACATCGAGGGCACCGAAGCGCGGGTGTTCGCCGTGATGGCGCCTCATATCGATCAGGTCGGATCCGACCTGAGCAGCGCGTACTGCGGCTTCGACGACCGCTTCGGGTTCACCGATAAATGTGTAAACCGTCCGGTTAGTCGCTTTGCCGGGGTCTACGTCCAGCAACCGGACACCATCCACCGATTCGACCGCCGCAGCGATGGCACGGATGACGGTCTGATCCCGACCCTCGGAAAAGTTGGGGACGCATTCGATGATCGGTGTCGGCACGCTCTGGTTCTACCCGCTGACCAGGTGAGGATGTGCCCAATAGGACGTATATGTGGAACGGGATCGGGTAGTCCCGTTGCCGGGTAAAAGCGTAACGTGAGGACAGCCCTCGTCAATATCGGCCAACTGGTCTCTGCCAGCGAAGAGACTCCGCCTCGGATCCATGTGATTGAGAACGCGACGCTCATCGTCGAG
Organism: Armatimonadota bacterium; assembly: GCA_029781035.1. GTDB lineage: Bacteria > Armatimonadota > Fimbriimonadia > Fimbriimonadales > Fimbriimonadaceae > JAEURO01. The sequence continues at coordinate 40,521 of JAKOXK010000034.1, forward strand.
AACGGAGAGATTATTGCAGCCGGTGACGGGAACCACACGGTTGCGGAGCCCGATGTGACTGTCGACGTGGACGGCGCTGTCGTTCTGCCTGGGTTTATTGACGCCCACACCCACATGGTCTTTGCCGGTAACCGTGCCCATGAGCTTGAAGACAGGGCGAAGGGGAAGAGCTTCCAGCAGATCACTGCTGCTGGTGGAGGCATCATGAGCACCGTCAGCCAGACCCGGGCCGCCGACGAGAGAGCCCTGTTGGAGGAGTCACTACACCATTTGTCGTGGTGTGTCCGATCCGGGACTACGACCATCGAGGTCAAGTCGGGATACGGGCTCGACCTCGAAACCGAACTCAAAATGCTGCTTACAATCCATCGCGTGGCTCAGACTTTGGGCGGCAGCACGGGACATCCGAACACTCAGCGCGTCTTCGCCACCTTCCTTGGCCTTCATGCTGTTGGTCCCGAGTTCGACGGCGATCACACGGCGTACATCCACCACATGATCGGCGAAGTCCTGCCACTCGTCCATAACACTGATCTTTGCTCGTACGTCGACGCCTTCATCGAGCCCGGCTACTTCAGCGCCGAGGACGCTCACCGACTGGCAGCAGAAGCCAAAGTGTACGGCCTGGGAGTCAGACTCCACGTCGATCAGTTCTCAGACAGCGGTGGGGCGTCCTTGGCGGCCGAGGTGGGCGCAGCCACGGCAGACCACCTCGAGCACACGTCGGCCGAGGGAATCGCTGCACTTGCCAAGGGCACGACCATTCCGGTCCTGCTGCCCGGTTCGGTCCTTGGCCTTGGACTCACCCAGTATGCTGATGCGAGAGCCATGCTGGACGCTGGCCTGCCTGTCGTCCTCGCTACAGACTTCAATCCCGGTTCTTCACCGACCCCGAGCATTCCCTTCGTCATGGCTCTCGCCAACCGCATGATGCACATGACTCCTGACGAATGCCTCGCGGCGGTCACAGTCAACGCGGCGAGGAGCCTGGGGTTGAGCGACAGGGGGCGACTAGCGCCTGGACAAATAGCTGACTTCAGCGTCTGGCCCATCAAGGACTGGCGTGAGGCTGTCTGTTGGTTTGACGGACCCCTGCCTACCAGCGTCTGGATGAGTGGCAAGAAGATCGCTGGCTAGCGGCGAACATAGAGAACGTGCATACGGCACATTTCCTCGTTCAAGTGCGGGCCACCCTTGATCGGCGTGGGACTGGTGCCCTCAGTTTGACCCATGTGAACCTCGTTGTCATACTCGAACTCTGCCCGTAGCTTGGCACCGTTAGGGAAGGGGACAGGCTCTGAGAACAGGTAAGACCCGCCCCAATAGGGCTGCCACAAGCGTGTTTTGAACAGGAGCTTGTCGCCGGCCCACAGCTTGATCGAAGAGCAGAAGAATCGCGCTTCGGGATACACGGCCAACACTTCGCAGTGGGGCGGCAACTCGCCCTCGGGAGCCAATGACAGGCTCCCAGGCGCAGGGATGTGGAAGTCTTCCTTTTGGAGGGTCGTCCATTGGGGTTCTGTGTCCGAGTTGTTTTCGGAGAAGTAGAGGGCGACCTCGATGCCCCCGCTGAGCGCCCGGCCCCTGGGAAGGCACTGCACCTGGGCTACCAACAAGTCTCCGTCCAGCTTCATCGAGACTCCGTGAGGGAGCTTCCAGGCTGAGTAACCAGGTGCCCAGGTTCCGACATACTTGGCTGCCTCTTGATTGAGACTGCCCGCAGTGTCCCAACCGTCCAACTCCCGTCGCGTCCCCTTGAGCCCGAGACGACCTATCGCCAGCACGACTTGCCGAACAGACTGGGGCTCGTCAGGGCGAACATCGAATGCCCTAAGTTGCCGCCCCTTGAAGCCGCTCAGCGGGAGCACCAACGCCCGCCAGTAAGGGTTCCCTTCTTCAGGGATCGTGACCGGCCAACGCGGCCTCAACACTGCATCGGGCCTGCCCATCCGCCAAGTCTTCTCGCCTCTGACGTTGGCAGGCTTTGAAGGCTCGCCTTCTGGTGACCCTGCCGCGACCCAGCGTTGCAGGGTCACTCCTTGCTCGTCGGTGATGGGTCCTCCTGCCTCGCAAAAGTCGCCAAAGTCCGAGGTCGCATAGCAGGGCGGCATCGCACGCGTCAGCATCATCCGCTCGATGAGTTCAGCCCGCTTGTGTACCTGAGCGAAGGTTGTCAAAGGAAAAGGAGCACTGCCGCCGCTTACGTGGCAAGACAGGCATTTCGAATCGATCAAGGGCTTGATGTCCTTGCTGAAAGTGGGCGTGGCCGGCTTCGGAGTCAGCTGGGCACCTAGAATCAACAGGCTGCCGCAGAGAATGGGAAGAAGGGGCTTCACTGACTCCCCCAGAGTTTAGCGCAGAAGGGGCTGGGAACGATTTGGCCCTGAGAGGCGTCATACTCCCCGTCATGACACCCTTGATCGCCATCCTAGCGATGACGCAGGAGAAGCCGCCGGTCTTGCCCAAGCAGGAATGGAACACGGTCAGTGGGCAGGCTCTGCACCTTCCGTCTCCCGGCGCTAAGGCAACCGTCCTGCTGTTTGTCGCCGTCGACTGTCCGATTTCGAATCGGTATGCGCCCGAGTACGTGCGGCTATGGGACGACTTCTCGAACAAAGGTGTCTCTTTCGTGAGAGTCTACGTGGACGACTCGGTCGCAACAGGCGACATCGTCCAGCACGGGAAGGACTTCGGTCTTGTCAGCCCGGCCATCCTGGACGGCAAACACGTCCTCGTCAAGCAACTCGGGATCACCGTGACGCCTGAAGCGGCCGTTATCGGGCCAGACGGCACCCTGTGCTACCGGGGTCGGATCAACGACATCAATGTGGAGCATGGCCTGCAGCGTGACGGCACCAAGGCCCGCCAGGATCTCCGAGTTGCTATCGACGAGATCCTTGCTCGCAAGCCCGTGTCCCAGCCCTTCACCACTGCCATCGGTTGCGGCATCCCGGACGGGCGCTGAAGCTGATTCCCCTGCTTCTCGACTCGGGGCCAAATCAGAGGCAACGCTCGGAGGAGGCTATCCCTGCTCGGCGAATCGCCGCCTCAAGGCCTGGAGGACTGACGTGATCCGGCAGAGGATGATGGCCACGCCGACTCATGTCGAGACCGTTTACCCGGCCCCAGTGCTGCCCTGGAGCGAAAGTGCACGTCAGTGCCCGTGCGGCTCAATATCGGCCCAGGTATAGCCTGGGTCCGGCACATAGACCAGCGCCGTTTCGTTGTGCACCGCTGACTCACCATGAATGAGCATGACTAACCAGCCCCCTGGCACCCGGCGACGCATCAAACCCACCGAACTGTCCGCCAACTGATCGTGGACGATCCTCTTTTGTTTTGGAAGGTACTCCCATGCGAGTTCCATGGCTTCATGGTACAGCGGGTTTGAGGATTATTAGAGAGAGTTCTCGCCAATCGCCGCCCACTGGAGCCAGGTCAGCTTTTCTTAGAGTAGGTCGTGGTGAACAGCAACCTCCAGTCACCGCCAGCCTGGAGCTCCAGCTTGTACACGAGCTTGTCGGGGGATGGACTGGAATAGGTCACGCGGAACACGGACGACTGTCCGTTGCCCGTCTCGGTGGGCTTACTCGTCAGGACAAGATCGGAGCCCTGGAACTGGCCCTCAAGCTCCATCGCGCCGACTGAACTGTCGTTGAACCACCAGGCTTTGTACGTTCCCGACTTCGGGTCGAACGTGAGAAGATGGCGGGTGTCCGATGGTTTTCGGCCGGGTAGGGTGGTAGAGAGCTTTTCCTCAAGATAACGGCCACCGATCGCGTCCTCCACGTGATCGGTAGCGTCGCCGATCATCGCCTCGCCTCCCGTGTTGAAGTCCTGTTTTCCGCTCCAATCGCCCTTCATGAAGGCGACTTTAGCCATCGCGTCGGCGGGCTTTATGTCGTGTCCTTGGGCCAGGGCGCCGAGGCAGAGGCAAGTCAGGAAGCAGGAGAGAATGAGTCGCATTCTGTACAGTATGGCGGCCTGGGGCCGATCAGGGCATCCTGGTGCACTCAAACCGAACCATTCGGTCGCCTTCGATGGTCGCGACACCCGTCATTCCTTCGCCCACGAACGGCAATAGGTCATCCATGATGCGGAGTTCCGTCAGTCGACCATCGGGAAAGCGGAGGTGGACATAGCGGGCGATCTCCTCCGGCATGTAAGCCTCCTCGTTCCAGACCGGTTGCTGCTGAGGATTGAGGGCAGTGACCGCAACGATGTAGGTTCCTTCTACGACCACGGTCTCCGTTTCCTGACCATAGCCGCGCGCCTTGGCGAGGCCTATACCCAGTCCGGCGACGAAAACCAGAAACCCGACCGTAAAGCCGACTCCCCAGACCACGAGCACAGCCCGCTGCCCAGCGTTGCTCCCCAGCGTGAGCCATCCGACGGCGGCTCCGGCGATCAGTGTGAGGAAGGCAATGGCGGCACCCCCGAACATGAGACGGGCGACCAACCTCTCCTGCCCTTGAAGAATCGGCCTCATGCCGCTGATGACTCCAGGCGGCCGCCGGAAGTTCGGCGTCACCCCGAAAAGTGCTGTACCATGGGCTCATGTTCCTGCCTGTGAGCGTGTCGTTTCAACCTCCGGAGAGCGTCACGTGGACACAACCGGCAATGCCCATCGAGAGGTTGTTGCCTGAGCTGGGATCGAAAGCTGGTGAGAGGTGGGAGGCTTCACCCAGTCTGGCGGGTGAAGTTGTCCTGATCAGGATACGGGACGTTCCCGTGAGCGAAGTCAGAGAGCGCATTGCGAGCACCTTTCACTGTGTATGGGAGCGCGAGGGCCAGACCCTGATTCTCACGCGTCGCGAGAGGGTTGTCGTGGCCGATTCGTCCAAGCGAGCCTCTGAACTGGCAGCACAGGTGATAGAAGAGGCGCTCAAAGCGCTTAGGACCCCGGTGACGCCGAAGTCGGCGGGTGACGCGCTCAGAGCCTACGCTGCTGCCATAGACCCAAGCCACCCGGTATCTGGAAGTCGGTTTGAAGCCGAAGAACCACTGAACGGCCTTTCGCCGCAACGGCGCCTGATTCTGCGCACGTTGGTTGGAATCGGTCCCGTGGATCTAGCCAGAGCTCTCGGCCAGGAAAGGAGTGTGTTCACGGTGAAACCTGACAGGCGCCAAATGGCCTTGCCGGCATCGACCGTCGACAACATTGCACAGGCCCTGAGGGAGGAAGACATCTGGCGGAACGCCGCGGGTGCGCTTGGTGTGAACAAAGAGGGCGACACTACGGTCTCGAACCCCTTGAGCCTTGACGTCAACCGCGAACAACTGCTCAGGATGCGCCTCGAGGTCGTTGTCCGAAAGCCGATGCCCTGGGTGATGTTCAACCTGTGGTCATCGATCCCTGCGGTTTCAGGAACCTCACCACTGCCTCAAATCATCGGTCAGTACTTTTACGCAGAAGGGTCCACGTCTGATCCGGACGCACCCAAGGACACATCACCAGCGATAACCTTCAGCGACCTAGGGAAGAGGGATCTCGAGCTTGCAAGGCAAGTGACCGAGAACCAGCCTGCGATCGAACTTGCAACCGAGGACGTGGGCCGGATGACGGATCCCGTTGCGAACGAGCCGCTCGCCACGTTCGTCAGCGATGAGCTTTCAGGATGGGCAGACGCGAAGAAGGTGAGCTTGCTCGTCGAAGTGCCGGACGCTTTCTGGGTCGCCGCCCTCGTCGCTGCTCCCGATGGAAAGACGACCGTCCAACGGGTCGACAGGATGCTCCATCGGAACGATCTGGGGACAGACCTCAATGAGTTCGGGGGTTGGGCCACAGTCACATGTGCTCCTTCCGGATGGCTGTCTTGGGCTGACCGAAGGACCGTTAAGGAGATCATTGACCGGTTCAGGTCGACAGGTCGGTTTGGACTCGACGACCGGGCTACCTTGACATTCTACGGTGTCGAGCGCCGGTCTGAGTGGCCGATGATGGTGCTGATGGCCCTAGACAAGACCGTGATGGCGAGTTCAACGTCGGCCAACGACCGAGCATACGTCCTGTGGGGCAGCCTTTCCAAAGGCCAACGGGCGAAGCTGCGACAGGAGCACCACCTGTCCTATCAGGAGCTTGACAAGGAACAGGCCAAGCTTGTGGAGGAGATAGTCTACTCGGACATGTTCGACGGCTCTGTTCGTGGCGAATCCAATTGGACGGCGATGGTCAAGGGTGAGAGAGCCGACCCGACTGACGTCTGTCCGGACGGAGTGCCACCTACGACGTACCTCCGCTTGAACGAACGGTCGTTCCAGCGGGTCTGGGCGTATGCAGGCTCGGCCAACAAGCCAGCCGTTCTGCAAGTGTACGAAAGGGCCGAAGCCGCCCGCATCATGAAGATGGACTCGGGTCAGCGTGCGGAGTGGTTTGACGGGCGTCCACAGCCCACGGGCTTTGCCGTCCGAACCGAGAAACTCGTCGACCTTGATGTCGTCGTCGGGCCAAGGTGGTGGCATTCGTTCCGTCTTTCCGACGGCTACGAGAAGCCGAGCCGGGCGCCTGTCCCCTACGACCAGCTTCCTGAGGACGCAAAGAAGGGCCCGACAGACTTCGGCGGTTAGTTGGCGGTCGAAGCTGGCGCCATGACGCCGGATCCTACTTCGGGCCATAATTCGAAGCGTCATGCCAGATTTGGCGCAAGTTTGGGCCGAAGTGCTCCCCGACATCCGCAAAGGCGTCACGGGTGTCGGTGTCTGGGCGGCCCTGAACGCCGCCAAACCCCTCACTATCGAGGACGGCGTCCTCGTGATGGGGCTTCAACACTCTGAAGCTGAGTTGGCAGGACACCTTCGGCTTCCCCAAGCCCGCCGATTGATCGAGACAGAGGTCGGCCGCGGAATGGGCCAGTCCTTGACGCTCCGCGTGATCGAGGGTTGTACGCTCGACGACTGGGCGACAGAGAAGATTCGGGACGCTGAGAAGCGTAGGCTGCAGGAGCAGGCCCTGGCCCGTGAGCGGGCAAAGATCGCTGCCGGCACGAGCTGGGAGAGCGTCTACGACCAGCTCAGCCGCAAGTACGCGGAGACTCCCAACCGCTCGCTTCCCCAGTACCGGGCCAAGTTCTTTCTTGATGCCGTCGATCTGATTGTCGAAGCCCTCCAAAACACGCCCATCAACGATGAAATGGCGGAAAGGAGCTACGCCCGGTGCTTGGAGCGCGTGTCCCAGTACTCGGAGATTCCCAGCACCCTGGTCGCCGTCAAGGTTCTGGAGAAATCGTTTTCTGGATAGCGCTCAATACAAGAACATCGGCTTTCCGAGCATGTTCTGCACCTTCGGCCTGTAGTTTTCAGAGTCGTATAGTTCGTCGACATCGACCCGCTTCGTGCCTTGCATGATGTGGTCGATCGGCACAGTCGTGTAGCGGCCATTGTGCAGGGCGGTCATGTGGCCGGTCTTGCCTTTCAACAGGACGTCGATAGCGAGGTTTCCGTAGGAGATCGCCACCATCCTGTCGAGGGCGTCGGGCTCGCCCGAGCGCATCAGGTAGGCCACTTGCTGGTAGATGATGTGTTCCTTGGTAATGTCCTTGATCGCATCGCCAGTGATCGAACCGATGCCGCCGAGCTTCTTGTGGCCATAGGCGTCGGCCTGACCGTACTCGACGATCTTGCCGCCTACCATTTGAGCTCCTTCTGAGATCGTCATGATCGCGTAGTGGCTCGGATTTCGCTTCTTGTCTTCGACAAGCTGCCAGGCTAACTTCTCCGGATCAAAGTGGACTTCGGAGATGATGGCGCGGTCAACGCCCGCCAAGTACGCCGATATGAGCGAGGTCTCCCCCGAATTCCGCCCGAAAAGCTCCACGATGCAGATCCGTTCGTGGGAACCAGTCGGGGTTCTCAGCGCCGTGATGAAGTCCACGCTTCGAGTGACGGCTGTCGAGAAACCGATACAGTAGTCCGTGCCGAAAACGTCGTTGTCCATGGTCTTGGGAACGGCGACCACGGGGACTCCTTCTTGGTGGAGCCGGTGTGAGTAACTCAACGTGTCGTCACCTCCGATCGTCACGAGGGCGTCGAGCTTGAGGTGCTCCAGAACGCGCAAGACGTGAGGGGTGAAGTCGAGCCGCTGCTCCGGCGGAAGATTCCTGTGACTCGGGTCTGACAGGAACTCGGGGACGGCGTCTGGGGAGACTTTGCCCGGGTTCGTGCGCGACGTGTGGAGGAACGTTCCTCCGTAGCGGTCGATCGTTCGCGTGTTCTTGCGGTCGAGAGGCAATGTCCATTCAGCCGTCGACTCGGGTTGGTCAGGGTTGAGGTTGAGAAGTCCAGCCCAGCCCCGTCTCAAGCCGACCATCTCGTGTCCGGCCTCGGTGGCATGGTAAACGACAGCCTTGATGCATGGGTTAAGTCCGGGGACGTCTCCACCCCCAGTCAAGATACCGATCCTCATTCAGAAATCCTCGTTGTGCCGTTCACGGGCCCACGATCGGTGTGGAACGGGGCGACGCTGCCCCGAGGTGCCCGGCCGGCGCGCTTGAACGCGCGTCCCTCAGTTTATCCATATGCGAAAGACGTCCCACGGCAGACGGGCCGCACGAGCCATCCAGGGTGAGGGGCACACTGAGGACGCCATCGCCTCCTTGAGCACGGTTGCCAGATGGCAGACGGAGTCTGATGGTTGGCGTTCGGGTTGACACGGCACCAAGTGCCGAACGATGTTGCGGTCAGCGGTAGACTCCTACGAGCCATGGCCCGCAAGAACGAACTCAAAGAAGAGCCTTCAGTGCCCCGTCGACTCACGGCTGACGACCTCAAGCGACTTCCCTGGAGGTGCATTGGGCCCGCAATCATGGGAGGAAGGATCAGTGACCTCTGCTTCGAGCCTGGGAATCCGAAGTCGTACTACGTCGCCTATGCGACCGGCGGACTTTGGCGGACGGTGAATCGAGGCACGACCTTTGAGCCGATTTTCGACAAAGAAGAGACGTCGTCCATTGGCAGCGTGGTCGTCTGCAAGGCCAAGCCGACTTCTGGCACGGGTGGCGACGACTCCGACGATGCAGCGAAGAAGAACTGGGTCATCTGGGTCGGGACTGGCGAAGGGAACGGGCGCAACTCGAGCAGTTGGGGAAATGGCGTCTACCGGAGCGTCGACGGCGGCAAGAAGTGGAACCACTTGGGTCTTGAGGACTCCCATGATATTCCTCGCTTAGCCGTGGATCCCCGCGATCCCGATGCCTGCTATGCGGCCTGTCTCGGGCATCTTTGGGGACACAACGAGACCCGCGGCCTTTACAAGACCTCCGACGGAGGCAAGACCTGGAAGGCCGTTCTCCAGATTGACGACAGGACCGGCTGTTGCGACGTTATGATCGATCCGAACGCGCCAGACACGGTCTTCGCGGCCATGTACATGCGCCTGCGGAAGCCGTGGAGTTTTCAGAGCGGCGGGGCGGAAGGTGGCCTTTACAAAAGCACGGACGGAGGCACGACTTGGAAAAAACTGTCCAAGGGTCTTCCCGAGCAGACGGGACGGATCGGCCTGGACATCTTCCTCGGTGACACGAAGAAGCTTATCGCTGTTGTCGAAAGCACGGAGGATGGGGGCAACTCCATCCGAGACGATCGCATGCGGGGTGGTGGAGTGTTCCGCAGCGACGATGGTGGCGAAAGCTGGCGCCGGCTCAGCGTGAGGTCACCGCGAGCGTTCTACTTCAGCAAGATCAAGTTCGATCCGAAGGACGATCAGCGTGTCTACATGCTCGGTTGGACCCTTGAGTACAGCGACAACGGGGGTGAGACGTTCCATCAAGGAGGAGGAAACATCCTCCACGCCGACCACCACGCGCTCATCATCGACCCCGAGGATCCCGAGACGATCATTGACGGCACCGACGGTGGCCTGTACCAGAGCTTTGACAAGGGCAAGACGTGGGACTTCCTCAACACGATGGCAACGGGCCAGTTCTACAACATCGCGGTCGACATGTCCGATCCGTATCGCGTGATAGGCGGTCTACAGGACAACGGAACGTGGCTTGGCCCAACCAGCACAAACCGCGAGACGGAAAAGGTCGAAGAGGCCGGGATCGTCGAGACAGGGATCACTAACGCCGACTGGACCCAGGTGTTTTGGGGGGACGGGTTTCATGCCGCGTTCGATCCTGAGGATCCCGATCTCGTCTATGCCGAGTGGCAGGGCGGACACATCACCCGCATCAACGTCCAGACGGGGGAGAAGAGGTACCTTTCCCCCGAGCCCCGCGAAGGCGAACCCCGCCATCGCTACAACTGGAACTCGCCCTTCCTGATTTCAGCCCACCATCCACACACTGCCTACCACGCCGGTAACTCGGTCTTCAAGATCGACACCGAGTCCGGAAAGTGGGAGCGGATCAGCGCCGACCTCACGACGGCCGATCCGGCCAAGATGGAGACCGTGGGATCGAACGCCGAGACCCATTGCACGGTCGTATCCTTGGCTGAGTCGCCGATGCAGGCCGGCCTGCTGTGGGCCGGCTCTGATGACGGGCTCATCCATGTGACCAGAGACGACGGCAAGACGTGGAGGAACGTGACGCCCAAGGTCGTCGGAGGACGCTACGTCTCACGCGTCGTGGCTTCAGCCCACATGAAAGGTCGCGCCTACGTAAGCATTGATGGACACCGGACTGACGACTTTGCTCCTTGCGTCCTGATGACCGATGACTTTGGCAAGACTTGGGATGACGTTACGGGAGACTTGCCGGTGGGTCGAAGTGTGAAAGTCGTCCGAGAGGATGCTTTCAACCCTAACGTCCTCTTCTGTGGCACCGAAAAGGCTGTCTATGTCAGCATCGATCGAGGCGTAACTTGGGTGCGTGCGAACGGGAAAGGACTGCCCACCGTGCCCGTGGACGACATCCAGCAACATCCGCGCGAGCGTGACCTTGTTCTCGGCACGCACGGAAGATCCATCTGGATCCTTGACGATGCGAGTCCCTTGAGCCAACTGTCCGACGAGGTTCTTGCCTCGGCGCTTCACTTGTTCGAAGTGTTGCCTTGCCGCCCGAAATGGCACCTCGAGTACGGGGGACTGTGGACTCAGAAGATGTTCCGCGCTCCGAACGCACCCAAAGGCGTCCGGATCAACTACTGGATCCGCGAATACACGGGAGACGACGTCAAGGTTAAGATCGAGGATTCCAAGGGAGTCGTCTACAAGGAGTTGACGGGCAGCAACGCTCCCGGAATCAACCGGGTCACTTGGGACCTCGTGCCGCCAGAGCACCTCAGACTGAACGACAGTGGCGAAGAACCCTGGATCCAGGCGTTCCATGCCAGGCCTGGCGAGTACAAGGTCACGGTTTCAATGGGCGATCACAAGGCGACTGGCAAGTTCGTCGTGATGCCACGAGAGTCGTAAAGGCGAAGGGCCGCCTCCGGAACGGTGGCGGCCCTTCGGTAGGACGGAAAGAAAGAGCTACCTCTTGTTCTTGCCCGTCTTCTTGTACTCCCCGATCGGATCGGGGTTCTTGCTTTCGTTCACCCTCGGCGAGGCAGCTGTGGCTCGATTGCTGGCATCGACTTCGACTGCGGTCAAGAAGAACACGATCTCGGTGCGCGTGCGGTCATTGTCCGTATGGCCGAAGAGACGTCCGATGATCGGAATGTCCTTGAGGAACGGGATACCGCTGTAGTTCTTGACGTCCTGATCGAGGATCAGGCCACCAATCGCGATCGTCTCGCCGCTCTTCATGTTGACGAACATGTTGCTCGTGCGGTCGCTCGTCTGCGGCAGCTTGCCGCCGCCTGGAACGTCCGTAAAGCCAGTCAACAGGCTGAAGTCCTGGGTCAGGTCAAGCGCGATCGCGCCGCCATTGCCGATCCTGGCCTTGATATCGAACGTGGAGCCGACCTGGACTTCGTCAGTGATGACGGTTGTCCCGTTCTGCGAGGTCTGGACTTGTTTGATGTATCGGACGGTGTCGCCAACGAACAAGTGGGCTGTCCGGCCGTCGGAAACAAGTGCGTTCGGCCTCGCGATCAGGTTGTGGTTGTTCGAGATGCTGTCAAGCGCTGCGGTGACGTTCAAAGATCCGATCGAGCCCTTGACAGAGCCTGAGGTGCCCGTAGGAGCGTTGTTGACGGTGACCGTTCCCGTTCCGCCAAGGCCCAGGTTCCAGTTGATCCCGGCCTTGAGGGCCTCCTCTTTCGAGAGGTCCATCACTCTCAGTTCGAGCGCGATCTGGCGCGGCGCCATGTCCACCTTGGCCAAGTAGGCCTTGGCGTCGGCGATTGTCGACTTCGATCCGCGCAGGATGAGCCGCATCGGTTCATGACCGACTTCTCGGGTCAGCTTGCTCTGATCCTGGCTACTGTTGCCAGCGGGCTTGGCCCCCTGACCACCATTGTCGGTCGGTGCCTCCTGCTTGTTCGTCTGTGCCGAGCCCGTGATGCCAGGGGTGACCGGATCAGGCACTACCGTGACCCACAGGTCTTTGAATCGTCCTTTGAGGTCTTGCGCGGCGACGATCGGCTCGAGGTACTGCAGCTCGACCACTTCGTAGTCCTTGATCAAGTTGTCGGGGTTGTCGCTGTAGGCGATGCCAAGCGGCTTGCACAGCTCCCTGTCGAGATTGATCGCGAACGTTTTGAGCGTCGGAAGCTCGGTGTCGGGACCGATCATCAGGAGGAACTGGATGGACTGTTCGCCCTGGTCAAGCTCCTTCACGGAAGTCTCGGTGATCGAGTAGTCACTCTTGCGCGGGTTGTCGTGCAAAAGCTGCTCAATCATCGACTTGATCTTCTCGGTCTGGCCACTCTGGATCGGAATGGCAATGGAACTCGTGCTCGAAGAGCGGCTGAGCGAGAAGCTCGCAGCGACTTTGGCGTCAAGGTCACGAATGTAGTTCTCGACGGAGGCGAGTCTTTCGGGATCACCCACTACCATCAGGTAGAACGCCCGGGACATCGAGTTTGTCGGCGCGTTCGGATTCACGACCAAAGAGTTGTCCCCCGGGTTTTTCGGTGCACCTTGAGTGTCGCCTGCTCCGGCTGGAGCCTGCGTCGACGTGTCTGGAGCGCTGGGACCCACTGGGTTCTGTCCCGGAACGATGATTTCGTAGAAGCCGTTCCTTCCGTCGGGCGGGAGAGCCTTCAGCGTCGCCTCTTTGATCTTCTCAGCCTCACCGCTCATTAGGTTGACGACGCGTGTCTGATAGCTCTCTGCGTCGCGCTCCATGATCTGGCGCATGGCGTTCGAGAAGGATGCCGACGGCGTGACGACAAACGTATTGCCGATACGCGCATACCGAAGGTTGCCCATCGCCGTCACATAAGCCAGCGCGTTGTCAAGGTTCACGTTCTTGAGTGAGATCGTCAGCTTGAGGGGCTTGTCGGACGGGCTCGTGTCGGGCGACGTCACGATGTTGACGCCTGCCTGGATCGACAGAGCTTTGAGAATCTGCACGATGTCTGTGCCAACGAAGTCGAGCGAGACCATTTGATCCAACACGTTCGTCTTGGTTCCCAGCTTCATGGGGGGCGTCGACACCGCCGTCACGTTCTGGACGGTGGTGGTGTTCGACGTCGGCGTCGTGGTCTTGGGCTTGGTGTCCGTAGCGAGACTGGCGATCGTGCCGTGCACTGTATCGGTAGGAATCTCGACCGTGGCTTTTGCGTTAGCAGTGCCTGTGACGACTGTCATCGGTGTCGTCGTTCTGGCAGGCAGAACCTGTCCCGTGGTCTCAGTCGGATTGGCCAACTGCTTGATGGCGTCTGCCATCGCTGCTTTGTCGTCGGCACCCAGTGAGGTAACAGTCGTGACGGGAGCCGTCGTAGGGTTGGACGCGCCCGCTTCGGCAGCCGTAATGCCGATGAGAACGACCCACTGGCCGTTGATCTGCGCCAGGGTGGGCACGGCGTCAGCCGTGGTCTTGACGTGGACTCGTACGACGGGCGGCTTGGCCCTGTACCAGACGGTCTGAACGTACTTGACCCCAGCTTCACCGATCTTGGTATAGGTCGGCTTGCCGGCCAACTTGGCGTCGAACTCGACGATGAACGAAGTGTTCCCCAAAATCCGCGAAGTCCGCGGGTTGGACAATCCTTCGCCCTGGATGGCGATCTCAAGGCCGTTGCCGACCTTTGTGGTCTCGATGGCCTTAAGCTTTGCCTGGCCCAGCGCGGTGGTCGCCAGGAAGGCCAGCAGGCCGACCGTTAGGGTGTTCTTCTTCATTTACTGTCCCTCCGAAAGGGTCAAAGTCTGATCCTTGCCCCTGTGTCGGATGTGTACTTTTCCGTTCTCAATTCCTACGACCCGGGAGTCGCCATCGATCGAACCTCCGACGGGCACGAGTCGCTGGTTGCCGCCGTCGTCTTCAAACACGGCCATCGGTTTCGGGCCCGAAATCACGCCGGTCACCTTGTAAGCGAACTCACCAGGCGTGCGCAGCGGTGCTCCCGGGTTGATGGTGACGTTTCCGCTCGGGAAGTTTCCGGAGATTCTGCCGGGATCGACCGGAGGAAGCGGGTGCGTGATGACACCGCTGCCGGCATGAGGTGTTCCCGTGCGATTCGGCTGACTCGGTGCCGCTACGGGCGGGGTCGGGACCGTCGTCGGTGCTGCCACCTCGGGAAGGTCCCCCGGCTGGAACGGATCCCGTTTCGGGAGCGGATCCTTGACCATGGCCTTGAGTGCTTCTTGCTGTGGGTCCGGCTCGTTCTGGGCCGTCTGCGTGTTCGGGTCCGTCTTCTTGTCGTCCTTGACGGCCGACGTCTTAGGCGCGGATTTTGCCGCAGAAGCGCCCTTCGGCACAAACTGAAACGCACCGACTCCGATCAACACGACCGCAAGGGCGGTGACCAACAAAGTCTTCTTCTTTTCGTTGTTCATGACGTCTGGCCTCCCGAGCTCTTCTCGTCGGTGTCGGCCTTGGGATCGGGGAACAGATAGGCCTTGATCCTGACGGTCGCGTCAAGGACCGGGGCCGTCTTATTCGCTTGACCGGCTGGCTGATTGGCGTCCTTCCGCGGTTGAAGGCTCACCGTCTGCACGGCGAGGATCTTCGGGAACGACTTGAGGGCGTCCACCATCTCCATCACGTTGTCGAACGTGCCGCGGCCCGAGATGTCGATCAACATTTCTTGGTAAGCCTTCTTCCCTTGCACGCTCTTCTTGTCGTCCGACGGCTTTGCCACCTTGTTGTCGGCGACGGGTCGAACGCCAGTCACCGTGATTGAGTGGGCTTTGCCCAAATTCTCAAGCTCGGTCAGTAGCGTCGGCACGTAAGCCATGCGCGGGACGGCTTCTTCCAAGTGCTGTAGCTGTTGGCGATAGTCAGCGACCGTCGCTTCCGACTCTGTGACTTCCTTCTTCAGGAGAGATTCCTCCGGAACCTGCTTGACGAGGTCCTCATACTTGGCTTCGGTTGCCTTACTAGCACCGTGGGCCCAGAGAGTCGTGCCGCCACCGACAACGACGGCGCACACCGTCAGGAATGCAGCGACTTTGAACGAGGGGAGTTTCTTCATGCCGACTCTTTCTCCTTCACTTTCTTCGAGTTCTTCGAACCTGCCAGATAGGCGTCGATCTCGAATTCGAGCGCCCGCTCCTTGTCAACGGGCCGCTCCTGGCTGAACCGGAGCGTCACCGAGTCAAGGTCGGCGCACGTTTCGAGGCGCAGCAGGAACTCGCCAATCTTGTCGTGGTTGAGGCTGTAGCCCTGGAAGCTCATCGAAATGCCGCCGTCTACGTCGGTTCCTGGAGCACACCGGACATTGGTCAGCCAGACGTCCTTTGGCACGTTGACCGTGAGGTGATCTAGGATCCGGTACCACTGTTCGGTCGCCTTTGTGGCGCTCGTGAGGGTCGTCAACTTCGGTTCCATGATCTGCGAGTCGCGCTTGTTCTGGTCCAGTTCCTTCAGGAGGGGCTGGATCTTCTTCTTCTTGGCCATCAGTCCGGCCGACATGACTTCGTATCGGGCGATGTTGAAGAGGAAGTAACCCGTTGCTAGGAACGCGATGGCAGCGACTCCCACGGACGCCAGCAACAGCACTCGGACTTGCTGCTCGCGCTGGCGGACGAGCATGCGTTGTTCGTGGATCAGATTGATTAGTGGCATGGCTGTTACCGTCCTTATGCCGCCTTCGCGTACGGCCTCATGGCTAGGCCAGAAGCGACCGCGAGGTCGAGACCTGGCCCCAGTTCGTCGTGGAGCCCGTACACAAATCGAGGATTGTCGAGGACTCCGAGGCAGACCGTCTCAAGGCCGAGCTTCTGTTCCACATAAGTGCCGAACCCGTTGAGAGAGGCGCCGCCCCCACAAAGGATCAGCTTTGAAACAGGGTTGCTCTGCCCTGACTCTGTCTGTTGTGACTGGTAGTAGTTGAGCGACCGGCGGATCTCTCGGATCTGGTCGTCAAGGAAGGGCTGGATGACCCGCAAGGGCGGGTTCTCGGTCGGTTTGGAATCGTCAAGGAGCCCGCTCAGGTCGAGCTGGATCTTGCCTTCTTCCGCGTGTTCGTCCTCAAGCTTGAAGTAGCTCTTCAGCGCTTCGGTGAGGGTCGCACCCGCCTGAGGGATAGACCTCGTCATTGCGAACGAACCGCTGCAGACAACGCTGACATTGGTCGTTTGTGCGCCGACATCGACGATTGCGATCGTCTGACCGCCATATTCGTGGGTCGGGTCGGCTTCGACCAGGGATCTGTAGGCCGCAAACGCCTCGACGTCGACGATTTCGACCTCAAGGCCCGCAGCCTCACAGGAACGAACTCGGCTCTCGACAACGTCGCGAGGTGCAGCGACGATGAGGATCTCCATGTTCTCGTCGTCCACCGGGCCTAAGCTTTCGAACTCGATGTAGCTGTCCTCAATGCTCGATGGCACGTAGCGGCTCGCCTCGAACTTGATCGACTTCCGCAGTACGGCCTCGGGCATTGTCGGGATTCGGACCGTCCTGACGATGACGGAAGCTCCTGAAGCCCCGATCACGGCGCTCGTGGCGCCGATCCGGTGCTCACGCATCATCGACTTGAGCGCGTCTGCGACGGCGTCAACGTCTGTGACAATGCCGTCTTGGATCGACCCTTTCGGTGTCGCGTGGCGGACGGCGCGAGTGATCTTCCACCCGGCTTGCGTCCGTTCCAGCTCGACAGCCTTTATGGTGCTGGCACCAAGGTCGAGTCCAATGTACGACTTGTTTCGGAAGAGTTTAAGCGACATCTGTCTGAGCCTCCTCTGGATCTATCGTTTCCATCGTTGCAGTCAGCCACTCGTCGAGGCTGTTCTTCAGGAACCGCCACTTGCCATCGATCTCGATGGCGGGCAGTTCGCCGTCGTCGGCCATCTTGGCGAGCGTCTGGGGCCGGACGCGCAGGTAGTGCGCCGCCTCAGCAAGCGTCAAGATCGAGTGCTGTCCGGACATGATCGCCCTGAGCAAGTTGTTCGATTGCTCGGCGCTCATGAAGATTTCGATGCGGACCACATTGCCGCCAAGGACCGCCGTGCTGGGCAGGTCGGGGACCGCCTCTATCGTCGGCGACTTGACCTGTGTCTCCTTGGCTGAACCTTCGACCGACGGTTTCGGGGCTTCAGGGCCTGGAGGAAACGCCGGACCGTCAATGGCCGCTTTGCGGATGGCGTCAGCGAGGTTCATGCTGCGACTCCTGTGTACTCCTCCGCCACCTCGTGCATGAGATAGGCGTCGATCATCTCTTCTTTGCGGGCCATCGACATCAGCAGCGCGTTGTCCGCCAACTGACAGATGAGCCTGGGGACCCCTCCCGAGATCGCGTGGATCTTGTGGACGGCGTCGGGAGTGAATGGGCTCTTTTCGCCGGTGTAGCCCGCCACCCTGAGCCTGTGCAAAATGAGTTCACCCGTCTCCGTCACCCCCAGCGGTTTGAGGATGTGCCGGACAGCCATGCGCTGCTCAAGAGCGGGCACCTTGGCGATCTTTGGCTTGAGCTCGTTCTGTCCAAGCAAAAGGAGGCTCAACAGGAACTGGTCGTTCATCTGGCAGTTTAGGAGGAGCCTGAGTTCTTCGAACGTGGCTGCGCCTCGGATCAAGTGCGCCTCGTCTACGAGAACCACGACCCGTCGGCCCTTGTCGTACATCTCCACGAGGGCCAAGTGGAGCCGCTGCACCAAGACCTGCCGGTTGCGGCTCGCGATCTCGATGTCTAGCTGCGCCAGAATCTCCTGAAGGATCTGTGTTGGCGTCAGGATCGGGTTGACGATCATGACCACCTTGTACTGAACGGGGTCGAGCGTCTCCAAAAGCTTGCGACTGATGGTTGTCTTGCCAAGACCGATGTCTCCTGCAAGCATCGCCGCGCCCTTATTGCGTGTTACGGCGTAGTGCAACATCATCAGCGCGTCCTCGTGCGCTCGACTCAAGTAAAGGAAACGTGGGTCGGGCGTGAGCGAGAAGGGCGGCTCATTCAAACCCCAGAACTGCTCGTACATGTGTCAGTGCTCCGGTCGCGTGGGACCCAGGTATTTGTCTCGGAAGGAACAACGTGGAACCTCAGGTGCAAATTGAGGTTTCGGGGCTTGAGTAGCTGTGAAATGGGTCGAGAAGTGGCCCCAGGATGTTGGATCCCTTCCGGGAGCCAGAATTGCCGGGAACAGACGACCCATCCCGTCCGGCCATTAAGCAGGCTTCATCGGGCTTGGGGCGCACCCCGGTGCCGGCCGCTCACTGGCGGTAAAACGTCGTCATGAGGTTCGCCCCCGCACTCGTCGTTTTGTCCGCGGCGTGCTCCGCACAGGCGGCCAGGATCGTGCAAGTCATGGAAGACAACCTACGCGTCCAAGTCTTGTCCCCGAACTTGGTCAGGCTCGAGGTCAAGGGGCCCCATGGCTTTGAGAACCGGCCAACTTTTGTCGTCCGTGACCGAAACTGGCCAGGAATCAAGCAGTACAGTATCGCCAAGGACAACACGGAAGGGACGACGGTCGAGATCCCTGGCTATAAAATCACTGTCGCGCCTGGAGCTCGTGATCTTTCCGCAGTCAAGATCGCCGATAGCGCCGGCCACCTAGTCTATCAAGGTCAAGTGTCGACACCTGAACCTCAATGGTTTCCTGGCCCGGCCGACAAGTGGGGCGCCTTTGCGGTCGCCGACAACCCCCGGATCGTGCCGCCTGCTTGGGGGGCCACTCCGGCTCCGCCTAACTCCCAGTTTCCCGAGACCAGTGGTTGGGACACGACGAACCAGGCTCCGGACGTCTATGTCTTCCTTAACAGGGGTGGCGGCTACCGGCAATTCGTCAAGGACTATTTGAAGCTGACTGGGCACATTGAGATGCCTCCGCTCTTCGCATTCGGGCTCATCGACAGCCGCTATCACCCGTACACCCAAGAACAGGCCCTCGGAGTGATCGACCGCTACCGGGAAGAAGGCTTTCCCCTCGACATGTTCGTCGTAGACACCGACTGGCGTACCGGAGCCTCACTCGGCTACCACATCAACACGAAGCTGTGGCCCGACATGGCAGGCTTCCTCCGGCAAGCGCACGAGCGAGGCGTCCGAACGATGTTCAACGACCATCCCGAACCTCAGACACCCACGGCACTCGACCCGAAAGAGATGCAGTACCGTTGGGACGGACTGACCAGCTTGCTCAAGATCGGCGCCGACGTATGGTGGTACGACCGCAACTGGATCACTCGGCTGCACGAGCCTGCTCCAGGGCTCAGACCGGAAATCTGGGGTGAACGCGTCTTCCACGACATGACCCAGCGATTCAGACCTACGCAACGGCCGATGATCATGTCGAACGTCCAAGGAATTGACAACGGTATCCGCAAGTACCCTCCTCAGCCAGGTTTCCATCGGTTTCCCATCTATTGGACAGGTGACACGGGCGCCCTGTGGCCCTATTTGAAATACGGCATTGCCAATGCGGTGGACGGAGGCGTCGAGAGCCTTCTCCCCTTTATGAGCGAGGATCTGACTGGTCACTGGGGCCACCCCACAGACGAACTTTACGTCCGGTTTATGCAGTACGGCTGTCTCTCTCCGATCACTCGTATCCACTGCACCGCCGGAGAAACCCGACTGCCCTGGGACTACGGCAAAGAAGCCGAGGCCATCACGCGCGATT
This sequence comes from Armatimonadota bacterium, assembly GCA_029781035.1. Taxonomy (GTDB): domain Bacteria; phylum Armatimonadota; class Fimbriimonadia; order Fimbriimonadales; family Fimbriimonadaceae; genus JAEURO01. The sequence continues at coordinate 60,571 of JAKOXK010000034.1, forward strand.
ACGTGAACATGAGGTACCGGTTGCTGCCCACGATCTACTCGGCTGCTCGCAGGGCACACGACGACGGGACTCCGGTCTTGCGTCGGTGCGATCTTGAATGGCCGCAATACAAGCAGGCCAGGGACAACCAGCAGTACCTTCTTGGAGACGACATCCTGGTCGCGCCGGTCAACGAGAGCAAGGACGGGAGCGCCGAGGACATTCCAGCCGCGATGTACCACACGAAAGACGGCAAGCCCGGACTGCTGGGAGAGTATTTCGACAACGTTGATTTGGAAGGGAAGCCTGTCCTGACGAGGATCGACAAGAGCGTCTCGTTCGAGTGGGGTGAAGGCTCTCCTGACAAGGCCGTGCCGAAGGACAAGTTCTCCGCCCGCTGGACTGGCGTCATTGGCCCAATGCCAGAGACTGGCGACTACGTTGTCGGAACCAACACCGACGACGGGGCCAAACTCTATCTGGATGGACACTTGATGGTCAGCAAGTGGGTTCCCCAAGGTGGAGTCACCAACACCAAAACCGTCCGACTGGACAAGGGCAAAAGCTACGACATCGAGTTCCGGTACTACGAGGATGGTGGCGACGCCTTAGCACACCTCGTGTGGATAAGGTCCAGTCAACGCCACGATTCGGTTATGCGGACTCTTTGGCTCCCTCCAGGCGAATGGGTGGACGCTTGGACGGGCGCCAGACTCCGAGGGCCGAGCACAGTCACGATGGAAGTCCCGCTGTGGAAGACGCCGATCTTCATCCGAGAGGGAGGCGTCGTGTTCCTGTCGAAGGTCGTCAAGAGCACCGGTCTCGAAAGCATCTGGAAGTCGCCGGTCGCCGACCTGTATGTCCCTACGACGGACGCGCTTGAATCACGGGAACTCTATGAGGACGATGGGTTGACGCCGGGTTATCTGTCAGGCGAGTGCGCCAGAACGACCGTTTCGGTTCGTAGGGCGGGCGATCGTGTCACGGTCAACATCTCGGGAGCCAAAGGCGACTATCCCGGCCTCCCGCTTGAGCGCGCTTGGAAACTCAACTTCCATTTGCCCGAAGGCACGGTCATCAGGAAGGCAACGCTCGATGGGGAGCCCGCTCGGCTCGATCACTTCGAGGCACCTTCCGCAGGAGAGCAGCCGATGCCTTTCCGGACGGAAGGGCCGAACGGGATGTCGACCCGAGTGGCCAACGTTCGGCAAGCGCACGAGATCGTCTTGACCCTTGGTCGGTCGCCTCGTCCGGCTAAGATCAAAGTCTGATGGAAGGCCCGGAAGCACCGCCCCTGGTTAGCGAAGAGCCAAGCCCGCCCGAAGTCCGTGAGGTTCGGGCACCGTTCGCTTGGATCCTCCTGGGGCTGTTCTTCGCTTTCCTGATCGTGACTCAGGTCATGGCCGCCGAGACGGGAAAGAAGCCGGCAGTCAACGAGTCGGAGTCTGTGGGGGCGATCAAGCAAGCTCTCTTGACACGGTATCTCCTGAAGAAGACCGAGTCGATCACCCCCAAGACGACGGTGCGGAGAGACCCCGACAGCAGGATCCTGTCCCTATACGATGTCCTGAACAAGCAAACCGTGCTTACGCCTTCAGACGCCAAGATTGAACTGGCCATCGGCGGGCTGCTCAAAAAACCTGCCAGTCCCAAGGCGCTGAAGACCCTGAGTGACAGCAAGGATCCGGCCGATCACGTCTACGCCAAAGTGTTCGACGGCTCACCGATAGACTTGGGTTGGGTCGAGAGGTCACGCAAGGACTTCCCGAGTAACTTTCTGGGTCGCGTCGTCTTGGCAGAGGCACGGGAGCGGGCCGGATCCAAGGGTGAGATCAGCCGGATCGTTGACGACCGCGACGTGGCGTTCACTTCCTTTGTAACCGTGGCTGGATCCCTTGTCATCATCGTTGGGCTGGCCATGTTGCTCTTCGGTGTCATCAGTCTCTTTGCCCGCATGAAGCCAGCGGGGCCGCCCTGCGGCGTCGTGTCGTCTGGGATGTCCGATCGCCTCGCCATGCGCATGGCGCTCTTCTTGCTTACCTTCACGGGCGTCGAGATGGTCGTTGTCCCGCTAGTCAGAGGGCGTGTCGAGTCGGGAGTAGGAACTCTCTTAATCGAGATCGGAACGCTGGTTGTCACCGTGCTGCTTTGCAGCGTTCCGATTTTCGGGTTTGCCGATCCCGCGAAGCGACTCATTGGTACCACCAAGAACTGGCCAAAGCTGGTCGGTATGGGAATCCTTGGCTTCTGTGCCAACGCGCCGCTTACGATTCTGCTTGCGCTGGCTGCGCAGCAAGCGTTCAGGAACCTGCCGGCTCCCTCTCACCCCATCAACGAGCAGTTGGGTCTTGGAGCGAGCCCTATCACCCTGCTGACCATCTTCGCAACCGTCTCTCTGCTCGCCCCCGTCCTTGAGGAACTCACTTTCAGAGGCATCCTCTTCCCGGCCATGACCCGGTACATGAAGCCAGTGCTTGCGATGTTGGTCAGCGGGCTACTCTTTGGCGCGATTCATCCACAGGGTCCGATCCTCTGGGCCGCACTCGGGTCAGTGGGGTTCGTCTCTGCCTATCTCGCTTATCAGACCGGGTCTCTCGTTCCTTCGATGGTGATGCACGCCGTGCACAACTCGGCGATCCTCTGTGTCAGCATGGCTTTGCTCTATTGAAGCGGATTTATCTGGACCACGCTGCCACCACGCCTCTCTTGCCTGAGGCGAGAGAGGCCATGCTTCGATGGCTCGGGCCTCCGTCCAATCCCTCTTCCCTCCACGTGGAGGGACGGGTGGCACGAGCGGCCGTAGACGGCGCCCGCGAAGTCCTGGCGGACTCGCTCGGTTGCCTCTTTGGCGAAGTGCTGTTCACATCAAGTGGTACCGAATCGGCAAACCTGGCGATACTGGGGCTCGCGCTCGCGAACGAGTCTCCAAGCCGTAACCGGATCCTGATGGGTGCTGCTGAGCACCATGCCGTCCTGCATTGCTGTCCACTGCTGGAGAGACTCGGGTACAGCGTTGGCCTGATCCCAGTCGATTCTGTTGCCCGGTCCGATCCTGATGCCCTTCGAGGACACATTGGCGTTGACGTCCTCCTTGTATGCCTGATGCACGCCAACAACGAACTAGGAACGATCAATCCCGTTGCAGACCTGGCGACCGTCACCCGGGAAGCGGGCGCCTACTTCTTTTGCGACGCAGTCCAGACCTTCCCGTACTGCCCATCGGTCGGCGAACTGGGGGCGGATCTCGTCAGCGTCTCAGCGCACAAGCTTTATGGGCCGACAGGAGTCGGCGCCCTCTACGTTCGGGCAGGGACGCCTCTGGCCCCGGTCGTTCTTGGTGGGGGTCAAGAACGGGAATTACGCGCGGGAACGGAGAACGTGGCGGGAATTGTCGGGTTTGCTGAGGCCGTCAAGTGGTGCAGGGATCATCCACAGGTTCAGACACAGAAGCGATCGGCTCGAGACGCCTTCGCAGCCACGCTGACAGCGCAAGGCTTCCTGCCGAGCGTTCCTGTCTTTGAACAGTCGAGCAATGTCCTTCCATCGCATTTCCACTGCCGGTTCCCGGGGATCGATGCCGAGACGACTCTCATTCGGCTCGACCGCGAAGGGATCAGTGCGAGCAGCGGCGCTGCCTGCAGCAGTGGCAGCCTCGAACCCAGTCACGTGCTCATGGCCTGCGGATACTCCAAGCAAGAGGCTCAGGAAGGGTTGCGATTCACCTTTGGTGCGAACTCGACGCCAGAAGAGGCCCTGGAAGCAGCCCTGAAGGTCATCCAGGTCAAAGATGAGATCCTCCAAATCAGGTCAACGTCTTGATCACGGGTTGAGCTCGGCCACACGATAGTTGAGCACGCCTGCAAACGAGACCCAGGCCACATACGGAACAAGGAGCCATCCGGCCCAAGAAGACACCCGCCACGACAAGACCGCCGTTGCGACGACTCCAATCCACAGGGCGACGAGGCCAACAAACCCTGTCATGGGTCGCCTCAATCCGAAGAACAGGTATGACCAAAGCGCGTTCAGGGCAAGTTGAACCGCATAGACCGCCAGTGCCGCTGTCCGGACCATGCTCTCCGGCTGCGACCAGACGAGTGCGGCGGAAACCCCCATAAGGACGTACAACACTGTCCAGACTGGGCCAAACACCCAGGACGGCGGGTTCCATGGCGGTTTGGCAAGCCCCGGATACCAGTTCCTGATGCTGCGTGCCGTGAAGACGGATCCGACCGCGCCAGCGGTCAGTGCCAAGGCGATGCTTGCACTCGTCGCCAGCCAGTTCACGACTGCGTCCCGGCCCGTGCCACCCTGCTTTCGATACGTTCCAACAGCGCCGACATCTCCGTCAGCTTGGCTTGAAGGGCTTCCTCCTTGACAGTGATCTTGTACGATTGCTGGATCAGCTTCACCGAAACCAAGAACACTCCGATCTCCAGCAGGAGTTCCTTCTTCAGACCGGTCAGGAACACAGAGACAACAAACAAGACGAACGTGACGACGATGATCACGATCGAGCCTACATCGAACTTGACCTTGCCTATGGTGGCCACGTTTCCCATAAAACCTGAAGGGACGATCAGAGTTCCCTAATGGGGCCACTTGCCCCGATGAATCGCTCATGACCGTGTGTCATTCGCATCAAAGTCCCATAATCACCCCGATGCCGTTGCCCGTTGAGACCCTGACCCCACGTGAGATCGTCGCTGAACTCGACCGTTACATCGTGGGACAGGACGCCGCCAAGCGGGCCGTCGCCGTCGCCCTGCGCAACCGTTATCGCCGCCAGCAAGTCGACCCTGAGCGCCGTGACGACATCATGCCCAAGAACATCCTCATGATCGGCCCGACAGGTGTCGGCAAGACAGAGATCGCCCGGCGACTGGCCCAACTAGCCCGGGCACCCTTCGTCAAGGTCGAAGCGACAAAGTTCACCGAAGTTGGTTACGTCGGTCGCGATGTAGACAGCATGGTCCGAGACCTCGTAGGCAATGCCGTTCGACTTGTGGAAGCCGAGTACATCGCCGAGGTGAGGCCGCTTGCCGAAGAAGCCGCGCTCGAACGGATTGTGGAAATGATCGATGAAGAGGAGCACCCGCCTCTGATCAACCACTGGATAGGGTTCGCCCGAAGTCAGGAACCAGGGTCTGGACCTCCCGACGACGAACTACAGCCGGTCGAAGACCCAGATCTGGAAGTCCGGGCTCGAAGAGAACTCCTGCTGGACGAGGTCAGAAAAGGCCACCATGACCGGCGCATCGTCGAGGTTGAGGTGGAAGAGCCTCAGAGCAACTTCCTGCAGGTCTTCACTCCGCAGGGAATGGAAGAGATGGGGCTCGACGGGCTCCCCATAGGCGGGAGCGGAGTGAGGCGGTTTCGGCGCAAGGTCACTGTCCACGACGCAAGGGAGATTCTCACTGAAGTCGAGGCAAAACGTCAGACCGACACCGTGGCAATCCACCGTGAGGCGGTGCACCGGGCGGAGCAGACTGGGATCATTTTCATTGACGAGATCGACAAAGTTGCGATGAAAGGCGGCGGTGGGAGCGGCCCGGAGGTCAGCAGAGAGGGCGTCCAACGCGACCTGCTTCCCGTGATCGAGGGGTGCACCGTGCAGACCAAGTTCGGCCCGGTCCGGACTGACCACGTCCTCTTCATCTGTGCGGGGGCTTTCCACATGAGTCGGCCGAGCGACCTTATCCCCGAGCTCCAGGGCCGACTCCCTATCCGTGTCGAATTGAGCGAACTTGACCAGATGGACTTCCGACGCATCTTGAAGGAGCCGAAGAACGCGCTCACGAAGCAGTACCAGATGCTGCTGGAGACCGAGGGGGTCGAGTTGAGCTTTACGGACGATTCCTTGGACGAGATCGCCCTCATGGCGGCAGCCGTGAACGAAAAGACTCAGAACATCGGCGCGCGCCGACTCCACACTGTGTTGGAGAAGCTCCTGGAGGAGGAGATGTTCGGAGCACCAAACTTGAAGGAGAAGAAGGTGACCATCGACAGGATCAAGGTTCAGTTGAGGTTGGCAGAACTTGTCGAGGATCTGGATCGGAGCCGGCGTGAACTCTAGGCGAGGTGGAGCGCCACGTCTGAGCAAAAGTGGCGTCCGGCCGGAGTGAGCCGGACGGCACCATTCGAGATGTCAGTCCAGCCCTTTCGTTCGAGGCATGCCAAGATTTCGGGATCAAGGCTGACGGCATCGACTGGAAGTCCTTCGTTAAGGCGGACACCCAGCATGATGCGCTCGAGCCTCAGGGTGCAGTGATCGAGCTCTTCCCGTTCGCAGGTCAAGGGCATTCCGTCGTCCATCGCCTCGCAGTAGCGGACAGGGTGTTTGATATTGGTGCTGCGCACCCTGACGCCGCTGTCACCCTCGACGCACCCGACAGCTCCTGGCCCGTACCCAATGTACTCCTCCCCGCGCCAGTAACTCAGGTTGTGGCGACACTGTTTGCCTGGCTTGGCGAAATTGGAAATCTCGTATTGCCGGAATCCGCCTGCCTCGCATGTTTCGCAGGCAGCCTCGTACATTTGAACTTGGGCTTCATCGTCGGGCAGATCCAACATGCCTCGTTGGTGGAGCCGGTAGAACCGGGTATTGGGCTCGATCGTTAGGCAGTAGAGGCTGAGGTGATCCGGCCGCAGGTCGAGTGCTACAGACAAATTGTGCTTCCAAGCCCGCAAGCTCTGACCAGGCAGGGCGAACATCAGGTCGAGGTTGAGGTTTGTAAAGCCAGCTTGGCGAGCGGCGCCGACAGCCCGAGCGATCTCCGAGGCACTGTGGACTCTTCCCAGCCTCAACAAGTCGCTCGAATGAAAGCTCTGGGCACCGAGGCTGATCCGGTTGAAGCCAAAGTGCACCATGTCTTTGAACTTCGGCATATCCACTGTGCCTGGGTTGGCTTCGCTTGTGATCTCGCAGTCGTCTGTCGGAGGGTGGGCGATAAAGACCGCTCTCAGCAGCCGCTCAAGCTGCCGGGACTCGAGAAACGTTGGCGTTCCACCGCCAAAGAAGATCGACTTGGCGGGCCTTCCGGCTTGAGGAGACCGGTCGATCTCCGTCTCGATTGCGTGGACTGTCTTCTCAATGACCTCCCCCTGCATGGCGTACGAATTGAAGTCGCAGTACCCGCACTTGGAAGGGCAGAACGGAACATGCACGTAGACAGCAACAGGAGTCATGGATTTATTCCCGACCCGACAAATAAGCGATCAATCCGATGATCGCACCTCCGACAACCGGCACCGCCGGTTGATGGCAAGCGATTCACCCGGTTTTGGCGCCTGCAGCCCATGCGGCGTACGCGCCGCCCAGAAGAGCTCCAACGCCAACAGACAGAAGAGGTTTCCAGACCACCGTATTCATTTTAGGGGCATAGCCCAACGTCCACGGCAAAAAGGGGCATAAGGTCGGGGGACCATTGTCTCGAAGGCCCCCGTGCTGTTAGAACGTCGGTTGCGATGCCATTCATCCGATACGAGTCATGAAAAGAAGGTGTATTGAGCCAACAGGCCACGGATCCAAACTGAATCGGTGAAACGGTTGGCTGGCATGGTCAGCTCGTTTCCCGATCCATGCGCTCGGGTGCGCTCACGCCAAGAAGCTCAAAGGCTGCTCTCAAGGTAACTCGTGTCGCCTCACAGACCGCCAACCTCCATCCGGTCGTCACAACATCCTCGGGGTTGATCACGCGACAAGCGTCATAAAAGTGGTGGTAGGTTCTCGCGAGTTCGACGGCGTAGGTCGTGAGCCGATTGACCCCGTAGTCCTCAGCACATCGGCCAACTTCGTGAGGCAAGTCGGCGATCTTCAGGATCAGGGCCCTCTCATTCGGGTGAAGCGAACCCGTTGGACGTCCCGATCCGGACTCTGGAGCCGCGAACCCGGCCTCCTTGGCTTTCGCCAGCACGCTGCACACCCGGGCATGGGCGTATTGAACGTAGAAGACGGGATTCTCGTCGCTCTGTTTTTCGGCAAGATCGAGGTCAAAGTCGAAAGTCGTGTCGTGGTGGCGCATCAGGTAGAAAAACCGCGCCACGTCTTTGCCCGCAGCCTGCTGCTCTTCCTTAGTCCCGTTGGGCTTGACCTTCGCTCCGATCTCGTTGACGAGGTCGATGAGCGCATAGATGTTGCCGTCCCGCTTGCGCATCGGGGCGGGCTTTCCGTCCTTCATAAAACGGACAAGCTGGAAGATCAGCACTTCGAGCCGCTTCTCGCTCTCGGCAAGTGCCACCCGGCAGGCATCGCGCTCTTCGGGGGAGTCGAAGACGACGGACTCCCAGTCGGAGAGGGCACCGCTCTCCCTGTTATTGGTCTCATAAGTCGAGTTGGACCTATCAATTCCCACTTTCTCTCTCAGCACGGCCGCGACAACGGCGTGCAGCCGGTTGATGTAGCCGTGGTGGTCCGGCCCGAGGATCGTGATCAGCTTGTCGGCGTTCGGTGGCCGATTGAACTTGTCGGCGTGGTAGGCGATGTCGCTGGCTATGTAGGTGAGGCGGCCGTCTTTACGACGGAGGACGCGATCCATGTCGTCGCCGAACTTAGTGGAGCGGAGCCAGAGTGTGAGACCGGTGCTGGCGACTGGGGATTCGGGAGTGGCGACCGGGGATTCGCCACTCGCGTCTTCCTCTTCCATGGCCGCCGTCTGTTCTTCGCGCGTGGCCGATTCGACGACGCCACCCTTGGCCAGTTTGAGGACCGTGCGGTAAGGCTGATCGTCAGCCGCGCCGTTGGTGGTCAGATTGTCGAGGTGCTCCTGAACTTTGCCGGAGTCATGGAGGGACTGCTCGGAGAACCAAGTGTCGAAGGTGACACCGAAAGCTGCGAGATCATGTGTCTGACTGGCAAGCATGGCCTCTTGTGACGACTTCTGATACCAACCAAGATCATGGTGCTCCCTTGCCCCACTGACCAGGTTGTCGGCGACGGCTGTCACGTAGTCGCCGCGATATCCCTTTTCCGGAATCGGCCTGTCTTCGCAGATCGCTTTGACCGATTCGGCAAACTGGCGCATCTGCTCGCTGTTCACACCATCGTTGATGTAGTACTCGCGGTGGACTTGGTGTCCTGCTGCTTCGAGCACGTTCGCGAGCGTCGACCCGTATGCGGCGCCGCGGCCGGAGCCGATCGTGATCGGCCCGTTCGGGTTCACCGAGACGAACTCGACGTTGATCCTCTGACAGGGTGTCGGGGATGTCGCGTCGGAAGTGGGTCGGGCAAAGTGGGAACAGTCCGACAAGATGGACTTGTCCGACGATCCGGACACGTCTGCGATGACTGCAACCAGAGGCGCCCCGCTCAATCTCAGGTTCACGAACCCTGGACCGGCGACTTCAGCCGATGCGATCAACGGGTCTTCGGCTAGTTCGGCCGCGAGCGCCTCACCCAGTGCCCGGGGGTTGGTGGGCCGGGCGGCCGGATCTCCACCCCCAACCGCCTCCTCATCGGCACAACCATCAGACGAGGAGGGGGCTGCGGACACTGCCTTGAACGCTACCATGGCCCAATTCGTCGCGAAGTCGCCGTGCTCGGCTTGCTTGGGCGGGTCGACTTCGACGGCGGGATGGCCTGCGGCAGGCAGCACGCCTCGGGCCACCAATCGGTCAATGGCGGCTTGAACAGAGGCGGAAACCCGTCGGCGGAGCATCGCTCAAGGGTACCGGGGATACAAGACATCGGTCAGGGTATGACCGAAGCCGAAGGGGAGTGGCACAAACCGCCGCTCCCCAACAACGTCTGGAAGGCTCTCAGTAGCCTTGGCTCGACACGTACACCTGATAGGTGTACTCAAGCCGGAGCGTCTCGCCGGGCTTCAACGTCGGCTTCCACGTGACTTCTGACACAGGATTGACCTGCCTCAAGCCCGCGGGCACCTTTCTGACTGTCCCTTCGCCTGCTGACGTGACTTCTCCTGTTGTGGACTTGGTCACGACCAGATCCACATTTTTTTGCTTTCGGTTCTTGATCTCGATGGTGCCTTTCATCGTGACCTTGTCAAAAGCCGGTCGGCCCTCGATTTTGAGCACGCCTCGGTCACGTGCTGTCTCTTCCTCCGCCGACTCAGCATGAATGTCGAGCGCTTTTGAGACTCGAACCGTCGCCTCGGCTCCGGCCGTTGTGTAGCTCATCATGTCTTGGCCGAGGACTTCACCGTTCTTGATTGTCATGACCGGTGCGGTCGTGAAGGGCATGCCCGCAGTGTTCTCAAACTTCAGCGTATGCCAAACGTCCAGCGACTCTTCAGGTTGGGTCTGACGGGCCGGTTGGGGTGTTCCACCAACTTCATCGGGCACTTCCAGCGTATACACCGTCTTGTAAGGGGACTTGGCTTGGAACAGGATGTAGTATCCCCGTTCGCCGTTCTTGAGGCTCACTCCCGGCTGTGTGTAGAAGAAAAGGTCCTCGAGTTGTTGGCCGGAACCTGTGGATGGCATCCCTTCGAGGGCACCACCCCCAAATCCCGCGGAACCAGATTGGTTCTGCATCATCGCGTCACGGCGAAACTGAGTCCCGGTGGTGGCGTAAGCCAAACCTTGAACGTACTGGTCCACAGTCTGCCCGCTCGTCAAGGGATCGGGAGTCTCCAAGTACTTGAGGTTGGGGAACCCGGTGACCAGGTTGACACTGATGTTGTCCAGATCAGCAAGGTCGTTCAAGATCGTGGCTTTGGCTGTAATGCTCAGGTTCTTGTCGTCGACAAGATCCACCTGATAGGCTGGCGCCCAGGTCATCCCACGCTCAAGGCTCACGATGAACACCTGACCGCTGCCCTGTGCCTGGACGGAGATCACGCGTTCTGAGGAGGTCGTTGGAACTTGGGTCGTTATGTCGGCGGTCCGAGCAACGATTCGGGTGACCGACGACTTCAAGAAAGCCGAGGTCGCCGCGTCCGTCTCCTGGATCACGATCATGGGTCCGTCCGCACTTTTCAGCTTTCCAGCCACGGTCAGCAGACCGTTTCCCGTCGAGATGTTGGTGTTGATGATCACGTCCTTGCCAACGTTCGCCGTCAAGAGCTCGTCGAACGTCTCGACGTTTTTCGAAGACTTCGAGACAATGCTCTCGACCTTGGCCTTCTGGAGCGAGACCCCTTTCCCCGCACTGATCCAAAGCGTGCCCAGACTCCCAACAGTAGGTTTGAGCGCCACGCGGCCGTCACGGTCCAAGTCAGCAGCGCGGACGACGACGACATATCCGTTCTTGAAAAGTGATGCCGCGACGATCTTGCCTTCCGTCGGCGCCAAGTTGCCGCCCAATGCGGAGGCAAGCACAAGTGTCCCCCAAATCATATTGTTATCCCTCAATGATCTGGACGGACGAGACGTGAAGACGCTTCGGGACAGCCGTGCCGATCAAGGATTGCTGAGCCTTCGTCAAGAACCTGCAACGGGATTCCACTCAGCGCCGGCCAGACCTCACAGGGATAGTTGGCCCATCGGGCGTTGAGGAGATCCCTCGACGAGCTCCCGTGCGTTCGCCAAGGCTGACTCGCCCACATGCTCACCAGCGAGCATCCGGGCGATCTCTGCCACCCGCTCGTCATTTGCCAGAAGCTGGACCTTTGTGACAGTCCGCCCGTCTTCCTCTGACTTTTCGATCCGGTAGTGGGTGTTCGCCCGGGCCGCGATCTGTGGCAGGTGGCTAATGACGACGACCTGGTAGTGAAGCGCCAGTTCCTCGAGCTTCCGCGCCATCACGGCCGCGGCACGTCCTCCAATACCCGTATCGACTTCGTCAAAGATCAAGGTCGGGACTCCGGCTCGGCCGGCGCTCGCGACCTTGATGGCCAGCATGACGCGGCTGATCTCGCCGCCGCTCGCAACGCGGGCAAGGGGACGCATGCTTTCACCAGGGTTGGCCGTGAAGAGGAACAAGACCGAGTCCTGGCCGTCGGCTGCGACCGGCTTGGGTTCGATCACGATTGAGAAGTGGGCCTTCTCCATGGCTAGGTCACGGAGTTGCTCGGTCACAAGTTCCGCAAAGTCCCTCGCTCTCGAGGTCCGGAGCCGGGTCAGGTGGTTTGCTGAATCACGAAGGCTTTCCTCGGCCTCTGCGAGCCTGGCCTCCAACTCGTCTTCACTGGCTCCGCCCTCGGTCAGTTCGCCGAGTTCCTGCTTGGCCCGCTCCAGATGCTCCCAGACAGCAGCCTGGGAGTCACCGTACTTACGGAACAGCGTCTTCAAGGCATCAAGCCGTCCGGCTGCCTCCTCTAGCGCGCCCGGTTGGACTTCTAAGCCGTCGACATAATGGGAAAGAGACAGGGCCCCTTCCTGGAGGGCGACCAGGCTCTCCCTGAGGGTGTCAAGCGTGTCTTGGACGGTCGGATCGAACGGGGACAGGGCTTCGAGTTCCCTGACCGCCATGCCCAGCCGTTCCAGTGCCGAACCTTCAGACTGAACAGCCAGTTCGCGAGCGGCATGGGCACCCGCCATTAACCGCTCGACGTGCCTGAGTCTTTCAATGCTGTTTTGAAGTTGCTCGGCTTCGCCAGGGAGCGGATTGACCGACTCAATCTCACGGATTTGGAACTGGAGCATGTCGGTTCGCTGCTCCCGCTCCCGCAACGAGGACCGGAGAGACGAGAGCTTCCTGCGGATGGATTCTGTCATAGCGAAGCGCTCACTGACTTCTGCGAGGGCCCTTCCGGCTTCAGGCCCGATCCAGCCATCCAGAAACTCGATCTGTCGTTCGGGAAGCAAAAGGGCTTGATGGTCGTGCTGCCCGTGCAAGTCTACGAGCAGTGCGCCGATCTCACGCAACACACTGACAGACGTGGGTCTACCATTCAACCTTACGGTTGAGCGGCCTTCGGCGCTCACGTCCCTCAGCACGGCCAGTTGGCCGTCCTCGACGTCGACGCCCAGCTCTGTACACTTGGTCAGGACGGCTGGCAGGCGAGACACGTCGGCCAGAAGAGATACCGAGCCCTTTTGAGCACCGGTGCGGACGAGGTCGGAGTCGGCCCGGCCTCCCAGCGCGAGTCCGATCGCGTCCACGAGCAACGACTTGCCAGCGCCGGTCTCACCGGTCAACGCCGTGAAGCCACCCCCCAACCCAATGGAAGCGGAGTCGATGATCGCGACGTTTTCAACGGCGAGGACTAGGATCACTCTCTTTGTAGACGATACCAAGATGCCAAAATCAGCGTCAGGTGGACACTTCGGAGCGGAGCCGTATCGCTCAAAGGGCTGCATCGGTTTCAGTGGCCTCAACGATCATCGTTGTTGCGCTCAAACTCGTGGCCGCGGCCCTTAGTGGCAGTATCGCGGTCCTATCAGAGGCCCTTCAGTCGACTCTCGACGTGGCCATGTCGATTGCGGCGCTATGGGCCATTCGAGTCGCGGCCAGGCCACCCGATAAGGAGCACCCTTACGGACATGGCAAGGCCGAGTTGCTGCTGAGCGCCTTCCAAATGGTGATGGTCATCTTGACCGCTGGGGTCATTGCTTGGCAGGCGGCCCTTCGTCTCAAGACGCCTCAAGCGATCCAGCCTGACTGGGGACTAGTCGCCATGGGATATGCGGCCGTCGCCAACACGGTGGTGGCCACGTACCTCCGGAGGACGTCGAGGAGAGTCTCGTCTGCTGCTCTGGCGGGAGAGGCACAGCACCTTATGGGCGACACGCTGGCCTCGCTGGGCGTTCTGGGTGGCTTGGTCGCTTACTCTGTCACGCAATGGAAGCCTGTCGACCCGCTCATGGCGATTCTTTTCACCGTCATCGGTGCTGTCTTCGCTGTGCGGCAACTCCAAAAAGTGCTCCATCCCTTGATGGACGGCTCGCTACCACCTCAGGAGATCGCAATCTTGGAAGAGGTCTTGCGCGTCCATCCGGAAACCCGGGGCTTCCACAAAATCCAGACCCGAGAAGATGGGTCGAGACGCTTTGTGACCTTGCACCTCATGCTCGACGACAATTTGACCTTTGTCCAAGCCCACGACACAGCCGAAATGATCGAAGGGGAACTCAGTCGAGCGTTGCACGGGGCTTCCGTGACGATCCACTACGAGCCGTGCGAGGCCGAGACCGAGCACCAGTTGCGCGAGCACAAGGGTGCAGGCGTCACTCCCAGGGATCCAGTACCTTGACCGGCGAACTGAGCCAATACGGCCCCGCGCTACCAACAAATCCGAGTGACAGGAACACGGCTTGAAATCGGGGTGTCTGGGTCAGGCGTACTTGAACGCCGGCTCCAGACGTTTCTCTTTCTACTGGAACTTCCCGCCACTCCGATTCGTCGAAATGACGCGTTTCAGAGTCCGCGCACCAGGCCGTTACGGTCCCGAGCGTGGCGTCTGCGCGGATCCGCAGGCCGTCATCGAGGACTGTGTGCTCTACATGCGGTAGGGCCTCACCGGTTGAGCAGGCTTGGACGAATGTGGACAGCGTTGGAGTCCAATACTCAGTGGATCCCCATCCGTGTCCCATGTTGGGAACCATGACCATCGCTCTCGGCAGCGGAACTTCGCTCCAGTAGAGCGTCTGGGCGTCAATCGTCCAGTATGGGTCGTTGGAACCGAACACAGCCAAAACGGGAGCGTGAAGTCCGCCCAAACAGCGCGCTGGGTCTACGAGTTCGACCAGCCTCTGCCCATTGTCGGTCTCGACGGTGTCCTCGAGGCTGCGCGATGTGTAGTCTTGGATCATGGGGCTCAGTCCGGCCCAGTCGCGCTGTTGCTTGGCGAGTTGCTCTGGCATCTTGAGGAAATCGAACACCATGGGTGCGATCCCGACGATCCGGCTGTCGCCGTGGCAGGCTGAGAGCCACGTGGTCCAGCCCCGCTTGCTGGCTCCGGTCACGACAAAACGTTCGATTGCAGGATCGTGGGCTTGAACGACGTCCATGGCTCGATAGACGCTCTTGACCATCGGCCCCAGCAACGGCCACGAAGCGTCTCCGGAGTCGAGGAACTGCTCAAAGGTGTGGGCGATCAGGTCGTCTTCTTGGTGACCCCAGAGCGGCTGGTTGGGGATTTGAAAGAGGGTTGCGACGACTACGCCGGTCGTGCTAGCGAGGGCGTCTGCCCAAAGCAGGTCCGTTTCATTCGGCTCCCATCCAGTGACATGGATCACACCGGTGCCAGGAAATCTGCCGGTTTGCGGTTGCGAGATCACAAGGTCGTGTTGCCAAAGGTGGCCCTTCCACCGCTGCGACGCCATTCGAAGGGCAGAATGACCCTGTACACGGGTCATTCTGAAGCTGAATTCTGGATCGTGGGCCTTGATGTACTCGTGCAACTCAGTCTCCAGAGCGCCCAGGTTTTGGGCTTTTGAGCCGTCCCTGTCGAACCCAGTTTATCTGTTGGCCCGTCCTTCACACAGCCTGCAAACTTGACTTCGGTGGGCTCTCCAAGGAACAATAGGCTGTTTGGGCTGTCGTGCGCCCATCGGCGGGATCGAAAGATGAACTTGTTCAAGTCGCGGTACGTGTGTATGGCGCTGTGTGCCTTGGTCGGCACTTTGGCGCATGCCGTCAGCATCCCTCAGGAAGTCGTGATCACGAAAGCGTCGGACAGCAAGACGCTGACGGTCCGCTATTCCCGGGCAAGAGCTTCGTTGGTCGAACTCCGAGTCAATGGTGTGAGCATGGGCACTCGATCGGTGTCTGACTCCGAAGCGTCGGGCGAGACCAACTTCACGTTGGACACGGCGAAGCTCAAAGAGGGCGACAACGCGATCGAGATCTGCCTCTACGACAAGGAAGGCAAGATTGTGGCCACGCAGAAGACGACGGTCGTGATGGATCGGTCGGCCACGGGCCCCGTCTTCCTCAACAAGCCTCGGGCTGGTGACACGGTGCAGAGCTTTGTCGAGATCAGCGTCGGATTCAAGTACGAGATGAAGAACGCCTACGTGAGCTTCTTTGTCGACGACGATTTTAAGGCCTTGAAGAACTATCCGCCATACAACTTCCTGTGGGACACCAGCAAGGCGACCAACGGGTGGCACGAGGTTGAGGCGTGGGTGGTCGATGAGAACAGCGCTACGTTCAAGACCCAGCGGCTCCGCGTTTTTGTCAACAATCCGTCGGGTCACACAGAGCGGCAGGATCCGACAACCAACCCGGCCAAAACGGTCGAGCCGACCGTGTCCGGCAATCCTGTGAACACGACGGTGAACTCGGGTTCTGGTCAACTGCGGAGCTTGGGTTCCGGGCAGGGACAGGCGGTTGGTCCCGTCAAAGACCTCACGGCGTTGGCTGTCTCGACGAACAACGTTGAGCCCAAGACTTCGGCAGCCTCGGGAACAAAGCCCGTTGCCAATCAAGGCGGCGTGACAATGGCCCAGCGGGTCATGTTGCCGACCGGGCGCCGCAACGCAGGTCAAAAGGTCGTTGCCTCGAAGTCTGGTGGATCCGTCGCGACTCAGAAGACGGCTGGTGTGACCAAGACAAGCCGTAAGCCGAACGACCAGGGGCTCGTTGCTAGGGCAGAGCCCGCTACAAAGGCCGGAAGAGCCGCACCGATCTCTCTGAACTATGGAACTCGCTTGCCGGCCATCGGCACGTACCCAATCTATGTGAACGGCGAACTGGTCAAGTTCGACGTCATGCCCAGGGTGACTGACGGTGTCGCACTGACCCCGTTCCGGCACCTTTTCGAGCACGTTGGCGGCAAAGTCACTTGGCAGAACACCACCAAGACTGTTGGGGCCGAAGGCCTCGGACAGTCGATCTCCTTCCGTGTAGGCGACGACTTTGCCATGCTCAACGGTGGCAAGATCGACCTTGAGCGAAGGGTCTTCATCGACTCTGGCCGTACCGTCGTCCCACTCAGCTTCGTGCAGCGCATTCTAAACGTGGACGTCCAATACGATCCGACGACCAAGCACGTTCTGATCACGAAGGCAGCCAGCAAGTAGCCGAGTTTTTGTCCTCAAATGTTCAGGGCTGTTCCAACCGGAGCGGCCCTTGTTCCTTTACGGGACCCTTAGTATTACCATGAGGAGCGCAATTCGAAGTGCCGACCATCTCAAGAGTGGGCAGCTTTAGTCCAGTCGGTGCGAAGATGAGCAAAGCCGAGAAACACCGCGAAAAACGTCAC
>JAKOXK010000041.1 GCA_029781035.1 Armatimonadota bacterium
TGCGGGTTGCTCTATAGCGCCTTACGGAACTTATTCATTAAAGGTTGTGGCGACTGGGGAATCCACCTTGTGAATTTTCAACACACTGACGTGAGTCGAGTCTGGACTTTCGGATGTGGCAAGGGTCAGCGGTATGCGGCCGACGTCGCGAGCGCTGTCCTACAGCCTGGGAACTCGACGGTCAGCCAGCTTTTCGACAACCCTACCAGCGACCTTTCCACCTTCTTCAAGCGCCTCCACCGTGGACTCGTGTTCGAAGCTACTGCCGGATCCGACCTGAACGAGATCATGGGCTATCGGTTGCAGGCCAACTTCTTTGGCAAGACAATGACGTCCTACTCCGCGGTCAGTGGGGGATCCGGGCAGTTCACTCTGGCGAGCGGGCGAGGTGGCGAGCTGCAAGTCGGGATGCCTATCAAGTTTGTCAACAACGGCGGCAATGGCAACGTCGCAGTCGATCAGACCTACTTCATCAAGGGTATCGCCGGCGATACCATCACGGTTTCGGAGTCGAGAGCCAGCTCAGCCGTCCCTGGCTTTTTTGGACCTTCCACCACGATAACGACGTACGGGTTCGGCAACTTCGAGGTCATCGGAGGCGTCGGGGGAACCGTCACCAACTCCGAGTTCATGGAACTCGATCTGGAAGGCGTCGCTCAGAGTGCTTTTAGTTCCGAGAACATGTTCGGGTGCACGGTCATGATCAACGAGCTCTACGCGGCAAACGAGCAGCAGATCGTCCTCCGGACTTCCCAGCCGAACTACTTTGTCGTCACGAACACGTTTGCAAGCGACGTGGACGGCAGCTCCGTGAACACGATTTTCTTCGGCTCCCGGAACACGGCCCTGTCGCGACAATACCTCGGCATTTGGCACGGGCTCGACGCTTCGAGTAACCGCGGTACGCTTGGTATTGGTTCCTCCCATGTCTCGTCTCGGCCCGGCGACCTCACTCTCAAGACTCCAAGCGGAGGACAGTTCATCTATCCCTTGGCGCCGATTGGGCAGCGCATATTGGGCGACTACAGCGCAGGAGACGGCAAGTCCATCAATGCGGGCCAAGCTGGTTTCATCCGATGCACCGCAAGCGGAACCGGCCCCATCACGTGGTTCCTGCCCCCCATCGACCAAGCCATCGTCGGGCTGATCTTTGAGATCACGAACGGACGCCCCGGAGGAACTTCGGCGACGCTGCTGGTGTCGAGTACCGGCACCCAGTTCATGAACGACATTCCGTTCCAGAACATCGTGGCCCTGGTCGGACCGTCAAGCGCCGGCGTCGCTTCCGCCCGCTTTGTTGCCTGCGACAACGGCGCAGGGGGCGGCTACTATTGGCGGGCCACGCTGGAACACGGTGCCACGATTCCTCAGACGGCCGACTACGTGAGTCTGCAGCCGACGACCCCCGGGACGCCTGACACGGGCAACCTGAACATCTCAGGATCTGCCATCGCTTCCCGGTTTGGTGCCGGCACAAATCCGACTCAAGCCCGCGTCCAAGTCAACGAAACTGGCAATCTGGAAGGCGTGCATGTCGTGACTACATCGGGCACCGCCGTTTACGCGCAGAACACCGCCACCTCCGGTTCGGGCTTTGCCGGCTTCTTCGCGGCCGAAAGCCCAACGGCCACGGCGTTGTATGCCGAACAGCATGCAACGACCGGTTCTGGAGTCGCGGGCCTGTTCTCCTCGCTCTCACCGAACGGTGTCAGCCTTTGGGGCACGGCCAAGGCTACGTCGGGGCCTGCGTTGGGGGTCTTGGCCGATACCGCTTCTCCAGACGGCACCGCCATCATCGGAACGAACGCCGCCACGAGTGACCGCGCCGAGATTGCCGGACCGAACGGCTCTTTGTACACATCGGGATCGTTGGCATCGCACGCTTACGCCGTCGGCTCTAAGGCAGCCATGGTGCCTCTTGCCTACGGATGTTCCGAGGGCGACGGCTCGATCCGGTACATCGGGTCCAACAACTGGGTGGCATCACACATCGGGACGGGCCAAGTCGAGATCGAAGTCCCGGGCGTCACGATGGCTCCAGGCCAGTATGTTGTCAATGTCACGGCAGTCGAAAGCGGGGTCGGAGTCTTGGCGACCGTCGACGATCAGTCCGACCGGCCCGTCGTCTACCTAAGACTGTTTGACGGCACGCCCACGGACGCTGCGTTCGAGTTCGTCATCTTCCGGACCAACGGAAACGGGACGACACCACAGATGCCTGAGGACTTGCGGAACCCGCCACAACTGTCCCGCTATGGATCGCGCGAGGCCTGGCGCAAAGCTGAACCGGGGAGCTACGACGCCTACCGTGTCAAGAGCGTCGCGTGGCAACGAGAACAGGCAAAGGCCTCCCTTGGGGCGTTGCCGAACGAGAAGTCCCGAAAACACTAAGGCACCGGCTCGCGAATCCGACGATTTGACCGTCTCGTCGATCTAGGCCAAGCAGGGTCAGGCACTCTCCGACGAGATCGTCAGCGCCGCCTAGACGGCCCTGTTGATCTCGCTGGATCCCAAACTGTGGGGGCCCAGGTACGCTCCACGGTGCACGGCGTTGCGTCGTGAGATGTGAGAGTTCGACATGACAGCGCGGATCAATTTGGTCGTTGTCGGCGTACTTTTGGCCCCCGCTCGAGCCTTAGCGGTTGTTGCGACCCACTCTGAGCTTGACCAATCCCATGCCTGGGCTCAAGCCATGTTCGCAAGACCTTGGAACAGGGCTCATCCTGCACCGTTTTCGTTCACCTATGGAGGCTCTGTGTGTGCCGGGAACTTCGCTGGATGGAAAGCGACCCGCACTCACCGCCGGGTTGACCGAGACCGCGATCGTTACACCGTCACCTTACGCGATCCCAAGACGTCGTTGGTGGTGACTTGCCTCGCAACCGAATACCGCGACTATCCGACGGTCGAATGGACTCTGCAGTTCAGAAACGAGGGAACGAGAGTGTCGCCCATCCTCGAAGCGATCAAGCCTCTTGATGTCGCCTTCATGCGGTCCAAAAAGGGCCCGTTCGAGTTCCATTCCAATACGGGCGACAGTGCCGTCATCGAGAGCTACGAACCTCACGTTGAGCCGATGAGACCCGGTCACGCGCTGCATTTCGCCAGTGTTGGAGGACGGCCGACGAACGGGGCTTATCCGTATTGGAACCTCGAGGGCCCGGCGGAAGGGACCATCGTCGTTTTGAGTTGGGGTGGTCAATGGGCAGCCGACATCGCCAGCGACGCTTCTGGCACCGTGCGAGTGTCTGGAGGACAGGAACTCGCGCATTTTGCCCTCGAACCTGGGGAAGGAGTGAGTTCACCCATGGGTCTGGTGCAGTTCTACCAGGGCGACTGGCTGCGTGGTCAGAACATCTGGCGACGATGGATGCGTGCCCACAACACGCCCCACTTTGGAGGCGAGCCCCAGGGGCCCATGTACTATATGAACGCCAACGGATTCTTCCCGGGATACCGGTCGTCGATCAAGGACGAGACGTACTTCCTGCAGAAGTTCGTCGCGGAAGGATTGCCGGTTGGTTACTGGGATCTCGACGCCGGTTGGTATCCGTGCGACCGGATCGGCTGGCCTGAAACGGGCACGTGGGACCCGGACCCGACGCGGTTTCCGAACGGCATCAAGCCACTCAGCGATATCTTGCACCAAAACAACGCCAAGCTCATCCTCTGGTTCGAGCCGGAGCGGGTGTACAGCGGCACATGGTTGGCCATCAATCATCCCGACTGGATTTACGGTGGCGCAAACGGTGGTTTGCTCAAACTTGGCCAGCCCGCTGCCCGCGATTGGGTGACCCACAAAGTGAGCGCCATGGTGGACTCACAGGGCATCGACGTCTATCGGCAGGACTTCAATATCGATCCGCTTGGATACTGGCGAAGCGCAGACACACCTGACAGGCAAGGAATCGCCGAAATACGGCACGTCGAGGCTTACTACCGGTTCTGGGACGATCTCCACCGTTCGCATCCGCAACTCTTGATCGACACCTGCGCCTCGGGGGGACGTCGGAACAACCTGGAGACTCTTCGCCGCTCTGTGCCGATCCTGCGAAGCGACTACACCCAGGAGCCAATCGGTTGTCAGGGACAGACCTACGGGCTTTCACTGTGGGTACCGCTCGCGGGGACAGGGGTCTTTCCCAAGGACAAGTATTTGGCCCGCAGTTGCATGGCGCCCATCTTTGGCATGGCCTACGATGTACGTGAAAAGGGGAATGACTGGGAAAGGATGCGCCGTATGTACGCAGATTGGAAACGTCTTGCGCCGTTTATGCTCGCCGACTATTGGCCACTCACTGCGTACAGTCGTGCGGACGACGCCTGGATCGGGTGGGAGTGGAACCGGCCCGAGTCAGGAGACGGCATGATCCAGATGTTCCGCCGTCCGTCTGCCAAAGACCCCTCTCGCCTCGTCAAGCTGCGCGGCCTCATCGCGAACAGCCGTTATGAACTCCAGGATCTGGACTCGAACAAGACGTTCAGGTTCACGGGGCGTACGTTGATGGACAAAGGTGTCGAGCTCACGATTCCCGATGCGCCAGGCGCCGGACTTTGGTCGTTCGCCAAGGCCCGCTAGAGACTACTGCTTCGCTTGCTCGGCCTCGAACACAGCCTCGACCCACCCGAGGGCCGCCATCATGTTTGGAAAGCCGATCGTCGGTGCCGAGAGGATCGCGACGTGGCGCACCTCGTCTTGGGTCGCACCAGCCTGTAGCGCCTTATGGGCATGACTCTTGGCAGCTCCCTCCATCTTCGCCCCGACCGAAATGCCGAGCTTGACCAGGTTGCGCGTCTTCTCGTCCAATGGGCCCGCCTTCCCCACCGCCTCACCAAAGGCTTCGTAAGCACGGCCAACTTCGGGATGCTCCTGCATGAACCGGGTGTACCGCTTTGGCAATGTACGCATGCCTTCGATTATGTTGAGGGTTGGCCAAACCTCGCGGGCCCCGTGCCTGATCGTGCACATGCCGCGGGCCGATGCCACACGGTATTGGCCGAATTCATGGGTACGTCAACTGAGAGTTGCTGGAGCAGGCCGGCTCACCGGCCTTGAAGCCAATCGACAAACGTGCCCGTGCCCCGTTTCAGGTCGAGGTACTGCCGCGAGAGGCACTGCCACAGCTCGACTCGCTCGATCCGGCTCAGTTGGTTTCCGGGTGGCATCCAACCCTCTTCGACATAGGTCTGGGTCAGGCTTCTCCCATATTTGAACGTGGTTTCGTCGCGACTGCGACGCACGCCCGCTGGGAAGTTCAAAGGTCCGATACTGTCGTGACAGCGGCAGCACGCCATCGCCTGTCGGATGCGGTCGAGGGACTCGTCGCTCAGGTTGAGGGGAGCCGACACTGACTTGACGAAACTCCTGTCGGGCAGGACGTCACTTGATCCAACGCTTGGCCCGTAAGCAGGCTCGTCCATACCGACAATGTCCGGGCGACCGTATGCCGCTGCTAGTTCGTCAAGGACTCTTAAAGTGGGAGACGTGTCCGAAGCCTTGGTCAACCTTCCGCGGATGTCAAAGTCGAACATCAAATCGGGCCTGATCGGCAAGACGCCGGTCTTGTGGCAGTCGTAGCAGTTCTTGCTCGGGTTGTCATCAAGGACCGCGGTAGGAACCAGTCGGATGTCCCCCGTCAGCGGGTCGGTGGTCCGGAGATAGTCCATGAAGTAGACCTCGGGCCGAGCCTTGTGTTCCCGACGGACCACTGACACAACCGAGACGCTACGCTCGTCGACGCCTTGTGGCTGGTCTGGCGTCGCCAAGGCGAACTGGATCCATTGGTCGTAAAGCGCCCCATCGACCCCAGTGCGGCCGGGAATCACGACGAGCATTCGGCCATAGGTCGTGCGGTCTACAGACTTGATGAACCTCCCCCGAAAGAGCAACACCCTCCACCGTACGGTTCGTTCTTCGGAGCCAGCTTGTGCTTCGATCTGTCGGACTGCAGACCGGTAGCCGGCCGGGTCCGACATGTCTCGGAGAAAGGATTGGTTTACGATGAGATCAGGGAGCCGGACGAACGGTTCGGCGAGTCGGGCGTACTCCTTGTCCGATAGGGAGAACCCAAGCCTGTGTGTCTGCCGGCCCACCGAATCAACGGTTTCCATCAAGGCTTGCGACCGCACAAAGGCCAAGAAGTTCTCAAGGCCGACGGGGCTGTCGGTACTTTGCCCCTGCAACATGGCGTCGTATTCCCCCAAAGCCCGTCGGCACCGAGCAGCAACTTGGGCCTGATCCAGACACTGCGTCCCATCGTGTTGGGTTGACGGCGTCAGAATCCACTTGATCCGGGCGTCTCGCCACTGGATCCACTCTGCGTCCCTACGAGTGTCGCTCGGAGCAAGTCCCAGCGCGAGCAGGCTCGCACCCAACAACGGGGCGAGGATCCGGGCCGAAAGCAGCCGACACCTGATCGAAAGAGCTGGCATCGCTAAGACCCAGAATGCTGGATACTCGAGATAAGTTCAGCGGTTCGGTAATGATCCGTCTATCGGTCAATCGGCCGAGCGTTGCCGTTGGGTCGGGCACAAGATCGCAGACACCGTTTCCTGCTGAACTCGCTTCAATGTGGCAAGCCCCAAAGGTAATAGGCCAGGCAGAAAACACCCATGACCCATCCGGCCGGCCTGACCTCCCGTCCACGGCCGGCGAGCAGCTTCAGCACTGGGTGCAGGATGAGCCCGGCGGTCAATCCGTTCGCGATATTGTAGGTGAAGACAAGCATCACAATGGTGGCGAAACCAGGGATAAGCTCAGTGAGATCGCTGAAATCAAGGTCTTTAAGGGATGCAGTCATCGTCAGCCCGACGACCACCAGCGCCGGGCCATAGGCAAACGTGAGGCTCTGCAAAGGTTGGATCAACGGGAGAAACGGCAGCGACAGCGCGAAGAGCAACGCGACCACAACGGCTGCCAGTCCCGTCTTGGCACCCTCCCGAATGCCGGCGGCCGACTCAATGTAGGCACCGCTGGTGGATGTTCCCACAATGCCGGCGAACATACAGGAAAGGGCATCCACGGTAAACGGCTTCTGAACTTCTGGCATCTCGCCTTTGTCGTCGAGCATCCCGCCCGCAGACCCGAGGCCATACAGGGTGCCCGTCGTGTCAAGGAACGACATGAGGAGCAAGGTGAAGACGACAGGCAGGAGTGTGACTTGGAACGCGCCTGGAATGTCCATCTTAAGGAAGATCGGAGCTAGGCTGAACGAGCCCGAGACCTGGGCGACGGCCCGTTGCGTGAGCCCTACAGCCATACCCGCCAGGGCGACGACCAACATACCGATCAGTACCGAACCTTTGACCTTGCGGATCATCAGGGCGCTGATGATCACGATGCCAAAGAGCGCGAGCAGTACTCTCGGATCGTGAAAGGATCCAATCTTGAGCGGAACATCCGGCGCCCGGAGGAGCTTCCCGTCGGCGCCTGTGAGCGATGCCGCGGGCAGCCCGGCTGCACCGCTCGTCACAATTCCGGTCTCATAGAGGCCGATCAGAGCGAGGAACAACCCGATACCGGCCGCAAGGCACGTGCGCAGGCTCTTGCTGATGGCCGAGGCAAGCCATTGCCTCAAGTTCGCCGCAGTCAGCACAAGGAAGAGGGCACCCGCGACAAAGACCGTCCCAATTCTCTGTTCCCAACCCACACCCATTGCCGCCAAGCCAAAGGCGATGAAAGCGTTCTCCCCCATGTACGGCGCGACAGCGAAGGGCCGGTTGGCCAACAAGCCCATCAGCAGACTGCCGAATACAGCAACGAGAACCGTAGCGACTGTGCTCGGGCCTGTCGGCATTCCAGCAAAGGCCAGGATCGCGGGGTTGACCACGATAATGTAGGCCATCGTCGCGAAGATCGTGAGTCCGCCGAGCAGTTCCGTTCGGAGGTCTGACCCACGCTCGGCTATCCGGAACAAGCGCTCCAACATGTTCGTTGCCCCCATTCCCTACTACTCACTCGGGAACGGAACTGCTGCTTCGCCTCACCGTGGTTGGGCCGCTTCAGGCCGTGCTAGGCTTGATCTCGACGCTGATAATGTGGAGACAACTGTCGCCAATGTTCTCGAGCGTGTGTGGCCCGAGCGGCTCCGACCAGACGCCTTGCCCCACCTTGAGATCGATGCCTTGACTGCGCGTATCGAGCACAACGGCACCTTCGGCGTCCCGTCGAACGAAGTCGCTCCAAGCAAGGACGTAGTAGGCAGCCGGCCACTCATGGGTGTGAAGAGGCACAATCTCACCCGGACCGATGCGAGTCTCAAACACGCGGACGCTGCCGTTCTCCAAAGCGAGGCGGTGAAACTCCGGTGCAGCGATGGCGGCGTCAAGCTCTACTGGCCATTGGGGCATGAGCGCATTATAAACGGCTGCCGGCCATTCTCGGCATCGTGGCCGACTAGGGCTTTGATCGTCCCCATGAACAGGAGCGACCTAAGAGATGTCTAAGAACCCAGCTTGCTCCACTGGGAGGAAGCTGAGTGAATTCCATGGCGAACATCAAGGAAATCGAGGGCATTGGCCCTGCTTTTGGCGAGAAACTGACCGCTGCCGGCATTGCGACCCAAGAGGCGCTCCTGAAAGCTGGTGCCTCAAGGGCAGGCCGCGAGGAGATCGCTGCAAAGACGGGTATCGCTGAGAAGCAGATCCTGGATTGGGTGAACCGGGCCGACTTGGCGCGAATCAGCGGTATAGGGTCGGAGTATGCCGACTTGCTCGAAGCGGCTGGCGTGGACTCAGTACCGGAGTTGGCTCAGAGAAGCGCGGCGAACTTGGCAACCAAGCTCAGTGAGATCAATGAGAGCAAGAAACTGGTCCGATCACTCCCGACGGAAGCCGTCGTCGACAAATGGATCGAGCAGGCCAAAGGGCTCGACAAGATCGTCACGCACTGATCGCTTGCACCGAAGGGTCGTTGTTCAGGTACCGGGACTGGGAGCTTGGAACCTAGACCTCGATCAGAAATGTTAGCGACCATCAACCCTGAGAAGCCGGCCCGTCTCTGTCCCTTTGCGAGCCACCGTTCATAGGAACGGGCTGGTGCATTGATCGAGCCGGGCCGGTTTCCCAGGTACGATCGCGGTCTGTGATCGCGAAGGTTTTTCTGCCCTGTGCGCTCGTCGCCGGAATTGTCGCCACCCTTGTTGTTAGTTGTGTTGGCCCCACCCCGCGCAGTGGCCCAAACGCGGCGGGAACCGCCTTCGAGGGTGTCTGGCAGACCGACCAGAACGAGGGAGACTACGCGATGCGGCTCGAACTGAAGACCAATCTGTCGTTCGTGGCGACGGTCAAGAACCAGCACGGCGTCACAAGCCAGGTCAACGGCCAATACACCGTCACCAAAGACAAGTCGGACGGAAAGTCGGAAACGTCGATCGTCCTGAAAACAAAGGACAGCGACGGAAAGTCCGTTGACATCACATACACCTACGACCCTAAAAAGAACGAGTTTCTGTCGCTCGATGAGCGCCTCGTAGCGGTTGAGGACTGACGGCCAGGTGACAGTGCCAAAAGATCCGCCACGGCCATAGGTGGGCGCTGAAGTGACGGCAGACACGGGCAGCCCCATCGCACCACCCGCCTTTGCGTCCCGAGGGCATCGCGGATCGCCTCAGAGGTAGAATCCCGCGCCATGTCCATCATGACAAGAGCTGTCCTGATTCCTGTTATCGCCATGGCTGCCGCCTTTGGCTCAGCGGAGGCAGTGCCCCAGGCGATCAAAGCGCGCTACGCGCAGTTGAACAAAGTGATGCAGAAAGTGGACTTCAACGGATTCCAGTCTTTCTTTGCACCGGACTTCTTCGTGGTCAGTCCAAAGGGCGAATCAACCAAGCGTGACGACTTCCTGGCTGAAGTCAAGCAGTTGTTCGCCGGCGCCACCAAGGCCACGGCAAAAGAGAAACTCATCAGCGCGTCGAAGTCGCACAACCTCGTGGCTGTCAAGTTCGACTTTCACCTCGACCTCATCGGCAAGAAGGGCACCACTCATGTCCATGAAGTTGGCGTGGATTATTGGGGCCAAGTCAATGGCCAATGGATGTTCGTGAAAACGGTCGACACCGCCTTCACCGTGAAGGGCCCGAAAGGCTCCTAGTCCCGAACAAGCGTCAGCCGCCGTCGGTGGCCAAGACGGTCTCGAACGAGGTCGTCGACGGCGGGTAGCGCAGCCTCTCTCCAGTGGTCGTCTCAGCCTCAATCCAGTACTCAAGGTCTTCAGAGACGGGTAGATGGAATGTCCACTGGTACCCCGACAGTCGCACGGCATCCAACTCCCGAGGTTCGTCGTGCGTGCCAAGGGCCCGCGAGTACACGCGGACTCGGCCAGTTCCGTCACCCGCGAGGAGGGTGATGGGCAGAACCAGCGTAGAGCCTCGTCTGTACAAGTCTCGGTGCGTCAACAAGAACAGCCTCGATGGCCCCGTATAGCGGTTCCCCGACACGGGGTAGACCGTACTTGGCAGTGCTGATCCCAGGGCCGATGCAAGAGCTGCGTCGTGGACAGTCAGAAAGCTGTTGTGAAGCCGCGTATGGGCTTCCAGGTTCTCGATCGTTCCCAGTTCGCCAGATGTCTCGACCGACGCCATCAAGTGCGTGATCGTCGCTTCCCACTGTCTGGCCAGGCGAATCCGCGTCCTAAGGCAGGCATCGACCAGATTCTTCCGGGTGCCGGGTTCAGCACTCGACAGGCCGGCAACTTCTCGGTCCAGCTCACCTCGAGTGCAACTCAACTCCCTCAAGCCTTTGGCGAATCGGAACCTCTCCAACCACACGTCGAAACGGGAGAGCGCCAGCTTTCCCCGGATCCGTGGACGCAGGCTCTCCAACTTGTCGAGAAAAGCAAATCGCGCCTTCTCGTGCCCCCAAGGTGCCGAGACCGAGGGAAGCCCCCCGGGACCATCGAGCCAGTCCGTCAGTTGGGGAAAGGCGACGCCATCGATGGATGCAAAGACTTCGCCGGCGCGCTTCCCGATCTCCGGACCAAAACGTGCTGTCGCCCAGTCAATGTAGAAGTCCAGTGTCGGCATTGACCGACCTCGGCCCGTTGTATCTGCAGCCTGATCCTCCTCGAAATCCCCCCAAGCCGGTCCGCCACAGTTGATCCTTCGGCTGTATGGCTGACCCGTAGCCGTCCTTCCCGTGACCTCGATGCCGGCGATACAGGGGTACTCGACTTCCTTGAAGAAGTCGATCCGGAGCATGCCGTCCTCGACTCGGACACTGTCCACGGCCAGATCGAGCGCATGGTTCCGCCCGACGCGCGCGAAGAGGTCGAGACCCCGCACCAGGCGCCGGCCCTGGACATTCACGCCGAACACACGCTTTCCGGGAGCTGTATAGTAAGGCTCATTGAACAGCAGGCGGACCCGATAGACCCCGTCAGGAATCTCCAGTCGATAGCCAGCAGCGTCGTATCGAACGGACTGGTACACGGGATCTTGATCCCTGGCGTCAACTGGCGCGCTGAACTGGGCGACCTGCCCGCCAAGAGCCCCCCACGATGGTGCTGTCGAAGGGCGGCCCGTACGCGCACTGGACCAAGACTGATCCCACCCAGCTTCGGCAAGGGCGACGATGTTCATGCCGATCGAAGCGGTCCTCCAATGGATGCCGAACAAGCCCGTGCAGCCGTAGACCCGTGCCTGTGCGGCATCGGCGCGCATACGCCCGACCCACGGCTGATACCCCACTAGATTCGGGTCATTCTCCAACCAAGGGATGGCCCATAGCGGTCGGCCCCTGATCTCGCCAAAAGCCGGATCGATGGGCGCGTGTCCCACATCACGATTGATCGCGCTCAGAGGAACGGACTTGGGCAGATCCTTATCAAGAGCGGCACGATCATTGGCTGGTCCGAGCACCCAACCGCAGGTCGCTAATTGGAACGGATCGCCGAGATCCTCAAGGGCCCCAAGAGCCGCGCGCATGTCCATGAGCGTGGCGGCATACTGCTCAGGCTTGTTTCCGCTCCACGTCCAGTCCTCGGGCGTCCAAAGCCAGTAGTAGTCGAGCCGATAGGCCGCTTGAATCCTTCGGAACATGGCTCGGTAGATTGACCGGGTCACGTCTGGGCTCAGGATGGATCCGGCCTCAGACATTCGCTGGGCAACCACCTTCGGCAGTGTCAGAGGCGTCTCTGTGCCGACACAAGTTCGGACCCCAAGGTCGTGAGCCAGTTGGAAGGCTGGCCGGATCATGCTGGCTGCGCGCTCGAAGACCGAAACGTCGTGGTCAGGACCGTCCGAACGAAAGACTGGCAGTCCGGCGAACAAGCCGGAGGCTCCTGAGGCAAACCCGTTCGTATCGGTGCCCGCGTAGCCCCACGTCCCACCAGCCGCACTGGCCCACCGACTTGCGTAGGCGTTCCTCACACTGCCGTCAGCGTTCAAGTCGGACTCTCGTCCGATCCACACAAGGGGTTCTGGCCCGACTCCGCCCTCGGGATAGCAGTGAAAGCCGATGAAGTTCATACCGAGCCTCGGCATACGCGAAATGCTGGACACGTAGTCGTCTTGACTCCACCAATCGGGCCCCTCCGGAAAGTCGTGGAAAGGTTGCAGGCCGCGAAGCGCGAACAGAGGTCGGCGCGTCTCTTGGATCCGAGGCAGGTGAAACGGGATCTTGGAGTCGGGAAGCACGTCTTGATACAAGTCGAACCGGACTCCCATGGTCTCGGCCATCCGGTAAACACCGTAGAGAACGGCGACGGCGCTGCCGCCAGCAATCCGGAGTTCCCGGCCTGTGCGGCCCTCGAGCGAGTAACCCTCTGTCGGCAACTTGTGGTCGATGAGAAGGCGCACGACGGGCCTCCCCTTCGGGGCCCGCGTGACAATCGAGAGCCATGCGCCCGTCCTCAAGTACACGTATCGGCGAACCTCCTTGGCTGCGAGACGCCAGGCGAACGCACTGCCAGACTCGGCTTCGATGTAGCCGACAGGTCGAGCTTCCGCCGCTGCCGGTGCCAGACACGCGATAAGCCCAGTCACTAACAATGACGCACCCCGCTATCGGGGATCCCCGATCGACAAAACTGCCCCAGGAACTGCAACGACACTTCTGATTCTCCTCGCCCTACTCCAGTTTAGCGGCCCACACCAACGACCGAGAGTTCCATGCGACCCACATCAAGGAATTGGAGGATAACATGAGAAAGGAGTCAAGTAATGGCCACCCAAGACGACGTCAGAGCGATCGTTGCACAGTTGCCCGGCACTGTCGAGGGGAGCGATCGGTTTGGCTTCTCAGTCCAAGTCAGGGGCAAGGCCAAAGGCATCGTTTGGTCGTGGGCAGAGCGTATCCACCCCAAGAAAGCTCGCGTCATCAACGATTCAGTGCTGGCCATCGTCACACCGAACTTGGCGGCGAAAGACATGTTGATCGACTCGGATCCTGCAAAGTTTTTTACCGAACCGCATTACAACGGCTATCCCGCGGTACTTGTGCGCCTTGAGGCCGTCTCGGTCGACGAGCTTGAAGACCTGATCGTTGAAGCGTGGCGCAGCAAAGCTCCTGCGGACCTCCTGAAGCAGCTAGACGAGCGCGAGTGAGATGGATCAAAGGCCGGATCTTTCGTCTGGCACTAGACCATCGGCCCTATCAGGCGCGAGGATTGCGGGGGTCATTGGATCCAGGGGCCGTCACTTTGCGGCACCTCTCACCGATAAACCGAGTCATACACGAAGAGAATGCGTTTCGCCCGACACTTGGCGTGGATATCAACAGTCGGAGGCGTTTTAGCCTGGTGCTTTGCTGCGTCTCGATCTTCCCAGGTAGCTCCCTCGGTTCCCACGCTGCCTCGGCTGGCGGCGACTGCGAGTCCTCTCGCACTGAAGGACGAACGAATCGAGTTTGAAGGGACATACTCGATCCCGGATTCGGCGAAAGTCTTGGTCACGGCCTCGGCTCCCGGTCACACCGTCCATTGGCTCGTGAAACCGGGTGACCATGTCGTCAAGGGCCAGGTGATTGCCGAAGCCGATCCAGCTTCGGCGACTACGCTTGGATCGAGACGCGTTGATGGAAAAGCCGAGTCCATCCACGCCGAGAAGCTCTCGGAGCAGCTGGGCACAGCCCTCTCGGGCCATGAAGCTGCCGTTCGCCAAGCCCAAGGTGATTTGGCCAAGTCCGAGGCCGATCGGTCCGTTGCAGTCAGCGCAGCCAAGACAGCCCTCGATCGGGTCACTCTCGGAACGCCCCCAGACAGGCTGAACCAAGCCCAACACGATCTGGATCAAGCCAAGGCGACTCGGGACAAGGCCAAAGCGCTTTCTGACCGAGACCAGCATGCGTACGAGGAAGGCTGGGTCTCGCGCAACCAAGCGACTGCCTCCAAGGCGGCATTTGACGCTTCAGACGGGCTGTATCAGAAGGCCCTAAGCCACCTCCAAGAGTTGCGAAGGGGCCCGACCCAAGCCGAAATCGAAGCGGCGACGCGGGAATACGAACGTGTGAAGGCTTCGCAGGATCAAAAGGTCCAGGAAGCGGCGGACACACTCTCGGCCATACAAAACGGCGGGCTCGCGTTCGGCGCGTCGTCACCAGTGACTTTGCCTTCGGGAGCACCGATCGCCGGACGAATCGCTCCGAGGGTTCTGGTCAAGTCGCCTGCCGATGGCATCGTCCTGCCTCCGGCTGGCCCGGCCCCGGCTAACGCTGTCACCATCGTGCTCGACGGATCCTCAGGCGACTTCACGGGCTTGGTTGAAGCGACCCGCGCGGAAAGACTCCGGGTCGGAATGGTCGTCCGCCTCTCTCAGGGAGAACTGGGTACCGTGAACACGATTGGACCGACGGATCCGAGATCCGGGCTCGTTCCTGTCCACGTGGAATGCCAACCGAAACTAATGCCCGGCGGGCCAACCAAAGCCGTCATCGTCATCCGCTCGGCAGACTCCAATTGAGCCGGGGCTCTGTCGCTTTTGACGTCCTCGAACTCACCGCTTGATCTCCGTGAAGAAGGCAAGGCGGATCGACTCTTCGGGAAACCCAACGAGCCGCTCTGGTGCCCCAGACGTGTCGTTAGACCGACAAAGGCAGACGATTCCTGACAGCTTTCCCAGGTAGGTGACGAGCAGAACTCGGCTGTCTGGAGGGGCATAAGGGCCGGACATATCCGCAGCCTCGGCTCGGGGGACAAGGAATGGCTGTACCTGTCCATTGTCTCACTCGCTGAACCCACAAGGAATTCCTTCTCAGGCCGGCCGTGCCAAACTACGCCCTTGCGACTCGCGACATGGAACATCCGCGCGGGTGGTGGAAGGCGGATCGATGCGATCTCCCGAGTGGTTTGGGAGGAACGCCCGGATGTGCTTGTACTGACCGAGTTTCGCCCTGTACCAGGCAAGGCTTTACTCAGCGCCCTGCGCCCTTTGAACTACCAGGTCACGGAAGCCAGCCCTGATTCGACGGGGGTGAACACGGTCTGTGTCCTTTCGGTCGAGCCTCACCGTGTCGTCAAGTCAAAATCGACACCTCGAAGTAGCCACCGGTGGGTCGAGGTCTACCTTCCTGGATCCGATCTGCGAGTGCTTGGCGTCCATGTGCCGAACCAGACTGAGGTGTGGGACAAGCGCGACTTCTGGGTCGGTATTGAGGCGTTTGCCCGTGTCCGGCGCGACCGACGAACTGTCATCCTTGGCGACCTCAACACGGCTCTCGATGAGGACTGTGAGGGAGATCCCATTCGGGAAGCGGTGTACTTGAAGCGAATGGTCGCCACTGGCTGGGTCGACGCATGGAGACAAGCTAATCTGGACAAGCGGGAGTTCTCTTGGTACAGTCACCGCAACAATGGATTCAGACTCGACCACTGTCTGGTCTCACCGACCTTGTCGCCTGCAGTCTCGAGCGCTCGCTACCGGCACGACGTCCGAGGCGAAGGCCTCTCGGACCACTCGCTGCTGTGCGTCGAACTCAGCGTCAATGAGTCCTGTGTTTTTGCGGGACATGACGACTGACCGGCGCGACGCATCCAGGATTCGTCCCAGAATGGAGCGGGGTATGAGCGGCACGACGTAGGAAAGAGCAGCATGAGTAACATGGGAAAGGCGCCGCGACGCGTGGCCTTGATTGGAGTAGGGTTCCTCGCCCTCCTTGGGCCGGCAGTCCGCTCGCAAGCACAGATCGGCGGACCTGAGCGAGAACATCCGTGCGGCTTGTTCAAGTCGCTCGCGTATTCCTCGTTCCACGGAACTCTGGGAACCACGGCGGCGGACACAAACACGGACCTGAGGAACTATAAGCTCGATATCGAGATCTTGCCCGCACAGACCCGCGTGCAGGGTACGAGCACGATCACCCTTGACAGCACCATCGACGGCCTGACCAGTGTTCAGCTCTACCTTGACTCCAACGGCGGTCAGATGGGAGTCACGTCGGTAGGCGGTGCGGCCACGGCGTTCTCGTTGAGTGGTGACGTCCTCACATTGACTCTTGACCGACCGTACAACCACGGGGAGGAGTTTGTCGTGTCGGTGCTGTACGGCGG
Organism: Armatimonadota bacterium; assembly: GCA_029781035.1. Taxonomy (GTDB): domain Bacteria; phylum Armatimonadota; class Fimbriimonadia; order Fimbriimonadales; family Fimbriimonadaceae; genus JAEURO01. The sequence goes on from JAKOXK010000041.1 coordinate 16,481, forward strand.
TGTGCCGAAGAACACGGGTTACGGTTCGTTCATTTGGGGGCACCATGGCAGCGGCCAGTACTACAACTGGGCCGTGTCCAGTCTGTCGGAACCGTTCTTCGCCCGGACGTGGTGGCCCTGCAAAGACGTGCTCGGGGACAAGGCCGATTCGGCCGAGACGTGGATCACCGTCCCCAACGACCTCACGGCTGTCTCGAACGGCTCGCTGCAAGGGGTGGACACTCTCTCAAACAACCGGCTCCGTTACCGGTGGCTCGAGAACTATCCGATCATCACGTACTTAGTGTCGATCGCGGTCAGCAACTACGGGCTGTACCAGCTTTCGTACGACCATCTCGGCAGCACCATGCCGATGACGTACTACCTGTTCCCAGAGAACAACGGCGCGAACTCGTCTTCACGACAAGGGTGCGACCTGAACAAGACACAGGTCGAGATGTTGTCGGACGTGTTCGGACAATATCCGTTCATCCAGGAGAAGTACGGAATGGCAGAGGTCACCGGAGCGGGTGCCTACATGGAGCACCAGACATGCTCAAGCATGCTCGATGTTGTCAATGAAGACGTGAACGCGCACGAGCTGGCTCACCAGTGGTGGGGCGATATGGTGACCTGTGGATCTTGGGCCGACATCTGGCTGAACGAAGGCTTCGCCACGTACGCTGAAGCTATCTGGCACGAGCAGAAGAGCGGCGGCAGTTTCTCGGCTTATCGGAACACGATGCTCAGCAACGAGCCATCCAACGTCGATGCCCAGGTCCTGCGGACGAACCTGAACGACGTAAACCATATCTTTTCTGGCACGGTGTACTACAAAGGCGCCTGGGTGCTCCACATGTTACGGGGCGTCATCGGGTACGGAAACTTGCTGGATACGCTTGCCAACTACAGGAACGACTATCTCTTCAAGAACGCCGTCACCGCAGACTTCTCTGCCGAAGCGTCCCGGGTTTGGGGCCGCGACCTCGGGTTCTTCTTCGACGAGTGGATCATGAAGCCGGGCGCGCCCGACTACAAATGGAACTGGCGAGACGATGTCGTGAACGGTCAGCACAGGCTGCGCCTGGCCTTGTGGCAGACCCAGAACAGCCGCGGGTTCACTCTGATCACCATGCCCGTGCCGTTCCGAGTGGTCACGAACAACGGTACCGTTGACCTCTCCCTTTGGAACAACGACTGGACCGACGTTTATGACGTTGCCGTTCCGGGGACGGTGTCAAGCGTGTCGTTCGATCCCAACACGTGGCTCCTCATCCACAGCCAAGCGAAGGTGACAACCACGATACCGGCCCTGCCCTTGCTGGGAGATATGAACGCGGACGGCGTCGTCAACCTCCTCGATGTACCCGTCTTTCAAGCTGCCCTCCATGGCCAAGTGTCAGACCACACGATCATTGACCGAGGCGACTTCAACTACAACGGAATCGTGGACCAGAACGACACCACCCAGTTCATGGCGATCATCAACCAGAACTGTAGGATCGGGCCGCGACCCTGAATGCAGGAAGCCTGGCAACTCACTTGCCAGGCTCCAAGTTCTACCGGCGGTCGGTGAGTTCTGCTCCGACTAGCCTCCCATTTTCGACATGTCCATGGGCTTGCCGTCCATGAGCATTTTCGACTCACCCCAGCTCATCGATGCCATTTTCCACTTGCCTCCCTCTTTCCGGAAGGTGTCGGTGCTGACGCCGATGAAGGTGAAGGTGTGCCTCTTCCCGTCTTGGCCCATGGTCGTCCCTGACATGGTGTGACGCATAGTGGCCGTCCCGGACTTTCCCTTCTCCTTGCACGTGAGG
>JAKOXK010000050.1 GCA_029781035.1 Armatimonadota bacterium
GCATCTGACTGACCATCTCATCGAACGACTCTTCCTTTCCGCCTTCGCTGTACTTGAAATCCGACGTGGTGCTGCCCTTGACTGTCTTGGAGAAGGCGTCGGCGTCCTTGGCCATCATTGTCTTGTGGATCTTGGCGTTCATGGCCGTGATCTCCGACCGAAGTGTGCCGGCCATGGCTCCGGTCGCCAGGCACGCGCTAACGAGAACGACTGTGATTGTCCGCATCGTGCGATTATGCCCGTCATGCGTAGATAAGAGTCAACATTCGCTGCACCCCAGTCAAAGGTCAAGGGCCAAATGCGGTAATCGGTGCCTCCCGGACTGATCTTCCCTCGGTTGGGGTCCAGTACTTTCGCCGGAATTGAACCTCTTGCACTGATTGATTCAGACGTGACGGTATTCTCGGCCCATCTTTCGACGACTCGACTTCCAGCCTCGTGGGCCCATGGGCCACGTTTGGCTCGAAGAGGATGACACTCCGATGATTCCCGTCCAGAAACGTTCCACTCTTTTGTCCCCAGGCGGTCTGGCCCAACGGACTGCGCTCTGCTTTCTCTTTCTCGTAGCTCTTGCTGCATCGGCGTTGGCTGGCGATTCGACCTACGGGACGATCGTGCAAGTCAAGAGCACTGACATCGTCGTGATCGACTGCGGCAAAGACCGCTATACGGTCCGTTTGATCGGCATTGAGGCTCCGAGCGACGCCACTTTGGCCAAGAAAGGCGTTCAATTGCTGACGAAGCTGATCCTGAACAAAAAGGTTCAAATGCGGTTCGAGTACCGCAACGACCAGAACGAGATGGTCTCCAGGATTCTCACGTTGCAGTCGGCCAAGGCCGACGTGATGGACGCAGGCGTCCAGCTCGTCAAAGCCGGACTGGCCCAACGCGAAGCCGACTTTGACTACAAATGCGGCTGCCTCGGAAAGGCTGAACTCGAGGCCAAGAACGCCAAACGGGGGATCTGGTCCTCGAAGTGAGGCAGGAGAAGGAAATGAACAAGACTCGATTCTCGAACGACTTTTCCAAGTTCGTCGTCTTGTGCGGCCTCAGCGCTGGTGTCCTGTTCGCCGGCCCCCCATCGGCCAGAGCCCAAGTGCAGGGGCTCGCCGAGCGCAACACGTCAAAGAAGTCTGGAGACGACAACGAGTGCGCAATCGCGGCTAATCCGAGGAACAAGGACGAGTTGTTCCTGCTCAGCAATACGAGTACGAGCGGGCTTTTCGCTGCCCGGAGCACCGATGGTGGCTTGACTTGGACTTATCCAGATCCCTCGGACAAGACGATTGCAGACGGCGACGCCAACCAAGGCGCAGCGGCATGCTGCGACCCGACTCTGAGCTGGGACTCGTTCGGCAACCTCTACATCACGTACATCAACAGCGCGGTCAACCAGATCGTGACGCTGTTGAGCACAGACTCGGGCCAGACGTTCACAACCCTGGCCACATTTGGCCCCGCCAGTGTGGATCAACCCACCGTGGTCTGTGCCGACACCTCAGCTCCGGGCGCACCCGTCGCCGTCTGGGTCGTATGGAACCAGGGCGGCAGCATGGTGGCACGCGGCGCGGCTGTCACGGGCCTCGGCGTCATCGGCGCTTTCGGCAACCTCCAGACGATCCCAGGGACTTCAGGATCGAGCTTTGGCGACATCGCGATCGCGCCTGATGGGACGGTCGTCCAAGTCAGCCAGAAGCCGACTTCGGGTCAAGGTCCGGGCGTTCTCCTCGTCAACGCGGACGCTGACGGCCTCGGTGCGGGCAACTTCGGTAACCCGGTGACAGCAACATCGACGAACGTGGGCGGCTTTGACTTCATCCCCGCCCAGAACAGCCGTTCGATCGACGCTGAGGCGGGTCTCGCTTTCGATTGCTGTCCACTGAGCCCCCACTATGGGCGCCTGTACCTTGTCTACACCGACGAGGTCATCGACGAGAGCAACGATACCGACATTGAGCTGCGTTACTCGGACGACAAGGGCACGACGTGGAGCGCTCCGATCCGCGTCAACGACGACTCGACCAACAAGAGCCAGTTCCTGCCCAAGATCGCCGTGAACCCCGCCTCAGGAAACGTCGCCATCTGCTGGCACGACTGCCGAAATTCAGCAACGAACACCGCGGCCGAGATGTACTCCACCTTTGCCACGCCTGAGGGAGCCGTTCCTGTGCTCCAGCCCAACGTCAAGGTGTCGGGGGGCGCGTCGATCAGCAACCGGTCCGGCGTCGAGTTCGGTGACTACATGGGCTTGACCTACGTGGGTGGCTATTGGCATCCCGCTTGGGCCGACACATCGAACAGCACGGGCGACAACCCGAACGGAACGTCCAAGTTCGAGGCCCAGTCGAACAAAGTCACGGGCGGTGCCAACGCCCATGAAGGGACGGAGACGCTGGCTCCGACTGCAGAGCAGTTCCTGTTGGGAACGTCGAACAGTGGAGGCGACTTGGCCAGTTGGGCAGCGGACGACGGTAATGCGCGCAACAGCTGTAAGTTCATCCTTCCGAACTCCAGCTCACCGTTCATTCAGGTCCGGCTGACGTTCACGACGTCCAAGACTCACCCCACTGCAGTCTCGTTCAACGTGAAAGTGGCTGTCCACAGCACGGGTCCGGAAGCGATCACTTTGCTCGTAGAAGACCGGACGACCAGCACGTTCGTACCAACAAGCGTTAGCCTGGCCGTGAGCAACAACGGTCAGACCTACCAAGGAACGGCCACGGGCCCGTTTGACCGGTACGTCGACGCCAATGGAGTGATGCGCGGCGAGATCCAAATCAAACAGACGGGCCCTTCGACGGTCGCACTGCCTTGCTCGAGTTTCGAGTTCGGGCAGATGTCGGTTACGGGTTGACTTCAATGAGACTTGCGGGCTGTCCATCTGGCAGCCCGCAAGCGTCTCCGAGCAACGACGACTTTGGCTATGAACGCGGCTTTGTGAGGTGGATTCGGAAGGGCTTGTCGCGATCGCAGACCAGTCGGCCCCCCTTCACCTCGAGTTCGGCGGCTTGGATCGCCGAGTGCCGTGCCGCAAGGGGCATGACGCCATCCTTTTCCGGAAAATCCTGGCCGTAAGGGTGGGTGAAGTAGATGATGGTAGCCCTTCCGTCACAAACCACAACGTCAGCGTGCTTGCCGATCGTCTGGTCACTGTTGCGCTTTCCCGGCTTGTCAAGGATCTTGCCCTGGTAGGTCCAGTGCTCCCAATCGGTCGAGACGTAAACATCGAGGCCACTGTTCGGATCCTTGATCAACCATTTCTTGCCCTTAAACTCGAACGCCTTGGGGCCTTCACCGTACAGCTTGCTGACTCCTGGGTCTTCCACAGGCTTCCACGTGCGGAGATCGCGGCTGTCCACCGCCTGAGTCTTCGACCCGTGTCCTTCGTCCTTGAACCACATCCTCCAGCTTCCATCGGGCCGACGCGCCAACGAGGGGTCGATGCAGTAATCGGACGTCAGAGGTACACGCTGGACAAACCGCCACGTCTTAAGGTCGCTTGACCGATAGTGGAAGATGAACCGGAAACCGCCCCAGTCGCGATGTTCGGACGCCGGTCCCGGCACATAACTCACGAACATGTGGAACATACCGCCCCGATCGCGAATGACGTCTGGTGCCCAGAAAGAGTGGCCGACGTCCGGCGAGGACAAGGGCACGGTCCCCACGTAGCGCCATTCCATGCCTCCGTCCTTGCTTTCGGCGATGCCGATCTCGGTGCCGTGGCACCAGGACACTCCTGGCTCGTCGGCTTTTGCCCGTCGCTGGGTGTAGAGCATCCACCAGGCACTCCTTTTGGGGTTCCAGACCAACATGGGATCTGCCGCTCCATCCCAGACTGGATCGCGGAAGAGCGGCGCGGGGGTCAAGGCTTGCGCGGCCAGGAGAACCGTCGCGGAAAGGAACATCATGCCTCGATTCTGCCATGCAAGACCACGCCGTGAGCCCAGGGCCGACCCCAAGTGACGCGACAATTCGCCCCCTTTTCTATGCCAAACACCATCGGGCCGCCGGATTCGAATTGGGCCGTTTAGGAGTTTGGAGAGGGACAAGTCGTGTACAGTTTCGTCCGTTACGATTCACAGCGACGGTTTTTGTTATCTGAGTTTTGCCATTCCGGCGGTTCACTGACACTTCCCCTCCCTTCCTGAACCGCAACCCACTCCTTGAGGAGAATCCAAAACTTATGGCAAAGAAAACACTCTATGTCGGCAATCTGCCGTACTCAGCCAACGAATCCTCGTTGATGACCTACTTTTCCAACTACGGCGCCTCGAACGCCCGTGTCGTCGAAGGACGCGGCTTCGGTTTCGTTGACGTCGAAGACGACCAGTTCGATGCGGCTGTCGCCGACAAGCACAACTCGGTCATGGACGGTCGGACGCTGACTGTCAACGAAGCCCGCCCGCGCGAAGACCGCGGCGGCGGCGGCGGCGGACGGAGCGGTGGCTACGGCGGCGGTCGTTCGTCTGGCGGTCGCGGCGGCCGCTGGTAAGGACTCTGCGCGGTGGCGTGCTCGTCAGAGCACGCCACCGCTTTCATAGGTGCTCCTCCACAAGGGGATCACCTTCAGTAGGGGACTATCAAGAGCTTTTACAGGTTCTCTCGTTCCGAGTGCGGCTGCCCGTCTCCCATGCGGGATGATGGCCATGGCGGCGAATCCGTGAAGCCGTACATTTCGTTAGGATAGGGTGCTCGGTACGTCTGCTCACCGTCGATTCCAAGTTCGAAGTTCAGCACCCAGATTTGGCCGGCTTTGTAGACCGTGTTCTGCCCCATGTGGAAGAGGAACGACCGTAAGTTCCGCGTTTCGCCATCCCATATCTCTCGCTCCTCAAACAACACCTCGGGAGTAAGACTCTGGATGAGTTGGCGCCATTCCTCCGCCTCCTCTTTGAGCATGCGGAGCATCACGCTTCGGTCCGTAGGAAGGTCGGGTGTGGGGCGGTGCAAGTTGCGGTCCAACACGGTCATCTGTTGACGGTCGCACCAAAGCCAGACAAAGGTGTGCTCGCAGATTTCGCGCGGTGTGGGTGCGCGCTCAGAAGTGCTCCAGTTCCACTTGTCTTCGGGGATCTGTTCGGCGGCGCGGAGGATGCTCCCCACAAAGCCGGGAATCATGATCTCGAAGACTTCCAGTTCACTTTGCAGATGTTCCAAATCCGGCATGGGGTGATTCCTCGATCGCGTCGCGTGCCAGAACCTTTAGCCCGGTTGAGTTGGCCTTTGGGCGCCGGGCCACTGCCCGGAAGAGCTGTGCAAATGAGACAGTTGCTTGGCCTCAATGCTCACTCGATCAGGCCCCAACTGGAGTTCCTCGGCAGAGCCCAGTCGATATAGTCGGTGTCCACGGTTTCGCCTCCCAGTTCGTCCACCAACATCGCGATCTGTCCACGGTGATAGAACGCGTGACCCAACAGCTGAATGATCTGGGCCTCCACTCCTACTCGGAACCTCCCCCACTCGCCCTCATCGATGACAAAGTCGCTCTCCAAGCGAAGCTGATCGATTGAGGCCAGAAACGCCGACCACTTCTTCTCCATGGCAGCAAAGCGGCCACTGAGAGATTCGAATGCTGCGGACTCCTCCCACCAATCGACCCGGTTGTGTCCCTCTGCCGCGATCATGTCGTAGAAGTTCTCCCGGCAAGCACAGAGGTGCGCAGCCAGGTTGACGGCTCGCTGAAACCGAGGGTCGCTCCTCCGGTCTGCAGGAACCGAGGCGATCATCGCCAACATCTTCGAGTTGCTGTCAACTTCGTGTTCGAAGCTTTCGCGATAGAGGTCGCTGGTCGTCACCCACCAACCCTACCCAAAACGTGTCCCTTCTTGAACGGGGTTCCGCTGGCCGTTGCGTGGCCAGAGGCCGACGAGTCACAGGATTCTTCCTCGCCTGGCTCTCCTGGCGTACCGGACCAGTTCGGGCCGCGCCACCAAGCCGGAGCTCAAGAAATCGCCGATGGCCTTCGCGACGCGGCCCCTCGCTTCACGATAAATGTGCACATGACCTAGCCTGTGCAGTGCCGACTCCTGCACCGTCGCGTTGCGTGACTTGAGGCACAGCCCAATGACTTCGAAGAACAAGTCGTCCTCATGATGATCATCGGTCGTCCCTGCTTGGAATCGGTCCACATCCCAACACATGTAACAAGCGGCGTCGAGGCAGGCTGTCTCTGAGCTGTGTTCGCTCTTGTGTCCGAGGCACCCCGAACAGAGTTTGGCGAACAGGTCCAAGTACAGGGCTTGGAGTGCGCGCCAGGCCCGTATGCGGAGACCGATCGGAAGTCGAGGATCCGCATTGACATGGTGCTCCCCCAAGAGAGCGGTGCCGATCTGAGCGACAGAAAAGCGGTCTGCGAGGGGGCCGATCGGGTCTTCCCATGTCCAGACGACATATTCAGCATAGGTGGCTCGGGTCTCAAAGTGGTCGGCGGGACGGTACCAGGTGTGTGGCCAGTGCTGGTCCGAGGGAGGCTGACCGAACTTGCGGTCGAGCCAATCCTCAAAAGGCATCACCTCCCGAGGTGCTGGGTACTCCTGGATCCTCACACGTTGCGGTTCGCCCAAAGGTCGTAGAGCATCACCACTTGGCCCCCATGGTAGGCCTCATGTTGGATGACATGCCCCAACACCCACCGCGGGGTGCGCGACATACCGTTTCGTTCAACCAAGGTCGCGGGTGGGGGCCACTGTCGGATCCTCTCCAAAGACCTTGAGCGCACACGGTCAAAGAGGTCGAAGTACCACTGAATCGGTTGTGCAGGAGGATCGGGCCAACGCCCTTCGTCCACGTCGATCTCGTCCCAAAGAAGTGTCCTCTTGTCCTCGTCGCTCGGGCGTTGGCCGAGGACAAAGCACTCGAACCAGAAGATCTCCACGATGACCATGTGGAGGAGAATCGCTCCGATCGACTGGCCGCCGGGCCGAGGTCGCCACGCGGTGACGTCTGGACCGATCTCGGCTCCCCAGAGTTCGCCTCGCCAGTCGCTCGTTCCGTCTTGAAGGACTGCGCAGAGGAGGCCGTAGGGTTCGGGGTACCCGGGCAACGGTTCGACGTCGTTTGCCATGAACGACAGGATAGCAGTTGCTTGCCTGCAGTCACACACCTGCCGCACAGGGTCTGACGACGAGTGGAATCGCATGGGTCGTAGACCTTTCGGCTCCGATTGACGTAGACTCGTTCGAGATTCCTCGCGGAACGAAAACGCCCATGAAGTCCTCCCTCGTACTCACCCTCTTGTTCGGCGTCGGTGTTGGCGCGGGAACCGCGCTCCAGCCGCTGGCACGAGAGCTCCCCGCGTTGCTCCAGGCACAGACTCAGTTGGACAACGACGGACTCAAGCAGATGCTCGACGGCCTCGGCTATGAGACGAAACCGCTCAGCAAGGGATTCCTGATCGCGGAGCAACTTGACGACTGGACAATCAACACACAGGTCGTGTTGAGCGGTGATGGAAACAAGGTCGGGCTCAACGCCAACCTGGGCGAAGTGACCGACCCTGACGCAGTCTCCGCGCTCCAATGGCGCAGTCTGCTCGTAGCCAACGGCAATATCGATCCGTCTGCTTTCTACTTCGACACCGATCGTAAGAAGCTGTACCTTCACCGGTCATTCGACAACCGAGGGTTGACGGCGTCCATCCTCAAGAAGGAGATTCAGAACTTCACGAAGAACGTGAAGGACACCGGTGACCTGTGGAAGTTCACGAAGTGAACGGACGGGTTCCGAGAGTCTGACGGTTCCGTGTCTTGGCTGGATGACGGTCTGCCACACTTGGTGCAGTTGGTGAATTATGGGGCTCGTACTTCCCTTGCTTGTAGCATTTGTTGTCTCGCCCGCGCGAGCGCAGGCCGACCCCTACGCTGCCGACATCGCGGCCTTCAAGAAGCAAGACGCTGAACATCCACCCGCCAAAGGGCAGATCGTCTTCATCGGCAGCTCCTCGTTCACACGGTGGACCAAAGTTAGAGAGGCCTTTCCAAGCCACACGATCCTCAACCGGGCCTTTGGCGGATCCGCACTGCCGGACCTCACCAAGCACCTCGACGATGTCGTCTTCCCGTATGCACCTCGGCAGGTGGTCGTCTACTGCGGTGAGAACGACTTCGCATACGACGCCATGTTGACAGCGCCCGATGTTGTGGCCCGATTCAACGACCTCTACCGACGTGTCCGCGCCCGGCTGCCAGACGCTCAGTTCACGTACGTGTCGATGAAACCGAGCCCGAGCCGGTGGAGCCTGGCCCCGAAATTCCGCGCCGCTAACGCAGCCATTGAGAAGTTCCTGTCCCACGAGAGCCGCGCGTCGTTCGTCGACGTCTGGCCCGTCATGCTCGGTGCCGACGGACAGCCTATACCGGATATCTTCGTCAGCGACAAGCTACACATGAACGACAAGGGATACGAACTCTGGATCCCGTTGATCGAAAAAGTGCTTGTCAAAGAGAGATCTCTGAAGCACTTGGAGGACGTGACGGTGGATCGTTCGCCACTTGGAACGACTACGCCGTCAGCTCAGGCGCTTGAAGGTTTTGGCTGGTGGATCCGAGCTTCGCGCCAGAGACGCTGGACGAGTTCGCCCGCGCTGGGAACATCGTGGATGTCTGTGCAACCCGTGCCACAGTACATGGGCAATTCTTCGACCCGTCCCTCGTAACCCGCCAACGGCTGAAACATGTGGTATCTGGCGACGGGCTCGCCGTCATCCATTTTGACCAACACATCACCCTCGCCTGGCCGCGATCCCGGTGGCGGACACCCCGCCGCCTCCCAATCCTCAAGCGTCTGGTTCCGGAGGACGCGGTGGGTGCTGTTGAGCCAGCCATCCATGAAGCACAACGTCATGGCCGTGTCAGCGGCGCTTGAGCGGACGATCCGGTCCTTGTACAGTTCGTGGGCCCGACTCTCCTTCGTCGCAAGGAACCGAGTTCCCATCATCACCCCACTTGCTCCCATCGCCATTGCATCACGAATAGCGGCACCCGAAGCAATGCCTCCTGTGGCCACAACAGGCACTCCGAGATCCTCGTTGACTACCGATTTGAGGAGTGACTCGAGCGGTTGTGTCGACTGCACGCGTCCTCCTGCTTCGATTCCCTGGCAAATGAGGAAGTCAGCGCCCTGTAGGGCCGCGCGGCGAGCCCCGAGTAGGTTGCCCACCTGCACTCCGCACACCTTGCCAGCAGCTTTGATCACAGGTATCAGTTGGCCGGCGTCACCAAATGAAAAGGTGACAATCGGTACGTCAGAATCGAGCACAGAGCCCAAACACTGGGGTTCGAAGGCAAGCAGGAAGTTCACGAAGAACAGGCCGCTCGTGAGGGCACGAGTCTTGGCGATCACTGCTGACGCGTCGGACTCAGACCAACCTGTGAGGGCCAGGCCGCCGATGGCTCCCGCGTTCGCGACAGACGCCACCAGCTCGGGGACAGCCGATCCTCCAATCGGTGCCTGCAAGACAGGGATCTGGGATCCGAACATGACGGCCACTGTACCTGGGGCTCTCTTGATGAAGGCCCCAATCTGCGCCGTGCCGACTCGCTACGGTAGGATGGCCGGGTGGACGTCCGCTCGGCCCTGAAGGAGCAGCACCACTCGAGTCTGGCCATGCTTCGCCAGTGCGTCGTGTTGTGCCCGGAAGACCTGTGGACCGCGGGAAGACACCCCCGCACCTACTGGCGGATCGCGTTCCACGCCACCTTTTTCACTCAGCTTTACCTGGGTCAAGACCAAGCCTCGTTTCAGACCTGGCCTGGGCGGCGGCCGGATTTGCAGCGGCTCTGGGAAGCCCCTGATGAGATCGAACCCTATGAGATGCCCGAAGGCGTCCCGCCGTGCACACGGGGAGAGATCATCAATTACATCGATTTCGTGGACGGTCTCGTGGACTCCTGCTTGGACTCGCTCGACCTCGACACTGACAAGAGTGGCTTCGCTTGGTATCCAAGGACACCAAAGCTCGCCCATCTGATACTGAATATCCGACACGTACAAGGACACGTCGGACAGCTCTCCGAACTCCTGATGGCGCGAGACATCGATATCGACTGGGTGAGCTGAGACCGAATCAATACTCACCGCAATCCGTGTTTCGGCCAGCCGTCAGCCGGCCGGTCACCGGTCCGCACGGTCCACACGGTCCACACGGCATTGGTCACCGTCTGCATCGTCTTGGCAGCACCACTCAGCAAGGGTCGATCGTTGCCCCATGGAGAGATTCGGCGGCCCTGTTGCCCGCCACCGCCCCGCTCACAGCCGTAGGCTTCGACCCTCCGGCCCGGGGCAAAATCCTGATTGAACGCGCCTGAGTCAAACTCGAAACGGGCGACGGCTGAACGATGTGGCCCGCCTCCACCTGTCAGATTTCAAGTCGGATCGATACCCGATCACCTTCTTCCAGGCTCAGGACTTTGCGAATCTTCAGCTTGATCGGAACAATGTACTCCTCATTCTTCGGCCACAAGGAGGTCTCCCACTCGGTTTCGCCGATCCGAACGACCGCAGGGATCATCCCCCAACCATAGGTCACCGCCCTCTCGACCGCCTTGATCTCAGCCGACTCCTCAGGCGGGACGGTCACGAAGTGGTGCGGCGCCGGGCCCCTCCAGTACCAGATTTCGCCGGTGAACTTGATCGTCATGAGTCTTGTGTTGCCCGCCCGTTACGCCGCTGAGAATGCGGGACGCCCCCAGATCCAGATTCCCAGACACGCCGTGGCTGGGTTCCGATTATGATCAAGTTCCCTTCAATGCGTCTCGAATGAGTGGGGAATCCATGAACTCTAGCGCTTCGTCTCGGATCCTCACGGCTGTGTCCCAGTCATGAGTCATCGCAACAGCTCTCAGAAACTCGGCAATGCGGCTCGCGTTGCTCTCCGTAATGACGCTCTGCATCTCATCCCCGAGGTCACTCAGCATGTTCATGAGTTCGTGCTCGCTCTTGATCCTAGCGAGCTTCTGGGAAGGGTCTCCCATGGCGTCTCGGGCCCATGACAAGTCGCCACTTGCCAACACTCGCTTGAGATCGATATGCGGTTCCTTGACTCCGTGTTCCAATCCCTCGTAGAACAGTTTTTTCGCCGACGCGAGGTCATCGAGGGCAAAGCTGATGGACAGGGCCTCGGCCAACTGCAAGGCGCTCTGGGGATCCTTCCGATAAGCGTCGATTGCCTCGTCCCGGGTGGCAACAAGCTCGGCCCGAGCCGGCGGGTAGACCCGCGAGAGACTGATCCAGTCAGCCAGCGCAAACGAGAGCCTCACCCCATACTGCCCGACGCCAAACTCAAGAGCGTTCCGGTGATACCAAAGGTGTCGCTCAAGCGCCTCTGCGTACCTGCCTTCAGCAGCGAACACTTTTGCGTCTGTCAGTGCCCTGTCGACATCTTCCGCCGTGTATTCCTCTCCAAAGAACAAGGTGTGACCGTCCGGCGTGCGGACTGCAAACTCTCGCATGCCCCACGCACACTCGGCGGGAGTCGAAAGCGGCCGAGCTCCCGATGCGACCACCTCTGCATAAAGTCGCTCAATGTCTTTGACGAAGATGTAAGCAAAGAACGCTTGGTCGCCCAGCTGATCAGCCGATAGAGCTTCACTACATTCCCGAAGAATCAGCTTGACTCCGTCCCGATACAGGAAGCTCCATCCCTCCGCTTGAAAGTCGCGGGCCTCAGAAAACCCGAGACACCTCACGTAGAACTCTCGGGACGCCCGCACGTCCTGGACGGCGAGCAGGTGTCTGGATGTATGCAGTTCGGCTCGCACGGTTCAAGCCTAGCACAGCCCCTGTTGTGGGCTCTGACATCCAAGGGCTCGTCCGTGCGACCACTGACCTCAGTCCGGATCCGAGAGAACGTCGCCCCTCGTTGAGACACGACAACCGCTTGCCTGTTCTCTGGTAAATAGTGTAATCTTGTCTACATGACACCGATAGACGCCCTGCTTGAGTCCTGGACCCGCCAGTGCAAGATTCTCGACAACCTGACACTGATCCTGACGCCGGAACTCCTCAACGCCAAACCCTCCGAAGACGGATGGACGGTCGCCTTCCACTTGGCCCACGTCCATGGGACGCGCCGCTATTGGCACATGAACGCCAATGGGCTCGATCAGCCCGTCGGACCCAGTCTCTACACGTTCAAGGAAGGCGAAGACCCAATTCCATCTCACGACCTTGCTGAGATACGTGCCCGATTGGCCGAAAGCGAAGCGCTGGTGCGCCAATGGGTGTCCGAGCGGATCGAGGCAGGCGCCCAGCAAGTCGGCAACTACGACCACCCGGTGCTGTACCTTCAGCACATGGTATGGCACGAGGGCTGGCACTTCGCTCTGCTCATGCTGGCGCTGCGTCTGGCCGGAAATGAGCCGACCGAGGAGTGGGAATGCGCCCATGTTTGGGATCTCTGGCGGCGACCTGACTAGCGAGGGGCCCATTCTGGGAGGTGGGCAGCGGGCCCCTTGTATGATCAGCCTATGGGTCAGACCCGGATGATCAAGGCGATCTGGAGTTGCGGTGTCCTCTTCGTGGCGATCGCCGCGCATGGGGCCGGTTCAGGTGATCTCGAGCGTCAGGCCCTAACTCGGTGGGTCGCGACACACTTGCATGGCGCCCATCTCGTCCCACCCTTTTCATTTAAGCTGGGCGGGAGGCCTTCTTCAGCCGTCTTGCAGGCCTCACGCATCAAGCAGACATGGCAGAAACTCGACCGTAACCGAACCCAAATCAACACGATCTGGACGGCTGACAAGGCGGGACTGGAAATCCGGGTGGAAGCCACGGAATACCGCGACGTCCCATCGGTGGACTGGACGGTCCATCTCAAGAACACGAGCGCCACGGACTCTCCCATCCTCGAGGATGTTCAAGCGCTCGATGCCGTCTTTGAAGAGAGGTCGGCAGCACCGTTCGTCCTTCACCACTCTCTGGGTGACAGCAACAGCGGCGACAGTTTCCGTCCGCTCAGCGAGACTCTGGAGCCAGACCGCAAGTTCGTCTTGGCGCCCGTTGGCGGACGCTCCTCGGACGGAAACTTGCCTTTCTTCAACCTTCAAGGCGTAGACGGTGGAACTGCCATTGCCGTTGAGTGGAGCGGCCAGTGGTCGACAGGTTTCAATCAAACGAGTCCAACGAAAGCGCACGTGACGGCAGGGATGGAGCTGACGCATTTGACCCTGCATCCCGGCGAGGAGATTCGGACGCCAAAGATCCTGATCGTTTTTTGGCACGGCCAAGACCCCCAGCGAGGCAATCAGTTCCTCCGGAAAACGCTCCTGGCGCATTACAGTCCACGACGCAACGGCCAGATCGTCTTCGCGCCACTCTGCGGAACGGTCCTTGAAGCTGATCCGGACGGCACCTACGAACGGGCCCATGTCCGCGTGATGAAGCCCCATGCTGAACGAGGCCTCGAAGTCTTTTGGTCTGACATGGACCCACAACAGTGGTACCCCGGTGGCTTTCCGAGTGGAACCGGGAATTGGCAAGTGGACACTGCCAAGTATCCACGCGGACTGAAGCCAGTCGGCGACGCAGCCAGGTCGGCAGGCTTAGGGTATTTGCTTTGGTTTGAGCCCGAGCGTGTCGCGCCCGGAACGGAGATTGCCCGCGATCACCCGGAGTGGGTCTTGGGCGGATCCAACGGTGGCTTGTTCTGGCTCGGGAATCCCAAAGCGCGGCAATGGATCACGCAACGTGTCGAGGAACAGATCAAGTCGGCCGGACTGTCTTGGGTGCGTTGGGACTTCAACATCCAACCTTTGGGCTATTGGCGTGGTGCGGACGCTCCCGACCGCCAGGGCATTTCCGAGATCCGCCACATTGAGGGGCTCTATGCCTTCTGGGATGAGTTGGAGCGAAAGTATCCCGGACTCCTCATCGACGTTTGCGCAAGCGGCGGGCGACGCCTTGATATCGAGACGCTTTCGCGAGGACTCCCACTCTGGCACAGCGACCTTCAGTGCGACGGGCCGCACTTCGAGGCCGACCAACTTCAGAATGCCGGGCTCTACCAGTGGCTGCCGCTGCACGCGTGCGGGCTCTTTGCATTGGAGCCTTCGTACGCCTTCCGCAGCGCCTTTACGACGGGTAACGTCTTTGCCTTGGCCGCCGACTCGCCCGCTAATGAGCAAGGTGTCAGGAAGAGCGTTGAGCTACAGAAGCGGCTGAGGCCCTTTGTCTTGGGAGACTTCTACGAGACTCTTCCTCACAGCGCGGATATTGGTGCCTGGTTCGCCTATCAGTTTCACCGCACTGACCTTGATTCCGGATACCTGATCGCGTTTCGTCGCGCGAAGTGCGAGGAGACGACGAAGGTGGTATCGATCCACTGGATCGTACCCAGCCACCGATATGATGTCGAGTTCGTCGACACGGGCATCCACAAGAAGTTGACCGGGAAGGAACTGGCTCACATCGCCGTTTCGGTCACAACGGCTCCCGGTTCCGAGATTGTCATTTACCGTCGTGCACCATAAGACGGCACTTGCGTTCCAAGATGCCGACCCTCCCGTCTCCAGACTGTGTGGGTCGCAAAACAGTCTCCCGACACAGCTTCCCTGCCTTCTCGCTCGAACAGGCAACCACGATTGAGCCATGATGGATGGATCTATGTTCGAAGCCCAACTCAAGATGCTCGATCTCTGCTACTTCGAAGTGACAGAAGCCTTCAAAGGTCTGTCAGACGAGAACGTTTGGAGGCGTCCGGCACCGAGGCTCCTGTCTGTGGGTGAACTGGCCGGACACGTCGCGTATTGGGAAGCGGTCCGGTTCTGCGGCGAGTCACCCGACGGCGGCTCGTCACGCGACCTTTCCGACTGCAAACTGAAGAGCCCGCTCCTTGCGGACGGGTTCGGCTATTACACGGAGACCCTCGGGACGCTGCCCTCAGGAGAGCACCTCAAGATGAAGGCCCAAGAGGTCCTCGAAGAGCTCCAGCGAATCCACAGTGAGGCGATGGCTTGTCTCAAGGCTTTCGACCCTGGTGAGGAAAACAAACCCCCACACTGGCACTCAGACTACGGCGATCTGCTGAACTACGTTGCCTTCCACATCGCCTACCATACGGGACAGATGTACTCCGTCCGCCACTTGCTCGGCGAATCGACACCAGACAATTGAGCCGCTTCTCTCCATGATGCCCTCATAGACGCCATGTCGCCGACCTCAATGGATCGACCGAGTCGGGTTGACAAAGGTGGCGCTGCTCGGAATCGTTGGAACTCCGATTCGAGTGAAGGGCCTCGACAAGATCGGTGGTTCGCCGGTCGTCGACATCTTTCCCTGGACGCCGCCGATGACGGAGCCCCGTGGCGAAGTCGTCGTCCAAGAACAGGTCTACAAGCTCGTCTACTGACCTTGGTCTCTTTCGAGTCCACGTAAGGTTGTGCGGGCAAGCGGAGCGGGCAGCCGCTGTCTCTTGGCGTTCACAACCGTGATGTTCCCGTCCCGCCACGGACTTTCTTCCTGCCGCTCCTCGAATCGCTAGTCATGAACCAGACCCAGGGCCTTAATTGGCTATTTGGCAAAATAGAAGAACAATGGTAAGGCGAGACGATATGCGGTACAGGCTGAGAGCTAGCGTGATCAAAGCGATGGCCCATCCTAGCCGCCTCCAGATGCTCGAAGCCCTCGAAGCTGGCGAACTCTGCGTCTGTGAATTGCAGCGTATCGTTGGTTCGGACATCTCGACTGTCTCCAAACACCTTTCCGTCATGAAGGCGGCGGGGCTCGTCGAAGACGAAAAGCGCGGGCTTCAAGTTTTCTACAGACTGCGAGTTCCTTGTGTCCTGGGCTTTCTCGAGTGCGTGGAGGCAGTCCTTGAGAGCCGGACAGCGTCAGGGGAAGTGGCATGCTTGGTTTGAGCGCGCTTGACTGGAGTCAATGATGTCGGCGACCGGTGCCCGGCACATCAGTCGGTGGACAGGTGCTTGGACGTGGGCTCTGGGTCTTCTCGGGCTCGTCGCTTGGCAGCAAGCGTACGCACAACTCCTCGCAATTGCCCACTGGTTGACCACTTCTGCCTTAAGGCTTAAGGCAGGAACACGCTTGGCCTCAGCGGTCGAGTTCTTCCTCTACGAGGCTCCCAAGGTGCTGATGCTCCTGGTGCTGGTGGTCTTCGGTGTTGGTGTGCTCCGCACCTTTTTCACGCCGGAACGCACGCGCCAGATCCTCGCAGGCAAGAGGGAGTCGACCGGGAACGTCCTGGCCGCCGCCCTCGGAATCGTAACGCCGTTCTGTTCCTGTTCCGCGGTGCCGCTCTTCATTGGCTTTCTCAAGAGCGGAGTTCCACTCGGCGTCACGTTCTCCTTCCTGATCGCAGCACCTATGGTGAACGAGGTGGCGCTCGTCCTTCTTTACGGTCTTTTTGGCGTTCAAGTCGCGATGATCTATGTGAGTTCGGGGCTCACTGTCGCAGTCTGCGCCGGCTGGGTGATCGGTCGCCTCAAGATGGAACGCCACGTCGAGTCTTGGGTCTACGAAGTCGAGGTTGGTGACGCGCCAGAAGAACACCCGTCATGGGCGGACCGGCTCACGGCCGGACGCAGGGCCGTCCCCGAGATCGTCGGCAAAGTTTGGATGTACGTGATCGCCGGTATCGCGGTCGGGGCCGGTATTCACGGCTACGTGCCGACCGGCCTCATGGCGCGGTACCTGGGAGCGCACGAGTGGTGGTCAGTTCCCGTGGCTGTCTTGATAGGAGTACCGATGTACTCGAACGCGGCCGGGATCGTGCCGATCGTGCAAGCCCTGCTCGGCAAGGGTGCGGCACTGGGGTCTGCGCTTGCCTTCATGATGTCGGTGATCGCCCTCTCGCTGCCGGAGATCGTGATCCTGCGCAGAGTACTGCGGCCTCGCCTCATTGGAGTTTTCGTCGGTGTCGTGGCTGTCGGCGTTACCGCCGTCGGTTACTTATTCAACGCGATCCTGCCCGCTACAGGAGGAAGATAGGAATCATGAGACTACAAGTGTTAGGAACTGGTTGCGCCAAATGCAAGGCCCTGACGGCCAACGTGCAAGCGGCAGTGACAACCCTCGGCTTGGCGGCCGAGGTCGAGAAGGTCGAAGACATCCCGTCGATCATGAAGTTCGGTGTGATCAACACGCCAGCCTTTGTTATTGACGGCAAAGTCGCGTTTGCTGGTCGGGTCGCGAACTCGACTGAGATCGAGCATTTGCTGCGTGAGGCCACATGATGGCCCCGTTCGGAGTCAAGAAGAGGGGGCGCATCCTGAAGAGCCCGCTCCTCGGCGGAGACCGATTGTCGCCAATGGTGGCTTGAAATGACCCTGCTGATCAAATCCGTGTTCGTTGGCGCGCTTGCCCTGTGCGTCTCAGGGATCGTGGCGACAAAGAGCCTGCACCCAAGGACCGGACCCGAAACGAGCCCTGTCGGCGGCCCGCCACTTCCCCGACTGCTCGACCTCGGGTCTGACAAGTGCATTCCCTGTAAGCGGATGCAGCCCGTCCTGGCCGAACTCCGCGAGAAGTACAAGGGTCGCTTGAAGGTCGAGTTCATCGACGTCTGGAAGAACCAGGACTTGGCCAAGAAGTACAAGATCAAAGCGATACCAACCCAGATCTTCTTCTATCCGGATAACAACGAGTTGTATCGACACGAGGGCTTCTCGAGCGCCAACGAGATCGTCGCGAAGTGGAAGGAACTCGGCTTTAAGTTCTGACCATGCAGGGCGCTTTGGAGTCGCTTTCGAAATCGATGAGCGGCGCTCCCGCCTTGGCTTTGGTCGCGGCTCTCGTATGGGGCGTGCTGAGCGTGGCGCTGAGTCCCTGCCACTTGGCAGGCATTCCTCTGATCGTTGGGTTCGTGGCAGGCCAGCCCGATCAGAGCCCACGAAAGGCGTTCCTGACTTCGGGAACCTTTGCTGTCGGAATCCTCGTGACGATCGGTGCGATCGGCGTCGCGACTTCTGCCGCTGGCAGAATGCTGGGCGACCTGGGCCCGTGGGCCACCTACGGTGTCGCCGTCGTCCTCGTCGTTGTCGGTCTCAGTCTTGCAGGCGTCTTCGATCTGCCGATCCCCGGTCTCGGGTCGGTGCCCGTGAGAGGCAAGGGACTGGTATTCGCCTTTGTATTGGGCTCAGTGTTCGGGCTGGCATTGGGGCCGTGCACCTTTGCCTTCATGGTGCCCGTCCTCGGGCTGGCGCTTCGGGTGTCGCATCAAGCCCCCATCTATGCCGCTCTCCTGATCCTGGCGTACGGGCTCGGGCACTGCACTGTGATCGCAGGGGTTGGCGGCTCCATTGGAAGTGCACAGAGGCTGCTCGACTGGCACCGAAACTCGAACACGGGGCTGAACCTCAGGCGAGTGTGTGGTGCCGTTGCCGTGTGTGGTGGGCTCTACCTGGTGTGGATGGCGTGACGGCGCATTGTTTGTCGTGAGCCACCGAGACCGAGAACGGTACGATCCGGCGCAGTGAGGGTCAGACCTTTGACACCCGATGAAGACGGACTCATTGAGGTCGTCGCTTCACGCATGCGCGGCACACTCATCGAGGTTCTTGGAGCCGAGCGCGGTTCGTCGCTGTACACCTTTGAGTGGTTGAACAACCGGGTTCGATTCCACCTGGATCCCAAACAGTGTGAGGGTGGCGTGTTCCTCGCCCTTGACGAAAACGGCGAGTGCATCGGGCACACCATCGTCCGGATGGAAGGATCCGGCCAAGGGCTCTTCGCGACCCTTTACGTCGTGCCCGGTGCACGAAGGACAGGCGTGGGAGAATCTCTGGTCGTCGTTGGCGAAGCTTGGTTTCGTGACCATGGAGCGACCTCGGTCACCACCCACACCCACCCTGACAATGCGCCCCTGATCCGATTGTTCGCTCGCCGGGGTTACCGATTGTCGCCCGTGAACGAAGACTTCGTGAGCCTGCGCAAGGAAGCAGGCTAATGAGTCCCTGAGATGGCCGGCCCAAAGCGAGCCGTCTGGCGGCTGAACTCCGCTCACGTCTCAATCGGTTGGTGTGGCAGAACCCAAGAGAGCCTGTCAGACCAAGCTGGAATGTTCAACCCGTGACTCTCTTGGTCTTACGAGCCCGGGAAAGCTGAGACCGAGAGTCCCCGATTGGAGGCTTGTAACCAGATGTCTACGTGATCACCTGACCGTCATCATGCCCAGTCAATGTCGCCCCCAGTAGCCTCCATTCGATGAGCCTCCGGTTCATCAGGAGGTAAGAGATGAAGAGAACAGTTTCTTGGTTCGCTTTGATCGCCTTCGCGACCGTCCCTTGGGTCTTCGGTGGATGGAAACAAGCCTCAGCCCAAACCAAGTCGCAACCAAAGGTGAGCTCGTGCGTCAGTTGCCACACAAAGGTGACTCCAGGCGCCGTCTCCGACTGGAAGCTCAGCAAGCACAGTCAGAACGACGTCGATTGTTCCAGCTGTCATGGGAGCGACCACAACTCGGCAACGAACGTCAAGTTAGCCAAAATCCCAACGCCCGAGACGTGTGGCAACTGCCACGACACCCAAGTGACGCAGTTCATGTCTGGCAAACACTCCAAGGCGTGGATGGTCATGAAGGCCATGCCCACAATTCACTACCAGCCAATGATGCTGATCCAGGGCATGAAAGGCTGCGGCGGCTGTCACAAGATCGGTACCAAAACCGCCGAAGACATCAAGGAGTTGGAAAAGGACGGTGGCACGGCCTTTGGCACGGCCTCCTGCGACTCCTGCCACACCCGCCACACGTTCTCGGTCAAGGAAGCGAGGCAACCTCAGGCGTGCCAGACGTGCCACATGGGATTTGACCATCCTCACTACGAGATGTACTCGGGATCCAAACACGGAGTCCGTGCGTTGCTCAAGCAGAGCGGCACCCTCCCTGAGACGACCTCGGCCCCGACTTGCCAGACATGCCATATGCCCGAAGGCAGTCATGCCGTGCGGACGGCTTGGGGCTTCCTCGCCTTGCGGCTGCCCTTCCCCGAAGACAAACAGTGGGCGGCGGACAGGGTGTCGATCCTGCAGGGCCTCGGTGTACTCGACCCTGAAGGCAAGCCGACAGCACGGCTCGATGCTGTGAAGGCGGCTGACTTGGCCCGCCTGACACAAGAAGACTGGCAACAGGAGCGCGATAAGATGCTCAAGGTCTGCACGAAGTGCCATTCCGAAACGTTTGCCAAGGGCGAACTGAAGAAAGGCGACGACATGATCCGCGAAGCGGACAAGATCATGGGCGAAGCGATCCGCATTGTCGCCGACCTCTACAAAGACGGTCTGCTCAAGAAGCCTGAGCAGCAAGACTACTCGTTCCCCGATATGCTAGCGTTCCACGACGCGCCCTCAAAGATCGAGACCGAGCTGTTCAGGATGTTTCTCGAGCACAGAATGAGGACCTTCCAAGGCACGTTCCACGCAAATCCGGACTACGCCCTGTGGTACGGCTGGAGCGCCATGAAGCAGAGTCTTACTGAGATCAAAGCCACGGCGCAAGAGATGAGAAGGGCGAAAGGAGAACCGGCAATAGCGCACTGACCGCTAGCCGTCGGCGCACTTGCAGGGTGGAGGAGGATAATCCGTCCTCCTCCACCCAGACAGCCTGGCTCCACGGCACTCCGTCCGCTTGTCATTGACTCGCCTTCAAGTGCGCTCTTAGTCGTTGCCTAAGTTCGTCTGCGCCGAGCCAGTAGTGTGGACAACCCGCCGAGAAGCACCAAGAGGAATGTCGGCCCTGGCACCAGCCCGTACTCCAGGCTGTCGAGGCCGCACCGTCCGTGTCCGCGCTTACGACTTCACGCGGTGGAAGTCGAACGTTCCTTTGTCGACCGACTTGCCACCTTTGTAGCTGTCCCAGACACTCACGAGGTGGTCGGCACCGTCCAACGTGTGCGTCACGCTGTGCATGTGCATGTCGCCTGGCTTCATGTTGGAGCCGCGGACAAAATCGAAGAACAGGACGTTGGCGTCCTTGCCCGGTTTGAGCTTCATGCTGGGTTGGTTACCGGCACCACAGTAGTGCGTCATGACGAGGCTGTCTCCATCCATGTGGTAGACAGTGATCATCTCGTAGGGCGATCCGGGCCCCAGAGTCTCGACGAGCGCGCTTCCGCTTCCCGTAAGCTTGTACTCCACGGTGGCCGGCATCGTCTGGCCCTCGTCGATCATCTTCCCTTCCCACTTGCCCACGAGCGTCTTCATCTTCTCGAACGCCTGCTTCGGGGGATCGTCGGGGCCGGTTACGGGCGTCGGGGCGCCAGCCTGGCACAACCAGAGCACAGGGAGCACAAGAATCGTCATAAGAACCTCTTCGGGGCCACAGTCTAGCCCAAAACACTCCATTCCGCACGCTTGTGTGCAGAAGGCGAAGTTCGACCGCTAAGGAAAAAACCATCGGGCGGACGACACTCCGCCTAAAGATCCAAACGCCGGTAGGCGATGAGCCTGGACAGGCTCCGCGCGCCCCAGTGGAGCAGAGCGTAGGCGCCGATCGCCACCAAGATCGGGAGCGCGATCGTGAAGCCGCCCGGAACGTGCGGGCTGCGCAGGATTCCCTGGAACATCGCGAAGACCGGATCCGTGACAGTCGCGACGAGCTTGACGAACCCAGAGGCCGGGTTGGCACCAATTATATCCAGCACCAACCGCACGGCAAGCAGGACGTAAACGATGCCGAACAGATAGTCCATGACCTGGACGAGCCGAGCGAGCCCGCGTCGACGTTCTGCCCGCCGAGCCGCCCCAGCCACCTCGGCGACGGCCCTTTCTTTCGCCGTCTGGGCCATCCGGTCAAGGTCGGGGGAGTCCTTGTGAGCCTCCCGCTCGGCTCTCAGAGACACTTCCGACGTCAAGTCTTGCTCGACCGCCGACTGAGCCGCTTCGTGCTGGTCGGCCAATCGGTCTTCGTCCGAAATAGGCTTGTGCATCCACGTTCTCCTTCTCCCTTAGCCTTTAGACGACGTAACTGTACATTTATTTCCCTTTTCGGGCCATTGGTCGGACCCAAGGGTCTTCGACACAGTGGCGGAAAGACCCGCCCCCTCCGAGTCAGCAAGTTCCAGCCGAACGTATGGCGGGGGCGAGTCCCAGCAAGGGCCAGTGAGCCGCACGACGAGAGTCGGACCGCAGTCGTCGCCTCACTTCCGCGTGCTGTCGCAGACAGCCGATGCACGGGTATTGTGAGCTCAAAGCGATGTGCGTTTGCGCCCTGACACTCACTCTCGCCATCCGGACCGGGACCGTCAGGCTTCACCTCACCGACGCCCATAACCGACCCATTCCCAACCACGAAGTCTGGCTCGACACAACCAGTTCGACCAAGCCCGTTCGACCCTTCGGCGTCCAGTGGTTCATTCCCAGCGGGCCCTACCATGGCAGCACCGACAAGAACGGCGACGCTGCTATCCCTGGAGTTCCCCTTCGGAAACCAATGATGGTCGTCACCCGGTTTGGCCCGCGGTTCGACTCTTACGTCACAAAGAACGGCAACGCGAGCGGCGCCTCGCTCGACGTCATCAAGTTTGAGGGCGCCGTGTACGCTGGCCAGAAGGCGCGTGTGGTCCTCGCCGACGACTATGAGGTTTCAGGCACGGTGACAGACGCGGCGGGGAAACCGCTTCCTGGCATCGCGGTCTATCTCGGCGACACCGGATTCGGTCATATGGGCGGGTATCCAGGGACCACACTGGACGGTCAAGTCACCGACACGCACGGCGCCTATCGCTTCACGAAGCTTCCGAACTGTGCCTTCCTTGTCGTCGTCGACGCCGCGCCACACATGGGAGTCGAATCGCGGGTCGGCAACGGTCCGTGGCGGTTCCTCGCGATCATCGGACAACTGGAAACGAGCGAATCAGTCCTCACCGACAAGCCCAAGACGACTTGCGACTTTCGGGTTTCACGGACCGCCCATCTGACCGTCTCGTTCAAGGGCACGCCTTCCGAGCTCAAAGGGTGGACAGCATGGGCCTATCGGGGTAAGGACAGCACGACGGGTCAGGATTTGGGCTACGACTCCTCGTCCTCCAAAGTCGATTGGGACGTGCTACCCGGGAACATAACGATCTGGGTGTCCATCGAGCGAGGCGAGCGATGGTATGTGGCCAACAAACTCACCGTCCAACCTGGAGACGTGCGGACGGTCGAGATCTCCATGAGTGAGGTCCTGAAACGGAAAGCCCGCAAGTGAGGCTTCTGATTGTTTCGATGCACACCAGCTTGCTCAAGCGAGCCACTCATCTATAATCGAACACCCCTGATGGAAGACGTCGTCGCCAGATGTCAGGAACGGGCGCAATGGGCCATGGAGCACTTCCTGCTCGTGCTCAGCTTCGTTCCGGCCGACAAGCTGACTTGGAGCCCTGCTCCAACAGCGAAAAGCGCCCTGCAGATTGCGGCGCATTGCGCAGGCTATAGTGGCGGCTTTGCTTCGATCATCAAGGCTGGCGTGTTTCCGGCAGACGCCCAAGACTTCTTGGGCCCGATTGATGCCCGTATCAAGAGCATCACGTCCGTGTCAGAAGCGGAAGCAATGTTGCGCCAAGGCATCGCGGACACGCTGGCCGCGCTCGACACGGTCAGTCTCGAACAAATCGGCGCCAAGGTCATGACTCCGCAGGGCCAGACTCCGTTCCTCTTCTTCATGACCATCCCCGCGACCCACCTCGTGCTTCACACGGGACAGCTCGACTATCTCCAAACCTGCTGGGGCGATCAAGAGGTTCATTTCTGAGTCAACATCGAAAAACCGGCTGTTCACTGCAGCGATGAAGCGATGGGGTTGGGTTTTTGCTTTCGGTTTGTTCTCGGTGGCTTCCGCACAGTCGCTACGTGGCGGAGGAAGAACATCTTCGGCTTCACCCCGTTGATGCTCACCCGGCGCGACGAAGAGCCTGCCGGTGACGACGGCCCCGTCATCGAACGCATCCTGCTCCACTGAATCCTCACCCACCGAAAGCCGGTCTCCAAGCACGAGACCACGGGGCCGCTGCTCCGCACACGAGCTTGGGGCACGGCGGGCCGTGCCAGCAACGAGACGGTGCATGTGGCGGGCCCGCTTTGGTCCCTGTGGTACTACGCTTTGGCGAAGGCGTCAGCGCTGATCACCTCGAGCGCCACAAACGGTACGTCGCCCTCGACCCAAGCATCATGGCCAGGCGGAATCGTGTACGATTCGCCGGCAGTGATCGTCTTCTGAAGGCCGTCCTGCATCTGAACCGTGATGCGTCCCGAAAGGGCATAGCCCACATGCGAGAGTTGGCAGTGATCGGTGTTGACCACGGGCTGGATGCAGTCCGACCATCTCCAACCGGGCTCAAAAGTGAACCGGCCTATCGTAAAGCCCTCGAGCTGGACGATTTCAACGCGGGTCTTGCTGGGAGTCCTGACCTCATCGGGTGTATCGTGTGACCTCGATTGAAGCCGGACGACGCTGACTGGCATGGGCATGGTTGTTTCCTGCGCTCAGCCGAAAACCGCGAGATTCGGCGGCTTGGCAAAGCTGCCTATAAAAGTCTCCATTGGCGCCACGAGTTCCAAGCATCCGTGAAAGGGGCGATCTCCTTCAGCCGACGCTGCACGACGCTGAGCGGTGTTGGCCATCCTCAGCACACTCTTAATGCCGTCTTCCTTCCATTTAGTTGTTATAATGCTGGGATGCTCTCTCGTATGTTTTCCAGGTCATTGGGAAGGACAGCCGTGGGCCTTGCCGCCTTGGCACTTCCTATGGCCGGTCTTGCGACTCTCGTCAACGCATCGTTTGAGACGCCCGAGCAGGTTATGGGCGGCTATAGTGTGAGCGGTATCCCCGGTTGGTCGGGCGGCACCGGCGTTTGGTACATTCCCACGGCCGGCTTCTTCCAGACCACCGCGCCGGACGGGCACCAGATCGGATACTCCAACAGCAATTTCATGGCCCAACAGTCCACAAACGTGATCGGAGCGGGCGTCAACTCCGTCACAGTGCAAGCCGGACGAAGGCACGACGGGTTCTCTGGTTCTTTCAAACTGAACATCTATGCTGGTGGCTCGGTCAGCAATGGAGTCGTGACCGGAGGAACGCTGCTCGCGAGCACGCCGTTCGACTACAACTCGATCCCACCGGACTCGTTCACCTTGGTGACCGCCACCTATACGGCCCAGGCAGGCGATCCTGTGATCGGCCAGTTCGTCACCGTGCAGTTTCAATTGACGGCTGGAGCGCAGATGGACATGGATGATGTGCGTATCTACAGCCCGGACTCTCAAAGGGTCGCCCCCACTTCTCTGACCGTCAACTATGGACGGATCACCTCAGGCGACGCCACAAAGCTCGCCTTGGACGACGGTGACGCACTCGTCATCTGCAAGTTCATCGTTCCCAACCAGACTTCGCCAATCGTGCAGTTCGCAGTCAACGGCAACACAACGTTCACTTCGCTTACGGCACTCCGATTCAGCACGAAGGCAGCCATGGTGCAGGCTGGAAGCTTCTCACACATTCTCAAGCTGTACAACTTTGCCACGAGCGCCTACGAGGAGACCACGACGGGTTCAATTGGACTCGCCTACCAGTTCTACGATCTGCCCGCTACGGGTGACCCCAACCGCTACCTGGGAAGCGGAGGCGCACTCAAATCATTGGTGCAGATCAAGCAGAACGGGCCAAGTACGTCCGCCACTCCCTGCGCGAGTTTTGACCTTGCGGTTTGGGATCTGTTGGGCTCGTAGCGCGCTCTCGCAACAACTTCGGCCGACCATCCTCCCTTTCCCGTTGTCGGAGCAGTCCGGCAGGGACAGGGAGGCAAATGGCCGTTCCTGGAAACCGCTTTCTCCCCTCCAGAAGTGGGCGCGCGGGCACGATGAAACGTACACAGGCCCGGTGGCCAGCAAGACCCGGACGCGGTTCAAGATCATTGAAACCGATGTCTTGAATCGATCGAAGCAGTAACGTCCTCTTAGTCCGATAGGCAAACTTAGAGGAGCTTCCTTTGAGCCGATCGTTGGCGGGCCACTCGATGTACTCGAACAACGGTCTCCAGGGTTTTTGAAATGCGTGGAGTCGTCCTTTCTCTCGTCCTCTTGTCGTCCGTCTGCTCGGCACGCGCCGGGTTGCTCTACGCATACGCCCACGACGGTGGCACATCGTATTCACAATCCTCTTGGTGGGATCCCGACGGATCTGACGGAGACCTCTATGCTTACGAGAAGTTCGTCCTCAATGTCGATTCAACCATCCAAGAAGTGGACTGGAGGGGGTTCGAGGCGTTTTCATCCGGGGTGTTCGATTTCTCGGTGATGTTCTATCACGATCTGGGCAACGGGCAACAACCGGTCTGCGGCAATCCGCAGTTGCCGGAGGGACCTTACGCGATCAAGATCTATTGGGTCGGCGGCGTACCACCGGAGACCAACGCTGGCGTGGGCGGATTCTACGACTTCAAGTACAAGCTACCGACTTCACTGGCCCTTCCGGCTGGAACCTATTGGATTAAGATCGAGGCATCGTGCACCGCGCCCTTCGGCTGGGGCATTGCCCGGGGGTTGCCAGGCAACGGCACGCACTTCCAGTTCAGTACCGGCGCCGCCATGTTCCAAACCGTTTCCAACGACCTCTGCCTGAGTCTGTACGGGACACAATCCCAGACTGTGGCGCCTTCGTCCCTCACCCTCAACCTGGGCAAGTACACAAGCGGAGATGTGTCGAGCCTGGCCGGCGCAGACGGTGTCGACTACGTCGCGTGCAAGTTCATCGTCCCGAGCCAGACGTCGCCATTCGTGCAACTCCAAGTCGACGGGACGACAGCGCTGGCCAGCCTCTCCTCCTACTCGCTTTCCGCTAAAGCGCACATGCTGAGCAACGGAGCGTTCCAAGTCGCCGTTCAGGCTTACAACTTCACGGCCTCCTCATTCGACGCGAGCACCACGTCAAACCTGGGCGCAACTTATTCGACCACCACTGTGACCCCGGGAAGTCCGGCGAGCTATCTTGGCGCCAACGGAGCCGTGCGAGGCAGGATTCAAGTCAGGCAGACTGGCCCCAGTACGGTGTCGCTGCCCTGTGTCGGCATTGATCAAGTCCTGTGGAACCTTCAGAACTGACGAAACGCGGCCCGATCAGCGAACCAAAGCCACAATCCGCCCTGGTCGATCGGCCAGCGTGTCCCGACCGACGATGGATTTCTGGAAGTCAAAGATCGCTGCGTAGGCGAGCCAGGTCCAACTCGGAACAGGAAGAGCGCTAGAGTGGCTCAATCGATCACTTATGCATTCCGCGGGAACTGGAAACAGGCTAACAGCCTACGCATGGAGACAACGACTCCACACACTGTCCGAGACCGCCACCAGTACCTGTTTCGTGAGCGGTCTGCCTGCTTCGCCTCCGTAGCACATCCTACCGACCACCCGTAGATCCGCTGCACCAGACTGTGTCAGCTAGCCCCGACCCGAGACCTTCTCGACGAAGATCGCGATGCCGATCGCGACAAGGAACAAGATTCCCGAGACCGGCACAGCAGCGACAAGACCCAGCACCACACCGATGAGTGAGCCGATCATTCCCCATCGCATGCCGATGCGGTAGCCCACGACCGCCAAGATGATGGCGATGACCGGGACTAAGACTTGCGCACACCCCCACTCCCTGGTATCGGGAACGGGGGCATTGGGGTCTGGCTGGGGTGACAATGCAAAGATCATATCACGGTGCAACTTAGTAGAGAGGAAGGCCGACTCCTTCGCCCTGAGGCCACAAGCCTCATATCTGTACATAGTCCAGGTATGAGTGCCACAATGGATCCGTGACCGACGACGTGCGGGGCTTGCTGAGGAGGGCGAAGTTACGTCTGACAGCACCGCGGTTGGCCGTGCTTCAGGTTGTCGAAAACGAGGGCAAACACCAAGACGCTGAGTTCATCGAACGGGCCGCCAGGCGACGCCTGGGCTCGCTTTCGCGGCAAGCTGTGTACAACAACCTCAACGCTCTGGTTGCTGCCGGCATCATTCGGCGTATCGAACCCGCCGGACGCTCGGCTCTCTACGAGACCCGAGTGGGTGACAACCACCACCACCTGATCTGTCGTCGTTGCCACATCACCATCGATGTCGACTGTGCCGTCGGAGCAAGGCCCTGTCTCGAACCGTCGGACGACCACGGGTTCGCCATCGATGAAGCCGAAATCGTCTTCTGGGGCCTGTGCCCGAAGTGCAAAAACGAGGAGTAGGAAAAGCCATGTCAAGTGAATCCAGATGTCCCCACTCAAAACTGCTTGCCGGCGGCGCCGGCACAACCAACACCGACTGGTGGCCCAACCAGCTTCGCGTGGATCTCCTCAGCCATCACTCGACCAAGTCCGATCCGCTCGGGCCGTCGTTCAACTATCGACATGCCTTCAAGAAGATCGACTACGAAGCGCTCAAGAAGGACCTGCGTGCCTTGATGACGGACTCGCAGGACTGGTGGCCGGCCGACTTCGGCCACTATGGGCCGCAGTTCATCCGTATGGCTTGGCACAGTGCCGGCACCTACCGCATTGCGGACGGGCGCGGTGGCGGGGGGCGCGGCCAACAGCGGTTCGCCCCGCTCAACAGCTGGCCCGACAACGTGAACATCGACAAGTCGCGACGCCTGCTCTGGCCGATCAAACAGAAGTACGGTCAGAGCATCTCTTGGGCCGACTTGCTCATCCTGGCCGGAAACGTCGCCTTGGAGACGATGGGCTTCCGTACCTTTGGTTTTGCTGCGGGCCGAGAGGACGTCTGGGAACCTGACCAAGACGTCAACTGGGGCGGCGAACGAGAATGGCTTGGTTCTGAGGTCCGGTACCAAGAGGGAACCGAGCGTGATCTAGCCAACCCGCTTGCGGCCGTCCAGATGGGCCTGATCTACGTCAACCCGGAGGGCCCCAACGCCAATGCCGATCCCCTCTCGGCCGCGCATGACATCCGCGTCACGTTTGCGCGTATGGCGATGAACGACGAGGAGACCGTGGCGTTGATCGCTGGGGGGCACACCTTTGGCAAGTGCCATGGCGCCGGTCCAGTAGACCGCGTCGGACCCAATCCTGAGGCCGCCGATCTCGAAGAGCAAGGTCTCGGTTGGATCAGCAGTCATGGCACGGGTAAGGGAGGCGATACGATCACATCGGGACTCGAAGTGACCTGGACCACGACTCCAGCCCAGTGGAGCAACAACTTCTTCGAGAACTTGTTCAAGTACGAGTGGGAGCTGACGACAAGTCCGGCCGGAGCCAAGCAATGGGTGGCCAAAGACGCCGGAGAGATCATCCCCGATGCGCACGATCCCAACAAGAAGCACCGGCCCACGATGCTCACGACAGACCTTTCGCTGCGGTTCGACCCCGTCTACGGGCCCATCTCGCGCCGGTTCCTTGAGAATCCGCAGGCGTTTGCCGAGGCGTTTGCCCGAGCCTGGTTCAAGCTGACCCACCGCGACCTGGGGCCGCGTTCTCGCTACATCGGTCCCGAAGTTCCCAAAGAGGAACTAGTCTGGCAAGACCCTCTGCCGGAAGTCGACCATCCGTTGATCGACGACGCCGACGCCAGGGCACTCAAAGTGAAGATCGTTGAAACGGGCCTCACCGCTTCCGAACTGGTGGGAACGGCTTGGGCCTCCGCCTCAACCTTCCGAGGATCCGACAAGCGTGGCGGTGCGAACGGGGCGCGCCTCCGGCTCGCACCCCAGAAGAATTGGGAGGCGAACAAGCCCGAGCAACTTGCCAAGGTCTTGGCTGCCCTCGATGGCGTTCAAGCCGACTTCAACACCAGCGGCTCTGGCAGCAAGAAGGTCTCGATGGCCGACCTGATCGTGCTGGCCGGGAACGCCGGCGTCGAGCTGGCTGCGAAGGCAGCAGGCTACAACGTCGAAGTGCCGTTCTCGCCCGGACGGTCCGACGCGAGACAAGCCCAGACCGACATCGAGTCGTTTGCTGTGCTCGAACCCAAGAACGACGCCTTCCGTAATTTCCAGAAGGCGCCTGTCGCGGTTCCAGCCGAGTTGGCCCTGATCGACAGAGCCCAGTTGCTGACCCTGACCGCGCCCGAAATGACGGTGCTGATAGGTGGACTGAGGGCGATCAACATCAACGTTGAAGGCAACGACGGCGTACTGACCAACCGGCCCGGTGTCTTGACCAACGACTTCTTCGTCAACCTGCTCGACATGAGGACCCAGTGGACTCCGGTCACCGAGTCGAAAGACCGTTTCGAAGGGCGTGACCGGACCACAGGCGATCTCCGGTGGACCGCAACTCGTGCTGACCTCGTCTTCGGTTCGAACTCCGTGTTGAGGGCGCTGGCCGAGGTCTACGCCAGCGACGACGCCAAAGAGAAGTTCGTCCGGGACTTTGTCTCGGCTTGGTCAAAGGTCATGAACCTCGATCGGTTCGACCTACTCGACTAGAAGCACCCTCCCCTGGGCCGCCTCACCCGCGGCTCAGGGGACGCGCGGACCTTTGGAGAACCCGCACGCTGAAGGACGGCGGTCATAATGGCCTTCATGCCGCGTCGACTATCCGTCGTCTACCTCCTAGCACTCGCATCGGTTTCATCGGCTCAGACCCGGATCGAAGATGTTATCTACATGAAGGCGGGGGGAGCGGCGTTCACAATGGACATTGCCAAGCCTTCAAAGCCCAACAAAGCGGCGGTGGTCTTCATGGTGAGCGGAGGCTGGATTTCCGACCATTCCATGATTAAGACCTTTGGGGCTGGCATCGAGAAGGCCTTTACCGATGCCGGTTTTACGGTGTTCGAAGTCGTCCATGGAGCGCAGCCGAGGTACAAGGTCGCAGAGATCGTAGAGCAAGTGCGGACGGCAGTGCGCTTTGTGCACGCACACGCCAACGACTACGGAATCGACACCGACCGGGTGGGCGTGACCGGGATCAGCTCGGGTGGTCATCTTTCGCTCATGATCGCGGGCTCGCCGGATTCGCCGGTGGCTGCCGTGGCCGCGATCGCTCCGCCCACCGATCTTGCTGACTGGGGCAAACCGGATTTCCTCTTTACCGAAAATCCCCAGCTCGCCCTGTTCATTCCTGCGATCGGATTTGATCCCAAGGCGCCCCAAGACGACATCAGAGCCCTTGTCAAGAAGCTGTCGCCCATCACCCTCGTTACTTCCAAGTATCCACCGACACTGATCGTTCACGGCGACGACGACAAGCTCGTCCCTCTTCAACAAGCTCAGACCATGGACGCGGAATTGGCCAAAGCGGGCGTAGACCACACATTGGTCGTCGTGAAAGGCGGAGGGCACGACGAGAAGACCTTCATACCAGGCGTGGCGAAGGCGGTGGAGTGGTTCAAGGCAAAGCTACTGAAGGCGAAGGCCCCCGCGTCCCTTTCCAAGGCATGACGAAACGGGAGTCAGCACACTGAAGACTTAGGGCCAGACCTTCGCACGCACAAACCGGATGGATACATGACCATTTTCGAGCAGATCCAAGAGTATCTTGACAGTCAACCCGAGCCCAAGCAAAGCGACCTGCGCGCACTGCACCAGCTCATACTGGATGTATCGCCAGCCTGCAAACTGTGGTTTAGCGACGGCAAGAACAATGACGGTAAAATCGTAGCGAACCCGAGCATCGGCTACGGCTCCTACACCATCAAATACGCCGACGGAACGACAAGAGACTTCTATCGCATCGGCCTCAGCGCGAACAAGTCCGGGATCTCTGTCTATGTTCTCGGGCTGGAAGATAAGACATACTTAGCAAAGAATTATGGGCAAACCCTTGGCAAAGCCAGCTTGACAGGTTATTGTATCAAGTTCAAGGCCATAAGTGACATCGACACGGCTGTGCTGCAAGGGGCCGTCAGGTACGGGTTGAACGCGCAGTCTGAGAACGGATGAGTCAGTCGTCGTCGGGAGCTTCACTGTGCGCCAGGGCACCCGCCATGGAGGCGGCCCTCGTTAGCCGAGACGAGAAGAACGGGAAAGTGCGCTTGGGGCCCGTCGATTTCAAACTAGAAGAAGGCGAAGAGATCCAGATCGCACATGCGCGTGTCAAGGGCGGCCCTGTCGAATACCTGGTGTCGAACGACGTAGCGTCTCTTGGGAGTGTCAAAGTCTTCATGAAGAGTGACTCCGGCCACTCAACCGGCCTCCATCAAGCGAGTCCAGGGGACTACAGCCGCTACTTGAACCTGACTATCGACCGGGGTGGCCTTTGGATCAAAGCGTGCGGCGGCAGCGCTTCGGGTTTCTATGAAGTGGCACCCTATCGCCAGCGGGCTCGAGCCCAGCAAGGCGATTAGGATCGCACGGAGCGCGGACTTCAGTCCGCCGAGACGCACGGGCAGGCGCGACCCTATTCCAGGGAGGAAGAGGGAACAAAGGGTCGCGGCCGTCACGGGCTATCCCGGCCAGGGCCCCCCGGCAGACTGTGCGCGGTTTTTGTGCAGAGTTGAATGAACGCTCGATGGTTCGCGCATGGCATCGTAGAGCCTTCGTCGGCAGTTACCGTCGGCTGATCCCCACGTGGACGCCGCGACACTGAACAGAACGAGATTCGCTCTTGAGGCTGAGTCCGGCCACGGGCCGAAACGGGGGCCCGGCGCAGGGCGTCCAAACGGTGACATGCGGTTTCGGCTCGTCTGCCTCGTCCTCTTCTTGACCTGCACTAGCTCACTGGCCCTGGCCCAGCGACGCCCGACAAGGCACTCGTCGGTGGTTTCAAGTTCAGTGCGTTCTTTGGCAAAACGCTTGGTGAAGGCGTGGGTCGAGACGGCCAGTCCGCAGACTCTCGACGCCTTGTCCCAGCGATCCATCGCGTTCGCTGGCTTGGTTGCCGGTGTTTCCGTAGTTTTGGATGGGCACCGGCTCTTAGCTGGCGATGCGCTATGCGACAGCGCGCTCACAGTTCTGGGTCAGCATACGACCGCAGAAGACGCAGCAGCGACCCGGACCATCGTCGCAACACTGAGCGAGGTTGCCGATGGGCACGCGACTCGGCGGAAGAGGGCCTGACTGGTGCTACCAATCCGCCAGAACCGCACGGAAGGACGACGGAACTAGGCGACGTACCCGCGAATGTGGATGGTGTTCGTGGCTAGGTCGACTGTACCGAGGCCCCAGACCTGCAACGGGTTCAACCAGGCATAGGCCGGGCTCGACGTGAAGAGCGTGACGTTCTCCTTCAGTTCTGCAACCGTGCTGTCTGGCTGTGGCAGGCACACGCCGTCCGCTTTCAGAGCGATCCGGTGGCCATCGTCGGTGCTGATTTCGGCCCGGATGTCGAGTTCAAACCGTCCATCTGCACGGAGGCGCAGGTAGTCGACACCTTTCACCGTGCCCGCCAACTTCCCTGTCACGCGGCCCTCAAAGGCGACGTCGAACCGCGCCCCCTCCGGGCCTAATGCGGCTTCACCTGCCATCAGTCCGGCAAAGCTGAGCCCGTACTCGGCCATGCCCGTGATGTCCAAATGGTACTCGTAGAGCAGTTCTCCTAGGTTCAATGATCTCATGTGTCGTCTCGTTGGGGCCAGCCAAAGCGGGCCGCATAAGGCGCCATTATGGCCAATGTGTCGGGTCGCCGGGACGTGGCGGCGGTGCGCCCTCAGGGCTTTCAAGATCCAAAGCTGTCCGATCTCCGCCTTTCGAAGTTGGGTCTCCGCATTTTGAAGCTTGCACTCCGCTTGTCGGAGTCATTTCAACACCGGGAGTCGTGGCCCAGGGGGCCGTGGCATGGGCAGCAGGGCGCCCGAGTGTTGTGCCGAGTCAATGCCTTGCCGCCTCGTTCCGTGCCTGCATGGACTCACGTGTCACGCACGGGCAAACGTGACGCGCAGGGCTGCGGACTGCGAACGGAAGGCGGTCACGTGTCGTCATCCCGAGCGCAGTCGACGGACCATGCCACGGCCGTCACAAACTATCCCGGCCACGGCTCCCCGGTATCCTTGCGCCTTGTCAGACCAGGGCACCCCTCTCGACATTCCCTTCCTTCAGAGCTTGTTGCAGGTGATCGTCGGTGAACCTTTGACAGCCATGTGGCGGGCGTGGGGGCAAGCGTTTGAGTTTGGAGAGCGACGGCCAGCGACGGACAGAAAGGGCCGACCCATCACGAGGGGAGACCTCTGCCTGAAATTCATCTCGGCTGACTGGCGTGTCGTCCAGCAAGACAGGATCGTCTTGGGATCGACCGACCTCACTGACGCTGCGCGGTTTTACGGATCGGAGAAACCGCCAACGCCGCCTTACGACGAAGAGGCTCTGCGATCGGCACAACCATTCCTCGATGAAGTCGAGAAAGGTCAGTTCGTTGTCCAGTCGATCGAGGTCGGTAAGTTTGCTGACGTCACCATCCTCTTGACGCACAAGGTCGTCGTCCAAAGCTTTGGCAGTTCAGGGGTCGACCACGACCTGTGGCACTTCTCCAACCGCAGGGCGGAAGTCAGTTGCCTGGTCGGCCCTTCAGGGTATTACGCGGGCAAGATTGGCGAGCGGCCGTCCAACTCTTGACGCCCAGCGTTGGCGCATAGCGATTCGTGGACGACTTGGCGTCAGGCCCTCGCGCTCCGCCAGGCGAAAAGCGGTCGGAACGGCTCGCTCGTTAGAATCAACGGGCCGCCCGCTTCTTGGAACGGGTCGTCCGTTACAACAAACAAGCCGCCCGTTCCCATCAACATGTGACGTGTTCCAAGGAACGGTCCGCAGACCGAGAGGAACGAGCCGTCCGTTATGTGGAACGGATCATCCGTTCCAAGGAACGAACGAAGCGGAGAGACCCAAAATCACCAAAATGCGCCGGTGCCGTGGTCGAAGGCCGTCCGGTGTAGCGCGGGCAAACGTGACGTCAGCGTCTTCGGTGGCTGAGTGTATGAAGGTCACGTCTGCCCATGCCACGGCCATGCAACCTGCCCCGGCCACGGCCCGCCCGGCGCGCCGGGGCCACCCACTCCAGAGTCCCAGTTAGTCTTCCCACCCGCCGTCACTGAATCGCGTACACGTAGTGGTCGTTCGACCCTATGTATACCGTCCCATCCGCGCCGATGGCGGGAGAGGCGTTCACGATGAATCCGGTCTGGAACTTCCACTTCATGGCCCCGGTCGCGCCATCCAGAGCGTAGACGTAATCGTCCCACGACCCCATGTAGACGGTCCCGTCCGCCCCGACGGCGGGTGAATCACCCCTATAGGAGCCGGTATAGAACTTCCACTTCATTGCCCCGGTCGCGCCGTCCAGCGCGTAGAGGTATTGGTCGTTCGACCCTACGTAGACCGTCCCGTCCACGCCGATGGCGGGCGAGGACACTACCCACTGGCTCGTCTGGAACTTCCACTTCATTGCCCCGGTCGCGCCGTCCAGCGCGTAGACGTTGCCGTCGTACGACCCGACGTAGACGGTCCCGTCGGCGCCGACAGCAGGCGAGGAGATCACGTACCAGCCGGTCAGGAACGACCACTTCTCCGACCCAGTCGCGCCGTCCAGCGCGTATACGCAGTAGTCCGTGGATCCAATGTAGACGGTCCCGTCCGTGCCGATGGCGGGCGAGGAGTCTATGTAGAAGCCGGTATGGAACTCCCACTTCATGGCCCCAGTCGCGCCGTCCAGTGCGTAGACATAGCCGTTTGTCGAGCCGACGTAGACCGTCCCGTCTGCGGCGACGGCGGGCGAGGAGCGGACACCATCACCAATCCTGAACTTCCACTTCACGTCCCCGGTCGCGCCATTCAGAGCGTAGACGTAATAGTCTTCCGATCCTATATAGACGGTGCCGTCCGCGCCGATGGCTGGCGAGGATTCCACAAGATAGCCGGTCTTGAACGCCCACTTCTCACCCCCAGTCGCGCCGTCCAGCGCGTAGACGTAGTCGTCGTCGGACCCTACATAGACGGTGCCGTCCGCGCCGATGGCTGGCGAGGAATCCGCTACGTCGCCGGTCTTGAACTTCCACTTCAGTGCCCCAGTCGCCCCCTGCCCGACGCCGAGGCCGGTGTTCCGACTGTCGTGGTGAAACTTCGGCCATGCTGAGTCTGCGAGCCCGCCAACGGTCAAGCCGAGCTCGACGACCTCGAACTTCGTGCACGGGGCGGCGCTAGAGGAAGGGCCCGTTTGCCGAACCTCGAGCTCGCACTGCATCACGCCGCCTGGCCCGACGTATTCGGCCGGCGTGCCGGGCGCCTGGCCGGCGAAGGTCTGCCACGCGGTGCCAATGCCCGTGTCACGGATTACGAGGACGTCCGAGGCCGTCGCGTAGTCATGGACGAAACCGCGCGCCTTGAACGAGCCTGACGTCGCCATCTCGGCTTTGAAGACCAGCTCGACCGAGGCAGGATTCACAGTTGTCGCTACGAAGCCCAGAGTCAGGCGCACAAACGGGCTGCTTTGGTTCGGGACTATGAATTTACAGACGGTCTCGGCGTCGTTGTCGTCGGATCCTAGGCTGTGCAGATTTCCGCTTACCACCTTGCCCAAGTTGACCGACTGTGAGACAGGTACGACGATTTCGGCACAAGCGGACAAGCCCGCCGACACCAGGATCAAGACTGCGAGGGCCCTCATAGTTGCCTCACCTTAAGTAGATGGCGCATTCAATATATCACAAGGAGTTCGTCACCTGGCATAGCCGGGTGCCCCGCCGGGTGCCCCGGTCTGGCCACGGGCGAATCCCGCCCTTTTCCGCCCAGGCAGGCCAGTGGCAGACCGGGAACGGACTACCACCTGTCACGCCCGAGGAAAGGGCACCCCGCCGACGACCACAGGTATTCCTCGGGGCGGGCCACCAAGCCTCTCCTGACCGGGTTCTCCTCGATGTAGTCGAGCTTTTCGTGGAACTCCCTGTCCGAGTGGATGTTCCGGTCGTAGCCCTTCCCCGGCTGCCAGAAGTGGGCCGGTGCCCGGCCCTCGGTCTGCCTGATCCGCTCCAAGGCCTTTGTCGAAGCGCGGCCCTTCAAGGCCGAGAGGATCCGCGGGACTTTGGCGACCGCGAGGTCGGGATCGAGCAGGAGGTGGACGTGTTCCGGCATCGCGACCCAGGCATAGAGACGAAAGCCAAGCCGGTCCCTTGTGAGCGCCAGGTGTTCGGCGAAGAGGTCCCTTGCCCACTC
The DNA here is from genome assembly GCA_029781035.1 of Armatimonadota bacterium. GTDB lineage: Bacteria > Armatimonadota > Fimbriimonadia > Fimbriimonadales > Fimbriimonadaceae > JAEURO01. The sequence continues at coordinate 37,001 of JAKOXK010000050.1, forward strand.
CGGATCTAGGAGCGGCTTACGCTGGAAGCACGAAAACGTGAGGAAGCGCGCCTCACCAGGCGTTTCGAACCGCCTCGGTCTGGACCTCTCGCTCTCCCTTTGCACAGTGGGATTCTGGCACGGGCGGTTTCCGGTCTGCCACTCTGCGTGGACGGCCAACGTCTGTCGCGGTCTCTCGTGGCCAGACCGGGGCACCCGGCGGGCTCAGTTCTGAGTCCTGCAGGATTCGGCGCGTCTTCGTCGGGTGCGCGAACAATCTCATTCATTTGGCGAGAGTCCTGCGGACCCCGGCTAACCCGAGCCACCCAATGGGACGTGATCCTTAGTCCTTCCACCCGCCGGGACGCCCGGCGCTTAGCTGAATGTCTCGAGAACTTCGCTGGCTAGGGTTCGCATCGCCGCGAAGACACGCGTTTCGGAGTTCGGCGGGGGCGGGTCATCACGAGTGTACGTGACTGAATGCACAACGGAGTTGGTGCTCACATATTGGGGGCTGGACTGTGGATCAACGTGCGCCCCGCCCTCCTGGTCGGCCACTGTTCGCGTCAATTCCTGACGAGTCCAGGTGTCGAAGTGGCCGCCTGGCAACATGACGCCAAGAGAAAACTGCTCGCACTGCCACCAGTCTCTTCGATCAACAAGGGCTCGATCTGTCGATCTAAGGGGTAAGCCACCTACATCAATGACTCTAAGTTTGCCTTCATGACGAGTCGAGCAAATCCTCTCGTACTTGACGCCATCTGCGGGGTATGCCAACGTGAGTTGGCCCAGAAGTGAACAACTGTTGCCCCCAGAGTCATGAAACAAGATCCGCAAGTGCGTAGCCATGCTCTTGGCCGTGAAGAACTGGCCTCGATCATAGTTTTCGCAGTCGAGTAGAAGGGATGTCAGTTGCTCACCTAACTCCCTCTTCAACTGATCGGGACTCTTAATCATATCAGTGGATCAGGGTCACCCCTTCTCCTTGGGCGATGGTTCATGCGCCGAGGGAGAAGGGGTGAGGGGATGAGGGTTTCGGATCTCCACCCCCAAACCCCCTCCTCATCAGCACGGACATCTGACGAGGAGGGGGGATCGGACTTTAGAAGTCCATGTCGCCCATGCCGCCACCCGGCATGGCCGGGGCGGCCTTCTTGGGCTCGGGCTTCTCGACGACCAACGCTTCGGTCGTGAGCACGAGGCCCGCGATGGAGGCGGCGTTTTGGACGGTCGAGCGCGTGACCTTGGCAGGATCGACGATGCCGGCCTTCACGAGGTCGACGATTTCGCCGGTCGCGGCGTTGAGGCCAAAGCCGGCCTTCTCGTTCCGCACCTTCTCCACGATCACGCTGCCTTCCCAGCCGCCGTTCTCGGCGATGGTTCGCAGCGGCGACTCGAGCGCCTTGCGGACGATGGCGATGCCGGTGGCTTCGTCGCCCTCGGCCTTGACCTTGTCGAGCGCCTTGGCCGCAGCGAGAAGAGTCACGCCGCCGCCGGGGACGATGCCTTCTTCGACCGCCGCACGGGTGGCCGAAAGGGCGTCCTCGTAGCGGTGCTTCTTCTCTTTCAGCTCGGTCTCGGTGCTGGCGCCGACCTTGATCACCGCGACGCCGCCGGAGAGCTTGGCCAGCCGCTCCTGCAGTTTCTCGCGGTCGTAGTTGCTGTCAGTGTTGTCGATCTGGCTCTTGATCTGGCTGATGCGGCCCATGACGGCCTGCTTGGTGCCGGCGCCCTCGATGATGGTCGTGTCTTCCTTGGTGATCACGATCTTCTTGGCGGTGCCGAGCATGTCCAGCGTGACGTTCTCGAGCTTGGTGCCGAGGTCCTCGCTGATGAACTGGCCCTTGGTGAGGACGGCGATGTCCTCGAGCATGGCCTTGCGGCGCTCGCCGAAGCCAGGCGCCTTGACCGCCGCGATCTGCAGCACGCCGCGGATCTTGTTGAGCACGACAGTGGCGAGGGCGTCGGCCTCGAGGTCCTCAGCGATGATGACGATCGGCTTGCGGGCCTGGGCGGCCTTCTCAAGGAAGGGCAGCAGGTCTTGCGCGGAACCGATCTTCTTCTCGTGGATGAGGATGAGCGGGTTCTCGAGGACGGCCTCCATGCGCTCGGGGTCGGTCACGAAGTAGGGCGAGATGTAGCCGCGGTCGAACTGCATGCCTTCGACGATCTCGACGTTGGTCTCGCGGCCCTTGGACTCTTCGACGGTGATGACGCCGTCCTTGCCGACTTTGTCCATGGCGTCGCTGACTTGGACACCGATCTCAGCGTCGTTGCCAGCGATGGTGGCGACGAACTGGACCTGCTCCTTGTCCTTGACGGGCTTGGCGGCCTTCTTGATCTCATCGACGACGACCTCGACGGCCTTGTCGATGCCACGCTTGACGGCGATGGGGTTGCCACCGGCGGCGACGTAGCGGAGACCCTCGGTCACGATGGACTGAGCGAGGACGGTGGCGGTGGTGGTGCCATCGCCGGCGACGTCGTTGGTCTTGCTGGCGACCTCTTTACAGAGCTGGGCGCCCATGTTCTCATAGGGGTCCTCGAGCTCGATCTCTTTGGCGACGGTGACGCCGTCCTTGGTGATGGTGGGGCTTCCCCACTTCTTGTCGAGGACGACGTTGCGTCCTTTCGGGCCGAGGGTGACTTTGACGGCGTCGGCGACTTTGTTGACGCCTCGCTCGAGGGCTCGGCGTGCGGTTTCATCGTAAAGGAGTTGTTTTGCTGGCATGGTTTTGTTAGGGTAAGGGTTGTTAGGGTTGTGAGGGTTGTGAGGGTTGTGAGGGTTGTGAGGGTTGTGAGGGGAATTCGGCGATGACTTCAATCAAACCGACGATATTCTCGTTCTGTTCTTCCAACTTTTCAGCGGGAATCCACCACTCCGTGTTGTGGCTGGCTCCGCCGCATTGCACGGGAAACTTGTCCACAAACTCTTTTCTAACTTGAAAGCGGGTTACAAACCCTTTTCCAGATTCACGAACGTTCCAACGGTCTGCTATCTCCGTCGCATATTTCGCGTTGGTCACGGGATAGAAAATGGGTTGTCCTTCGAGCCGAGGCGGCCAGGCTCTAAAGCCCAACTGCTCCACGAGAGCCAGTTCGTTGGGCCCAGTTGGGCGAACCATCGTCACTGTTTCGCGGCCGTACTCCGCCACTTCTTCCCGGACGATGTTCGAACTGACTTTTTCAGTTAGATTGTAGAGCTTTCGTCCAAGGATATCGATGTCTGCGAAAAGTCGGTCGCGGTCTGATTCAGTCGCAAAGCCCTGATCGGTTGCGATGACGATCAGAGTCTCCACTTCATTAAGCGAGCCTCTGGCGATTCGCAAAAACTGCGCGAACGAACCGTCACTGTTGCGACCCCATCCTTCTGCAATATTGCAGGGAACCGAAATGACCGCGCGACGAAGTTGGCTAGTGAGGCCAAACTGCTCGTCCTTCGGAAACGACTTGGTGAGTTCGTAAACAGCGTTCGCCAATCGGCGTCCCAGTTGCCAAACCTCCAAGTCCCGAAATCCAGCCATCCTTACCTCTTCACAACCATCACAATCCTCACTTACTTCAGGATCGCGTAGATCTGGTCTTCGTCGAGGATCGTGAAGTCTTTGCCGTCGAGGGTGACCTCGTTGCCGCCGTACTTGCTGAAGAGCACGCGGTCGCCGGCTTTGACGCTGAGTTTGTTGCGTTTGCCGTCGTCGAGGACGCGGCCGTCGCCGACGGCGACGACTTTGCCTTCGGTCGGCTTCTTCTTAGCGCTGTCGGGGAGGATGATGCCGCCAGCGGTCTTCTCTTCCGCTTCGAGCACTTCCACCACGACCTTGTCTCCGAGTGGTTTGATGTTCGCCATAGTTTCCTTCCTGTGGACGGCGGACCCTGCACGCCGGGCTGCTGGCGAAGCCGTGACCCCCGGTTAGCAGTCCCCGCCTGACAGTGCCAATTATGCCCCGTTCCCTTGCGAGTGGTTAGCAGAGATGGGACCAGAGTGCTAATTCTGCACGAGCCGTGGACTTGCAGACACGCCTCTGGCCCTGACCGGTTCCGGGGCACTCAGGGCCGAGTGACGAACTGCGCGCAGTCGAGGACGGCGCACCACAGCGAGCTTCCCACGGGTCCGGTGGCCTTAACCCGGAAGCGGGCGCGCAGGGCGCGTTCAGGGCCGACGTAGCGCGACAGATCTCCCGTAGCCTGGAGTTCGACTGTCTTGAACGAGGTGTTGAGCGTGTCCGTCCGCGTGTCTGCGTAAGACGATGACGACCAGTCGTACAGGTCGACGGTCTGGGACAAGACGCCCGACGTGTTGACTTTGCTGACCAACCGGATGAAGTAGTTGGACGGAGTCTGGACGGGGGACAGTGCGTCGAGCTCGACGGTGACCGGGGCCGCCTGTTGGTTGGGAACCAGGAACTTGCAGACGGTGAGGCCGTTGCCATCGGCCGCTTCGAGGCTCTGCAACCCGCCTTCGGTCGCCTTACCGAGCAACACATTGACCTTGGTCGGTGTGACAACCGGAGTCGCGATGAAGCCATGGGTCTTGCCGTCAATAAGTCCCGAGCCTACGATCTGTCCGAAACGGTTGGAGGACGTTGCGAGTTGCAGGGTCCAACCTGGGGTGGACGGATCGACGAGGGCGTTGAGGTCGACAACGCCGTCGAGCGCGTTGAAGAGCGTGGCCCGTTCGTAGTCGCTGTCATAGGCCGCGCCGACGAGGGTGCTGCCGTCGTGGGTCGCCCAGACACAGTCCATCGACGGGTACCCGGAGAGTTGGTCTTCCTGGGTGAAGCGACCCGTCGTGGTCCAGGATCCCGCAATGTAGGTTCCGTCTGACAGCCCGACGTATCCGCAGATCCGGTCCTCGTCAGTGATCAGGTTTGGGAACGAAAGGACTCCACCCTGTGGCTTGGCCAGATAGCCGCCGGTGCCGTTCTTCCAGAATGCGGCGAAGTCACCGCTCCAGCCGCAGACAATCCCGCTGTTGCTGATGTCGCAAAACCCGCACTCGCTGTCTCCAGCGAGCGGTTGGTACACCGTGAACCCCGCGGTCGCCGACCACGTGAAGCCGCGGCGTCCGTTGGCCGTTTGACCCCAGCCCGCGATCACGCCGTGGTCATTACCTGCGTCGGCGATGGCCCAGGTCATCCCTGCGGGCACGCCAACATCGGTCAACTGATTCTGGGACGACCAACGCACGGGGTGACCGTCGGTCAGTGGATCGATGGTGTAGGCGACCCCGGTGATGTTCCCCAGGCTGTCGATCGTGCCGCTGTTCGCTTGAGTGAAGCCGGCCAGCAGGGGCAAGGGCGTCAGCCCTTGTGAAGAGGTCCAGCGAAACGGGACCGAGCCGTTCGCCCCGGTACCGACGCCAGAAACCACGCCGTTGTCGTTGATGTCTTGGGCAAAGCTGAAATCGGCGCCGCCGGGAAGGTCGCCAACGTCCGTGATCGAATAGGTGTGGAACGCGATCGCCGAGGGGCAAGCCCAGGCCATGGCAACGAGCATTGCTAGACGATTCATAGATTGTCCTCTCTGGGATGAGTGCCCCCTAATGGTGGGCGCACCCGCAAATCTACCGCATCAAGTACACGTTGACGCAAACGGGCATCTCTTGAGCGATTGACTGGATTTTTGCTCCTCCTGCGTGCACACAGGCTCGTGACGGCTCCGGGTGGCGTACGAAGAGAGTAGAGCGCAGTGGCACATTGCGCAGGGTGACATGATGTTTGAGAGGACATGGGCAGCAACAACCTGCTTGGCTCTGAGCGCGGCTACCTTTGGCGCTATCGACAACTTGGGTGCGGACTTCAGCGACGTCAACAACCCGAACGGCGTGTGGCGCCTTGAGAAGAACACCGACCAACAGCTGTTTTCGATCGTTCAGCCGGACTACTATTCGAACCAGACGTACCAAGTAGCGTGGGCGGACGAGCCTTATCCCGCTCAAATGCACGTTCCCTTTTGGTGCCGGGTGACAACTCTGGACATGCCCTTTGGGCCATACGACGTGGCCCTTGGCGACATCTTGATGCACGGGTCGGTCTTTTCACGTACTGGAGCGACGACCACGTCTGCGGTATGGGTCAGTCCCGTCAATGGCACGGCGGACATTGCCGGTTCGACTTGGATGATCGCTCGGCGCGGCCGGGTCATGGACTGGGAGATATGGAGGAACAACGTCAAGCAGACCAGTGGACGCCTGTACGAGGACGGGACGAACTCTCGGGTCAACCCGTTCCTCTTCCAAAACGGCTCGGGGGGCTTGTTCGCGCTGACACAGCCTGTTGCTGTGGGCGATCGCCTGGAACTCCGGTTTCAGTCTTTGGACGAACTGCCGGACATGGCCGGTGTCAACTTCGAAGTCGCGTCGATGGCCGGAGTCTCGACCGACGTCCTCGCGCCGGTCTCAGAGCAGGTGATGTTGGGCACGTCGTCCGGAGGTGGCAATCTGGCGAGTTGGGCGAACGATGATGAGGACGTCCGTCGAGTCTGCAAGTTCATCGTCCCGTCCGCCACGTCGCCCTATCTGCGGGTCAACCTGAACTTTGCGTCCACGAAGCTCTCGCCGTCCAGGGTCATCCTCGGGGTTCAAGCGCGATCGACAGTTGTTGGCGCCTTTAAGCTACGGCTCAGCCTTCAGAGGAAGACCGACAGCGCCTACATCCAGGTGTTGGAAGAAGCTCTTGGCGCCACTTGGCGGACGTACACGTCCATCCCGGAAGGTGTTTTGTCAGATTTTGTCGCCCCCTCGGGAACGATGACTGAGCGCCTTGAAGTGTTCCAGACAGGGCCAAGCGCTGCGAGCATTCCTTGTAGCGAATTCGACTTTGCGGACATCAAGGTGTCGCAATGATAAGGGCAGCGCTTCGCAGCGGCTACCGGACGTAGTGGATCTTGGGTTGCCGCAAGTCGTCGAGCAACATGAGGGAGACGATCGGCATAGGGCGTGCCTTGGCGATTTCACGAGCCTCGTCGAAACTGACCTCGAGGCAGGCCATACCGGAGAGGTCGATCCACTCGGCGAACCGGAAGGCAGACATCTCAGAACTGAAGCAGGCGAGTCCGTGGACACCTTCGTGACAGTAGCAGCCGAACTTCCCTGACGGCGGGTGTTTGAGGACGAACAGGGTCTCGGGAATGCTGTCCTCGATTTCAAGAAACGGGCAGGTCAGCGTCTGGGACATGGTTGCTACAAGCAACATATCGGCGCGGGGCTGGCCTCTTTTGAGGCTAGCCCCGCGGGAATTTGCCGCCTTTTTTGCCTGGGGCGACCGCCAGGGCGCCTTTGAGCCTACGACGCGCCTTTGAACAGCCAGAAGACGGCGCCCTGAGGATCCTCGATGAGCACCATGCGTCCGACGTTGGGAATGTCCATTGGGCCGTGCAGCACCTTCGCGCCGAGTTCCACACACTTGGCCATCCTGGCGTCCACGTCGTCGACTCCCACGTACGTCGACCAATGGGGCGGCACGTTTTCGAGTTCGGGAACTCCCGCTGTGGCCATGATTCCGGCCACCGCTTGTCCGTTCGCGACGAGCGTGTGGTAAGCCCCCATCGGCCCCATGTCATAGGCTTGTGTGCCCCAGCCGAGGGCATTTGTATAGAAGTCGACCGCCTTCTGGCTGTCAGCGACGTAGACCTCGTGCCAGACGAACGTCTTTCCAACGGCAATGGCCATTTCGTTTGGATCCATGAGTAACTCCTCAATAATCTCCCAGAGAGAATTACCTTGATGGGAGCCCTGTGGTTCCAACGAGAAGAGAGGTTCAACCTCGCTTAAAGAACCGTTTGTTGACCACCTGGCCGGGAACCATGGTTCCACGCACGTCCACGGCGCACGGTGTCTCTAGCTTGATGGAGGCGTCCAAGAAAGCAAACGCGATGCCGCATTCGAGCAGTGGCGAGAATACGCCCGACGACACGACGCCGATCTCTCGGGATCCGTCGCTGGCGTAGACCTTCATGCCCGGCATGGGCAGTCTCTTGCCTTCAAGTCTCACTCCATGAAGTTTTGTCGGGGTTCCGTTCGCCCTGGCTTCGTTGATGAAGCGGCTTCCGTTGAACTCTTTGGTCTTTGAAACCACCCATCCCAGTCCAGCCGCGATCGGGGACATGTCGTCGCCCAGTTCGTGGCCATAGAGTGGCAAACCAGCCTCAACCCGAAGGGTGTCGCGTGATCCGAGTCCGCACGGCTCGACGCCGGCAGCGACGAGGCCGTCCCACAGCTTGACAGCGTCGGCATTGGCGCACTGAAGTTCATAGCCGTCCTCGCCTGTGTATCCAGAGCGTGCAGCAAAGCAATCGACCCCGCAGACATCCACATCGAGAACGCCGAAGAAAGGCGTGGACAGGACGACGTTCGGCTTCGACGAGGTTGAAGCCACGATTTTGGCGGCATCGGGACCCTGGACCGCGATCATCGATGTCTCGGCCGAGTAGTCCTCCATCGACACGTCTGAGGTGTCGAGGCTCCGCAGGTGTGCCACATCCTTGTCGTGGTTGGCTGCATTGACGACCATCTTGAACTCGGTCTCGCCGAGCCGGTAAACAATAATGTCGTCCACGAGACCGCCTCGGTCGTTTGGCAAGAGGGAGTAGTGCCCATTGCCGTAGGTCAGCGATGCGACGTCGTTGGTCGTGGCCCATTCGAGATAGTCGAGTGCGCGCGGGCCGTTGAACCGTAGCCGCGCCATATGGCTGACGTCGAACATCCCGGCCCGTTCTCGGACAGCTTTGGATTCAGCGATCACACCCTTGTATTGGACTGGAAGCATGTATCCCGCGAATTCGACCATCCGCCCGCCCAGTGCCACGTGGGCGTCGTACAGAGCGGTGACTTGGGGAGAGGTTGCGGTAGTGCTCATGAACTGAGTATAGCCAAACCCACCTGCCTCCCCTACCATGCCGGGCCCTTCCTCTGCCTTGTTTTTTATCCATTATCTTCACAGATTTAGTTCATCTTTTATAAAGACTACAAAGGCATGCACCGACTATGTTGACAGGAGTTTCCGGTAAGGCCGTTAGGGGAGGAAGCAAGGTCGCGAACTCCCGAGTGCGGATAGTCTGGCCAAGGGCCAGGAGCCCAGAGGGCACTTCCCTCTTTCCAGACAGCGTACCGGGACTGACCAAGGGGACAGATAGACATGTGTATACTCTTTTCACAGACACCCATGCGACGGAACGCCTTGAGCCTGGCCGCAGACGAACTCCTGTCTCGCATCGAGCGCGACCCCCGGGCGCCTCACTACTCCGAAGACTCGTTCCGTCGGAAAGTCGACGCTTCAAACCGGCGGGCTTCGACGATTCCCCTTCCCATGGGCGGGAAGGAGGCCCAGTACTTGCTCCAACAGGAGTGGGCAGAGGTCGTCGAAGCGGCGGACCTGACCCAGCGGCAGTTAGACGTCCTCGCGATGCGTTTTGCCGGGTACACGTTCGAAGCGATCGGTGCCAAGGGCGGGCACACCAAGCAAGGCGCACAGAACATCTTCTTTCAGGCCGCCAAGAAGCTCGCAAGAGCTTGGATGAACTACCCTTACAGAGGACTGAGTCAAGTGTTCCGGGAAGAGGTGCGCCGTGGGAGCCGCAGACACCGGTGAGGCCCAGGCAAGACGACCAGTACGAACCAAGCAGGTGCCTTCACACGTCTAGAAGCCGATACCCCTGCGGTACAATAGGCTGTCTTCTGGGGGCCACGTAAGACCCATGGTTTCTTGCAAGCATTGTGGAGCACAAAACAACCTGAGCGGAAAGTTCTGCGCTCAGTGTGGTTGGTCGTTGGATCCGGCCGATGCGGCCGCCATGCAGAACGATGTGGCCAAGGATGTCGCGGAGGGACAGCGCCTTTTTGGGGAAAACCACCTGCCGGAGTCACTGGCTCTGGCGGACTCGGTCCTTCAGCGCGACCCGGACAATATCGCGGCTTATGCCCTTCGGGGCGACTGCTTAGAGCGATTGGGCGACATTGAGGGTGCCCTGGCGAGCTACGAGCACGTCGTCACGCTCAAACCGGATTCGCCCCTTGACCGGATCCGCGTAGCCCAGTTGCGCAGGATGGCCGCCTCGCAACCGATGTTGATCGAATCCAAACCCGACCGAAGGTATTCGATCCTCGCCGCGTGCGCCGCCTTCGTGCTGCTCGTCTCGTCGGGATCCGCAGTCGTCCTCGCCAACCACAAGGACCGCCCGAACACGGAGACCGTCGCCGCTTCCGACGAGACGACCAGTCGGCCGTTCTTGACTCCGGCTCCGGTGCCCACTCAGGGGGCCAGGACGAACTCGACGACCCCGGGCGAACAGCCTGTTGACGGCAACAAGGACGAAAACCCTGGCAAAGCGGGGACAGACGACTCCAACCCAGCCCAAGCTCACAGGCCCGATATGCGCGCCAGCAACCGGGAGAGTGGCGATCGGGTACCAGGGACCCTGCCCCCCATCGTGTCCAACGCGAACGACAACGTTCCGCTCACTCCGCCTCAGATCTATATCTCTCCTGACAACGAAAAGACGGGAGAAACGGGGACCAAGGATCCGGATCCGCAGCCGGTCGAATCTGACACCAAGAAGCCAGATACTCCGACGCACCCAGCCGTCATTGATATCAAGCCGAGTGTCGGCGACCCCACTGCCGCCGTCAACAAAGCCAAGGAAGACGCCAATGAGGGCAACAACCTCATCCGAGTGGCCCGGCAGTATTTCCTGGCAGGCGACTATTCAAAGGCGGCAAAAGCGTACGAACAAGCGATTCGATTGGGAGTGAGCCCAGCCAGCGCCAACCATCGTCTGGCGCAATGCTACGTGAACATGAACCGCCGCGCAGACGCCTTGGCCGCCTACAAGCGCGCTCTGGCATCGTATCAGAACATGGTTCTCGCCGGCGTCGGAGACAAACGGCTGATCGAAAGCTACATGGATGAGTGTCGTCAGGCGATCAAGCTGCTGCAATGAGGCTCCGATCTTGGGTTGCTATCCTGGCCCTCATGCCGGGAATCTGCCATGCCGCACCTGACCTGCTGATCGTGCAGACCAAGGTACCGGTCGAAGCCGACCGCGATCCGAACTTGATGCTTGCGCCCTATGTCGCCGACGAGTTGGACAAAGAGGGCAGAGTCCGTCCCGTCGTCTGGTCGATGACGGATCCGGTTTTTCGAGAGTGGACTTCACGAGACGTTTTTGGCCCCTTTGAGCCCAACCCTTCGCCAAGAGTGGCCCTCGATACGGCGCGTAAGCTCGGAATCGACTATGTGCTGATCGTGCAGGCCGTCTCGACCAAGCAGCAGTTCGTCCCGTCCGCCGAGCTCTTTGTCGACGGCCGAAGTAAGTGGAAGTTCGGCCCTCGGGATCCGAAAAGGAGCGACGATCTGGTCGTGGCGACCGACGGCAAGTACGACGAAAAGGCGACCAGAGCCCTTCAGGCAAAACTGCCCGACATGATCCGTGCCGGCGGGACGTTTACGGTCTACGTCGGGAGCCTGCCGGACTGGGATGCGACCGCACGGTCCGTGTCGAGCACTTGGAGGGCGCTTCTCGGAGAGGGACCTCTCGCGTCGCTACCGGCCAGGCCCCGAGTGTCGCAGGAACCCGACCCAACTGGAGCCGAGGTCAACACGACAGTCGAGATCAGTGGAGCAGCGGATCCCGACTTGCCGAGAAAAGCGCTCGACATGGCGCAGCAGGGAAAGGCTGACCAGGCCGTGATACTGGTGCGCGAAGCTTGTGATCTCAAACCGTTCGACACGGAACTTCGGAAGACTCTGGTGGCGGTCGAAAAGGCTGCTGGGCTTCTTCGCGAAGCTGCAGACGCTTCGCAGCTCGCCGCCAAGCTGGATCCTGGAGACAGCTCACTCTGGCTGTTGGCTGCCAGTTCCTGGATTGATGTCTGTGACGCGGAAAGAGCCCGCGACTCCCTGAAGGAAGCTCAAGCGAGAGGAGCCTCAGGCCCGGAGGTCAACCGCATTGAAGCAGACATAGCCCTCTTAGGGGGCGAAGCCAAGAAGGCGGAGGGTCTCTATGTGTCGCTCAAGGATCCGTCAGTCGTCTGGCGTCTGGCTCTGGCGGCGGCGCTTGCCGGTGATCTTCCGACTTGCGAAAAGGCCCTCGAGTCTCTCCAGAGCGGCCCCCTGGAGCAACGCGACTACCAGACCCTGGTGCTGCTGCTCGACCGGTCGCTAGAGCCCTGGGTAACCAGTGTCCGTGATCTGGTACCAATGGTTCGGATGCACCCCGGTGACCCTCAAGCGCTCCAGAAAGCAGAGACCGTCAACAAGGTCGCGACTGGTCTGGCAGATATCGTTTCGAAGGTCGTGGCGCCTGAACGGCACAAGGAGTCTCACGAGGCAAGACGGCTGGCACACATTTTGCTGGCTCAGTCGACATTAGAAGCACTCCATTTTGCAAAGTCGAACGATCCGGACACTGGAGAAGAAGCGGTCGCGAGTCTAGGACAAGCGCTCCGACTGTTCCCCGGGGTGAAAGAGAAGTTCAACTTGGAACTCAAGTATGGAGGCTCCTGAGTTGAGATTGAAGCGATGGAAGGACTTGGCGAACTGCTCTTACTCATGGGCGGCGTTTTCGCTGTCTCCTATGTGATTTCGAGGGCACTTGTCGAGCGTCATCCCCGCAGATCGTTACCTGACCTTCCGCCTCACGCCAAGTTGAGGCTTCTGGCACCTTCCGGCACATACCGGTGCCACCTCCTTGCGGTCCGCGGCGACGGACTGACAATAACAGCCCCTCTTCACCGGGACAGCCACGTGCCCCTGCGGGTCGGAGAGGTCGTCGTTGCCCAGACCTGCGTTTCAGACGGGATTGTCACGTTCCGTTCGACCGTGTTGGGCCGGGACAAGACTCACCACCAGTTCACGCTGTCGCTGCCAGAGTTCGTCCGAACTTCAGACCGAAGGAGCGAGCCGAGACTGACGACAGTCAGCGGCCAGCAAGGGTTCGTCAATGGAGTGCCCGTCAGGTTGGTAGACCTGTCCGCAGGCGGAGCCAAGATAGAGTTGTCGACGCCCTCAGTATGCGCCGGCGATTGGTGTGTCCTCGAACTTCCCGACCGGCTTGGGGTTGCCGAGGGACATGCCCTGGAGCTGAGTGACGGAACGGACAGCGCCGGTGCGAGTGTAATTCACGTCAGGATGTGCTTCGACTCGCCTCTTTCTCTCCTCCGGGCTGCGGAGTGAAAACGGCAACGCCACTACAGTGAACCGACCTCAGGCTCTCTTTGGACGGAATGCCGTCAAAGACTTGAAAATCCGCGAGTCGGCCTGGTTCGATTGCGCCCATGGATCCGGCGTCTCCATTGGCTTCCGCCGCATCTCGGGTCGTCAATCTAAGGGCCTCGAGCATCGTCACGTTCTCGGCGGCATCAAAGCCGCTCGGCCGATCGACAGCCGCATTGATTCCATCCCAAGGATCCCCTGGAACGATCGGTCGGTCGCTGCTAAAGCTGAGGGGTGCCCCCGCATCGAGTAACGATCGACAGCGTTTGAGAGATGCTGCACGCTCCGGGCCGAGTTGCTTCATATACGAGTGCCCAAACCGGAGAAGGAACTCAGGCTGCATCGTAACGCGGCAGCGAAGGGCGGCCAGGCGAGCCACTTGAGGGTCGCTCAGCATCATCGCGTGTTCGATCCGGTGCCTCTTCGGATCTTGGGTTCGACTGAACGCATCCATGACGAGGTCAGTCGACCGGTCACCAATGCTGTGGACAGCCACTGACCACCCCTCCTTGTCGGCACGATCGACCATCTCGTGAAAGCGCTCTGGGGTGTAGATCAGTTGACCGTTGCCGCCCGTCGTTAGAAACGCGCCCGAGATGGCGGCCGTCGCCGATCCGATCGCGCCATCGGCAAAGATCTTTGTCCCGGCGAGCCGGCAACGGTCGGAGTCCATCGCTTGGACTATTTCGGCAAGCCGGGATCTCGGTATAGCTCGTGGCCCGAACACTGTGCCCCACTGGGCGTACAGTCGGAGGCGGATGGGGCAACCGCCTTGTGACGCTTCATGGTAGGCCAGCAGTTCGCGCTCAAGGTTCCAACGGCCCGTCATCATGTCGCTTGCGCATGTGATGCCCAGTTCGCTCATGCGCGATCCGGCTCTCACGACTGCGTCCGTCATCTCCTGCAACGTCGGCTCGGGGGCGGCCGAACTCACCCGCTCGTGGGCCCGCTCGAGGAGCACACCAGTCAGGACGCCAGTATCGTCTCGGACGAATGTGCCGCCGATGGGGTCGACCGTGCCTGGCTCGATACCAGCCAGTTCGAGGGCCTTTGTGTTGGCAATGCTGGCATGCCCGTTAGAGTGCCTGAGCAGGACCGGACGGTCAGGTGCCACAGCGTCCAACTCGAAGCGCGTCAGGTGCCGTGCGTCATCGAACTTCGTCTGGTCGTAGTGGACGGCAAGCAACCAGCCGTCCGGATGATCCTTTGCCCACCCCCGCACGGCTTCGACAACTTGCTCTCGATTTATGCATGTTCCAAGGTGAAGTTTCTGCATATCGAGACCCATCGGTATAATGTGACAGTGGGCATCGACGAAGCCTGGCAGGATTGTCGCCCCTGTCAAGTCCTCGATCGTTCCCGAAGGATCCGGACGTTCAAACTTCCCGTTCACAACAGAGAATTCGAGGGCCCGGCCCTCAGCATCCCGACCGCCGATGTAGGTTCTCGTTTGGCTAGCGGTGTGTTGCATGGTTTGGATGGGAGGTCTCAGTGTCGGAGGAACTGGTCGGCGAGAACAAACGCGAAGAGTCCGATGGATACAAAACCATTGAGGGTGAAGAAC